>NZ_JACVYG010000010.1:513-234860 GCF_014712245.1 Streptomyces sp. 5-10
TGTTTCGTCTGTTGGAGTCGTGGGGTGTGCGGCCGGATTATCTGGTGGGGCATTCGATTGGGGAGGTTGCGGCTGCGTATGTGGCTGGGATGGTTTCGCTGGCGGATGCGTGTGTGTTGGTTGGTGCGCGTGGCCGTCTGATGCAGGCGCTTCCCTCTGGTGGGGCGATGGTGGCGGTGCAGGCGCCGGTGGGTGAGGTTGTGCCGCTGTTGTCGGGTGGGGTGGAGGTCGCGGCGGTCAACGGTCCGGTGTCGGTGGTGGTTTCTGGTGTTGAGGGGGCTGTTGCCGAGGTGGTGGGGGTGTGTGCGGGCAGGGGGTGGAAGACGCGTCGGTTGGGGGTGTCGCATGCGTTCCACTCGGCGTTGATGGAGCCGATGCTGGAGGAGTTCGCTCGCGCGCTTGAGGGCATGAGGTTCGGGCCGCCGCGGATCCCGGTCGTTTCCACGGTCACTGGGGAGCCGCTGAGCGAGGTTGACGCCGGTTACTGGGTGGGTCAGGTGCGTCGTCCAGTGCGGTTCGCGGATGCGGTGGCGTGTGTGGCGGAAGCGGGTGTGCGTACGTTCCTCGAGGTCGGCCCGGACGCGGCGCTGACTCCCATGGTCGAGCAGACCGTCGACGACGCGTCGGTGGTCCCGGCCTCTCGACGCGACCGGGACGAAGCGACCACCCTCATCACCGCATTGGCACGCCTCCATACCAACGGTGTTCCCATCGCCTGGGAGGAGTTCTTCGCCGGAACCGGCGCCCGCCGCGTCGACCTCCCCACCTACGCCTTCCAGCATCGTTCCTACTGGTTGAAGCCGCAGGTCGCCGACGACGTCTCGCGGATTGGCCAGCGGGCCGTGGAGCACCCCCTGTTGCGGGCCGCGATCGCCCGTCCGGACTCGGACGGGGCGATCCTGACGGGGAGGGTGTCGGTGGAAGGGCAGCCGTGGCTGGCCGATCACACCGTCCTGGGGAGGGTGCTACTGCCGGGGACGGCATTCGTGGAGATGGCCGTGCGCGCCGCCGACCATGTCGGCTGCGATCTCATTGAGGACCTGATCCTCCAGGCCCCGCTTGCGTTGCCGGAGAGGGGCGGGGTGTCGGTCCAGGTCGTGGTCGGTGCCATGGACGAGTCCGGGGAGACCGCGCGGCGCACGGTCAAGGTGTACTCGCGGCAGGACGAGGCCGCGGACGATCTGCCGTGGACCCTGCACGCCGAGGGGTCGCTCGTCTCCGGCGCCGTCCCGCCCGGTTTCGACCTCGCGGAGTGGCCGCCGCCCAACGCGACCCCGATGGTGCTCGACGGCTTCTACGACCGGCTCGCCGACCAGGGCTACGGCTACGGGCCTGCGTTCCAGGGGATGCGGGCGGCTTGGCGGCGCGGGGACGAGGTCTTCGCCGAGGTGTCGCTGCCCGCCCCGGTCGACGCCGAGTCGGAGCGGTACGGTCTGCATCCCGCGCTGCTGGACACGGGGCTGCACGCGGGGCTCGTCGCGGACGGCGAGTCGTCCGGGGCGACGGTCCTGCCGTTCGCCTGGTCGGGCGTGGCGCTGCACGCGACCGGGGCCTCGGTGCTTCGGGTGCGGATCGCGCCGGGGGAGCGTGGGACGGTCGCGGTGGAGGTGGCCGACGGCATCGGTCGGCCGGTGCTGTCCACGCGGTCGCTCGCCGGCCGCCCCGTGACGGCGGATCAGCTGGGCGCCGGACGCGCGGGCGGCGGCGACCTGTACCGGGTCACCTGGTCGCCGCTGCCCGCCGACCGCGTCCCTACTGGCGAGCCCGGCGGGGACACCGCCGGCGTCACCGTCCTGGAGGTCGAGACGCTCTCCGGGGACGTGCCCGCGCGCGCACGGGAGACGGCGGAGCGTACGCTCGGAACCCTCCAGGAATGGCTGGGGGACGAGCAACGGGCCGAGTCCGTGCTGGTGGTGGTGACACGCGGTGCCATGTCGACCGTCCCGGGCGAGGACGTGGACCTCGGCGCGGCGCCCGTGTGGGGCCTGGTCCGCGCGGCCCAGGCCGAGAACCCGGGCAGGTTCGTCCTGGTGGACGTCGATGGGAGCGAGGAGTCGGCGCGGTTGCTTCCCGCCGTGGCGGGCCTCGCGGAGCCCGAATGCGCGCTGCGCGAGGGCAGGGTGCTGGTACCGCGGCTGGCGCGGGCGGCAGCGGAGGCGGCCGCGTCCCCGCCGCGTCTGGACGGGAACGGGACCGTGCTGGTCACCGGCGGTGTCGGCGGGCTCGGCGCGGTCGTCGCGCGGCACCTGGCCGCCCGGTTCGGCGTCCGGAGGCTGCTGCTGCTGAGTCGGCGCGGGCCGACGGCGCCCGGGGCGGCGGAACTCCGGGCGGAGCTGGCCGCGCTGGGCGCCGAGGCGACCATCCTGGCCTGCGACGTCGGCGACCGGAACGGGCTCGCCGAAGCCCTCGACGCCGTTCCGGACGAGCATCCGCTCACCGGGATCGTGCACGCCGCCGGGGTGATCGACAACGCGCTGGTCGGGACGCAGACGCCCGTCGGCCTGGGGCGGGTGATGAGCGCGAAGGCCGACGCGGCGTGGCATCTGCACGATCTGACCGCCACCGCGAACCTGGCGATGTTCGTGATGTTCTCCTCGGCCGGCGGCATGGTGCTGGCGGCCGGTCAGGCGACGTACGCGGCGGCGAACGTGTTCCTGGACGCGCTGGCCGCGCACCGCCGCGCCGCGGGGCTCCCCGCGCAGTCGCAGGCCTGGGGGCTGTGGAGCGGCGCGGGGATGGAGCGGATGCTCACCGATGCCGACCGGCACCGGATGCGCCGCCAGGGCCTGCCGCCGATCCCGGTGGACGACGCCCTCGCGCTGTTCGACGCCGCCCTCGGCCGCGACGACGCGCTGCTGGTGCCGCTCCGGGTGGACCACGCCGCGCTCCGCGCCCGCACCGGCGAGATCCCGCCACTGCTGCGCGGCCTCACGCCCGCGTCCGCACGCCGCTCGGCGAGCGCCGGCGTGGACGCCGCCGCCCGGTCCGGGCTGCTGGATCGGCTCGACGGGCGGTCCGACGCCGACCGCCGGCGCGTCCTGCTCGACGAGGTGCGGGCGCAGGCCGCCGCGGTGCTCGGGCATGAGCGGTCCGGCGCGGTCGACACCGGCCGGGGGTTCCTGGACATCGGGTTCGACTCGCTGACCGCCCTGGAACTGCGGACCCGGCTCACCGCGGTGACGGGGCACCGGCTGCCGCCCACTCTCGTTTTCGACTACCCGACGGTGGCGGCGGTCGCCGAGTACCTGCACACGGAGTTCTTCGCGGCACCGGACGCGTCCGGGCCGGAGCTGGACGAGGCGACCGCCGAGGAACTGTTCGGCATCCTCGACAACGAGCTCGGACTCTCCGGCTGACCTCCCCGGGGACAGGGCCGCGATATACGGCCACCTTTGTCCCCGGGGTTCCATTTTCCTTCCGGAAACGTCAGGATTTCTCCCGCACGAGAAGCTCGATTCCGTCGAGGAACCGTTCCAGCCCGAAGATGAACTCGGTGTCGGGCTCGTCGTGCCTATCCATGACGCCGGACGCGATCACCGCGTTGAGGGCGGGGAAGCGTTCGGGGCTCGCGAGCTTCTCCAGCACCCGGGCGTAGGAGGCGGGCGCATCGTCGGCCGCGGTGCCGGTCGCCCGGGTGTAGTCGTCGATGTCGGAGGCCAGCGTCGCCTGGATCCGGACGAAGCCGGAGAGCGTCAGCATTACCGACAGCTTCTCGTGCTCATCCAGCGGAGTGTCGCCCAGCGAGGCGAGACCGGTCTCCAGCCAGCCGAGCTGGTTCGGCGTGGTGGGGTAGCCGTTGACCGGGATCCGCAGCATCCAGGAGTGCTTGCACTGGACGTGCAGCAGCGCCCAGCACCAGCGGGTCAGCCCGACCCGCCAGCCGCCGGGCTCGGCCGCCAGGTCGGGTGGAGCGCCGAACGCCGCGTCGGTCATCAGGACGAGCAGCTCGTCCTTGGAGCCGACATAGCGGTAGAGCGCCATCGTGGTGACGCCGAGGTCCATGGCCACCCGGTTCATCGAGACCGCGCCGATGCCTTCGGCCTCGGCGATCGCGACGGCGCCGCCGATGATGCGCTCAAGACTCAGCCCGGGTTTCGGGCCCTTCTGGGGACGCTCGCGCAGCCCCCAGACCGCCTCGATGGCAGCCGGCAATTTCGCACCGTCGGTCTCTCTCACAGATCCCTCTTCGCTGTCCCGGGTTGACGACCCACCCTCTTCTGTGTGCACTATATACGCCAGGCAACTGTATGCGGGTCATACTAAAGAGTATGCGCCATAATCAGTGCCGCTCTCGCGGCCTGGCACAGCAACTTGAGAGGTGGGACACACATGCCTGACGCGAGCCTTAAGGCAGGTTCAAGAGAATGGATCGGCCTGGCCGTCCTCGTCCTGCCCTGCCTGCTCATCTCCATGGACATCGGCGTGCTGTTCTTCGCGCTGCCGTTCATCAGTGCCGAGCTCGAGCCGTCCGGTACCCAGCAGTTATGGATCATGGACATGTACGGCTTCGCGCTGGCCGGGATGCTGATCACGATGGGGGCGCTGGGCGACCGGATCGGGCGCCGCCGCCTGCTCCTGCTCGGCGCCGCGGCGTTCGGCGGCGCCTCGGTGGCGGCCGCCTACGCGCCCAACGCGGAGATGCTCATCGCCGCGCGCGGGCTGCTCGGACTCGCCGGCGCGACCCTCATGCCGTCCACGCTCGCGCTGATCCGCAACATGTTCCGCGACGAGAAGGAGCGCAAGGCCGCGATTGGCATGTGGACCGGCGCCCTCACCTCGGGCGCGGTCCTCGGCCCGGTCATCGGCGGCCTGCTGCTGAACCACTTCTGGTGGGGGTCGGTCTTCCTCATCAACGGGCCGATCATGGTGCTGCTGCTCGTCCTCGGCCCGATCCTGCTGCCGGAGTTCCGGCCTCCGCGCGCCGGGAGGTTCGACCTCCTCGGCGCCGCTCTGTCGCTCGGCGGCGTCCTCGCCGCGATCTACGGGACCAAGAAACTCGCGGTCGACGGCTACAGCAACCTCGCGGTCGGCAGCCTGGCCGTGGGACTGGTGCTCGGCGCCCTGTTCGTGCTCCGGCAGCTCCGCCACCCGTCCCCGCTGATCGACGTCCGGCTGTTCCGCGTCCCGATGTTCAGCGCGTCCGTCCTGGTGAAGATCATCGCGACGTTCACGCTGACCGGCATCAGCCTGTTCTCCAACCAGTACCTGCAACTCGTCCTCGGTATGCGGCCGCTGGAGGCCGCGCTCTGGTCGCTCAGCGCGTTCCCCGCGCTGATGGTCGCGATGGTGGCGTCGGTCGCGCTGTCGGCCAAGGTGCCCCCCGCGCGGATCCTCATCGGCGGGCTCGTGGTGATCGGTGTCGGGCTCGTCGTGGTCACCCGGATCACCGCCGACTCGCATCTGTGGCTCGTGCTGGTCGGGGCGGGCACCGTCGTCTCCGGAGTGATGATTACCGGGCCGATCGTGGCCGACCTCGTGCTGAACTCCGCTCCCGAGGAGCAGGCGGGCGCCGCGTCCGCCATCACCGAGACGAGCGACGAGTTCGGCAGTGCCCTCGGCCTCGCCATCCTCGGCAGCGTCGGCGCCGCCGTCTACCACCAGAAGATGGCGGACGTCACCGTCGCCGGGGCACCGCGCGACGCCGTCCACTCCGCGCGCAGCACGCTCGCCGGCGCCGACGCGGTCGCCGCCCACCTGCCCGGCGGCGGGGCCGACCTGCTGGCCACGGCCAGAGACGCGTTCGTCCAGGGGATGAACGTCGCCGCGATCACCGGCATGGGCGTTGTCGCCGCCTGCGCTGTCGGCGTCGGCCTGCTGCTGCGCCGCGTCCCCGTCGTCTCGGCGGCGAAGCGGCAGAAGGAGGGGGACGCCGCGGCGGTCGCACGAAGGTGAGGGCCGACGCGAGGAACTGACCACCTGCCGTCGGCACATGCCCGCGGCGGCGCGCGACTACATCGCCCGCCGCCTGATGTGGGAGCCCGGCCTGCGCATCGGCGAGGTCTGCGCCCTCACTCCGTCCGACATCCGCTGGGGCGGGGGCCCCACGGAGAAATCCATATTTCCCAGCGCACGACCCCCTGTCCCCCGCAGGCGGCCGTGCCGCCGGTTCCGGCCCCTCCTGCGGGGCCGGAACCGGCCCCGTCCGCGCGCGGCGCCGTACCAGCCGCGGGCCGGCACGTCAGGCGCCCCTCGGCTGGGCCCCGACCGACGACCAGCGGGCCAGCCGGTCCTGGAGCTGCGGCCGGCCGCTCACCTCCAGCTTCCGGTAGACGCGCGTCAGATGCTGCTCCACCGTGCTGACGGTGATCCAGAGCTTGCGGCTGATCTCCCGATTGGAGTGGCCGTCGGCGGCCAGCACCGCGACCCGGCGCTCGGCGTCGCTCAGGACGGGCGGCTCCGGCGCCCCGAGCGCCATTCGCGCCTCGGCGAGGTCGCTGTCGACCGGCACGAGCATGGGCGCGCCGAGGCCCCGGTCGCGCATGATCTGCCTGCACGCTTGCAGGTCGGTGATCGCGGTGAGCAGATGCCCTGTGGCCAGGTAGTACTTCCCGCGGGCGTGCAGGTACCGAAGGCCGATGACGGTGCCGAACATCGCCTCTGGAACGATCAGCCGCTGCGGCTCGGCGATCGCGTCGGCGCGCCCGCGCGCCGCGTCGGCCAACAGCAGGCACGTCAGCGGATACCCGATGAGCACCCCCCACTCCCCGGGACGCAGCAGCTGCAGCGCCTGGACCGCCTGCGTCGTCGCCGACCCCGGATCGTCCTGGGAGAGCGCGATCTCCGCGCGGACCGCGCGCAGCAGCGCCTGCCAGGTGACGCCGCCGCGCCGCACGGCCTCGTCGATGAGCCGGTCGCACTGGCGGGCCGCCTCGTCGCCCTCACCCGCGTACGCCAGGGTCAGCAGTGCGGTGGCCAGGACCTCCAGCCCGATCTCGTCGAGCCGGAAGCTCCTCAGGACATGCTCGGCGCTGTCCACGGCCTCCTTGCTGTCGGCTCCGGTCCACAGCGTGCTCAGGGAGTCGGCGATGGCGGTCCACGGGTCGCCGGCGGGCGTCCAGTGCTCGCCGAGCGCCGTGATGTCGACCGGCCCGCAGGAGCGGTCGACGGTGGCGCCGTAGTACCAGTGCAGGGTCAGGCGCAGCTCGGCCGAGACCTGCGGTTCCGGCAGGACGCCGGACTCCCCGAGCCGGGCCAGGACCCGGGCGGCGGTGTCGAACTCGCCGTGCCACAGGGAGCGCTGGACCACGGTGACCGCATCCCGGCTGGTCAGGGCTCCGAGGTCCCGGTCGAGGACCGCCGCGGACGAGTACGCGGCGGTGGAGGGGTGGACCCGCCAGGCGACCTCGGCGCACGCCCTGGTGAGCTCCAGCCGCTCCTGCTCGTCGTCGCAGGCCGCCAGCCCGAGCTCAAGGTAGCGCTGGGCCCGCGCGGGCCGGTCGGTGGCGAGCGCCTGCCGGGCGGCCTCCCGCAGGGTCCTTATCTGGAAGGGGCCGCTGATGCCGCCCGCGGCGAGGCAGTGCTCGGCGATGTCGGTCGCGGACACGCCGCGCTGGTGCAGCAGCTCGGCCGCGCGCCGGTGCATGGCCGAGCGCGCGTGGGGGGCCAGGTCGCCGAGGACCGCCAGGCGGACGGTGGAGTGCCGGAACTGCCCGTCGGCGAGCAACCCCGCCGCGTCGAGGATGTCGATGACCTCGGTGACGTACTCCGGCGGCGCCTGCGCGAGCTGGACGAGCAGCGACTCCGTGGCGTGCTCACCGAGCACGGCCAGCGCGTGGCAGACGTCCAGCAGCTGCGGTTCCCAGCGGTGCAGGCTGCCGAGGACGGCAAGCCCGAACTCGGTTCCCGGCTCCGGCGGCCCGTCCTTGCCGACCTGGTCGACGCTCCATTCCTCGACCAGCGCGTTCACCAGCAGCGGGTTCCCCCGGCTCTGCTCCATCAAGACCGGCGCGATGCGCAGCGCCGTCTGCCGGCCGAGCGAGCCGGCCGCCAGCTCGACGACCGCGTCCCGCGACATCGGCGCGAGCCGCAGCGTGTGGACGGGACGCCGGTTCAGCTCGGCGCAGAACAAGGACATTGTCGGGCGGGATCGTTCCCACATGTTCAGCACCACGAGAATGCGCGACCCGTGAATGCGGCGGTGCAGATGAAGCAGCGCTTGCAGCGAGACGTCGTCCGCGAAATGCACGTCGTCCACGCCGATGACGACGGGGCGCTTCCTCGACACCTCCAGCAGCCGCTCGCACACTCGCTGGACCAGCCGGTCGGCGCGGCCGTCGTCGGCGCACGCGTCCACGCCGGCGTCCATGCCCAGCCCGCCGCCGCGCAGGATCTGCTCGATCACCCCGCCGCGGACCGTGCGCTCGGCCTGGGAGCCGTGCGCGATTAACGTGAGCGCCCCCGCGTCCCGTGAATTCAGCAGGAAATCGTAGAGGAGTCTGGTTTTACCGCTCGCCATCCCACCGCGAACGAGGACAATGCCTGCATTCCCGTCGGACGTTTCTCGATATATGTTTCTGAGTTGAGAGAGCGCGTCCATGTACTCCACAGGAGCCATTCTGAAAGTCCCCCGTCTGCCGCTACTGTTCGTAGCGGCGTCAAAATACCCCGTGTCAATGGCTGTAGCCGCAGAAGACTTTAGCCCTGATGTCCGCGCATGTGAAGCTATCTCCGTGCTTGCGATCACCGCTCTGGGCTCCCGATACTCGGATTTAACATGGGAGGGCGCGGGAATGATCTTGAAGTGTTTCGGTTGCGTTCCGTAGTGCTTTCCATCGAAAGGCCGCGTCCGCGCAGGTTACTCCATGATCTCTATTCGCCCACCGTGATAATGCGCGCAGCCTCGATCCACCGCATGAATTGCGAGCGTCGCGGTGGCCGTACTCATCCCCCAACCGGCCTCCGACCGGCAAGGACACCGGAGCTACCACTGCCGTGTCAGCTGCGCAGACGGTGGCCGGTGGCGGTCCACGGGCCGGCGAAGTGCGCGGAGTCGGCGCGGACGATGATCTGCGCGGTGACGCCCATCGCCCGCACCGTGGCAAGGGCCTTACGCAGCAGCGACGCGGCTCCCTTCCCGGAGCATGCCGAGCCTTTGCGCAGTCTGGTGGCGACGATGACCGGTACGCAGCTGGACATCTTGACCGAAGTTTTGCCCTGATCTTGGACACTCGATCTCTGCGCTGCGAGTGCATGGTGCTGCCGCTATCTGGTCTCGGCTGGTGTGAGGTTTTAGCCGCGGGTCTTGTGCTTGTGTGGACGGCGACAGTTCCAGAAGGTCTCGGTGAAGGCGAAAGCCTCAGTTCCAGCTCCCGTATTCGCACCTCGGAATTCGGCGGAGGTGTATTCACCGCCGCGGTCGATGGGGTGCCCCGGTCAGGTGGGCGTCGACGCGGTGCACCAGTGAACCGCGCGCCGGTCGCTCTCACTGAGCGCTCGAGGAGGCCCGGTATCCGGGATCACGGGTGCGCAACGGCGGGCCGCGTGAGGGTCCCGCTCGCGGACGGAGCGTGCAGTATGGGACTGCG
The DNA here is from genome assembly GCF_014712245.1 of Streptomyces sp. 5-10. Classification (NCBI taxonomy): domain Bacteria; kingdom Bacillati; phylum Actinomycetota; class Actinomycetes; order Kitasatosporales; family Streptomycetaceae; genus Streptomyces; species Streptomyces sp. 5-10. The sequence goes on from NZ_JACVYG010000010.1 coordinate 10,038, forward strand.
GTCTGCCTGGGGGGAGGTGGTTCGGCCATGCGGCGGAGGCCGGGAGAGGCCCGCGGGAGCGGTCCTGCGCGCGGCGGCCGCAACGAGATATCGGGTGGTACGTTCCACGGTCCGGTCATCCAGGCGCAGAGTGTGGGCAGCGTCATCGCCCAGGTGCGGCCCGTGGGCCGGGACTATCTGTTTGCCGCGTTCGCCGGTGCTGTTCTGGTCGCGCTGGGGGTGTTCCTGGGGGCTGGGGGCAGCAGCCTGGTGTCCGGAGTCCGAGCCAGGTGGCTGGCGGCGGCGGGGTGCGTGAGCCTCGCCGTCCTCCTGGGCGCGGGGCTGGTGTCGCGTCACCGCCGTGAGGTCCGCCGCCTTCTCATCCAGGTTCCCCACAGCAGCCTCCACGACACCGCCGAGGCGCTCGCCCGGACCTTGGCCGTACGGTACGCACAAGAGGAGGCGCGCAGCCGCACAGACGATCCGATGCCGCTCACCGTTCGCTGGGCGCCCGCGGCGCCTGGTCTGGGCGATCACCACGAGAGCCTCGCCGATGACGGTGAAGTGCCCATTCTGGAAGGCGAGTTCAGCCATATCGTTGATCAGTACGCTCGGCTCCCACGCGGCCGGCTGCTGGTGCTCGGCGCTCCGGGAGCGGGCAAGTCCGTCCTCGTCCTCCGCCTCGCCAGGGATCTGCTGCGCCGACGCCGTGTCACCGAGCCGGTACCGGTCGTCCTGCCTCTGGGCTCCTGGAATCCGCGCGTACAACCGTCCCTGTGGTGGTGGGCCGCCGGAGCCCTGGCCGAGGACCACCCCGACGTACTCACCTCGCCCGTCGCACCAAGCCGTGCGGTGGCCCATCAGCTGATCACGTCCGGGCTCGTGCTGCCCGTACTGGACGGTTTCGACGAGCTCCCCGCCAGGGTACGCGTGACCGCGCTCAGACAGCTGCGTGACAGTCTGCGCGGCACCGGGCCGCTGATCCTCACCAGCCGCAGCGCCGCCTTCACCACGGCGGTGGAGGAGGGGGACGTACGGCTGGCGGGCATGGCCGCCGTCGAACTGCGCCCGCTGGACGTGGCGGACGTACGCGCCTACCTGCCGCGTTCGGCACGCCCTCGCACGGCAAAGGGGCCGCGGGAGGCGAGCACCGGCACCAAGTGGGACCCGGTGCTCGCCCCGCTGGCGGATGAGCGTGACGACGCACATGAAGTACGGCTGCTGCGCGCCGTGTTGCGCACGCCGCTGATGGTCTCGCTCGCGCGCGCCGCCTACAGCGACACCACCGCCGACCCCGCCGAACTCCTCACGCCCGGGCGCTTTCACACCGCGCATGACCTGGAACGGCACCTGTTCAGCGCCTTCGTGGACGCCGCCTACGCGCCCGACAGCACCGCCGCACCTGGCGCCGGACCGACGTGGACGGGGGCGGAAGCCCACCGCTGGCTCGGTGAACTGGCTCTGCGCCAGACCGAGACGGAACAGCCGGACATCGCCTGGTGGCACGTGGACCGCATGGTGCCACTGCGCGCCCGCATGCTGCTGACGCTGCCCCTGCCCGCGCTGCTCGCCGTCGCCGTCTCCCTGACCGGCTTGCCATGGGCCGAGAGCGCTTCCGCGATGCCGCTGCCCATGTGGCTGGTCGTCCTCATCGGCGGGACGGGGGCCGTGGTCGCGGACTGGTACCAGACCGCGGACGACGAATTCCCGCAGCCCCAGCGGCTACGGCGCCCCACGCCCCGCGACGTCCGGTCGGCCTTGCGCAACACCCGCTGGCGTATCTCGCTCGGCCTCGGCGCGGTACTGCTCGGCGTCCTGTGGGTGCTGGCCGCCACGACAGGCGGCAACACGATCCGGACCGCCGCCGTTACCTGCACCGGGGGCTTGCTGGTCCTGGGCCTCATCACCCTGCGCAACGCCGTGCGTGCCCCGGCCGACCCCGAGACCCACGGCCCCGAGGCCCTCCTGCGGGCCGACCGCCGGGCCGCGCTCTGGTTCGCCGTCGTCTCCCTCCCCGGCAGCCCGGCCCCATTGCGCATGCACAAGGGCCTTCTGGCGTGTGTGTCGATCGCCGTGCCGCTGTGGGGACTCCGCCAGGGGCAGGACCTCGTGGACACGGCCCGTTGGACCACCGCCGCCGTCGCGCTGGCCATCGGCATCGGGGTGTGGAGCTGCGCCGTCTCCGCCTGGGGCCGCTACTGCGCCGCGCGGTTCTGGCTCGGCCTCGGCGGGCATCTGCCCTGGCGCCTGACGCGTTTCCTGCGGGACGCGCACCGCCGCGGAGTACTGCGGCAATCCGGCGGCTCCTACCGCTTCCGGCACCTGGAACTACAGCACGCGCTCGCCGCGGACGCGGCCACCCGCCGAGCCCAGCAGTCCGGCAGTGAGGAGTTCCCGCTCGACGAAGAGTCCGAGCGGTTGCTGACGCGGCGCGTTGAGTTGGAGGACAAGGCGCTGGCCATGGCGGGCGGCCTCGTCGCGTCGCTGGCTGCGTTCGCCCTGATCACCGGCGCCCTGGGCGGTCCCCCCGCGGCAGGTCCGATCCGCTCGCTCGACCGGGCCTGTACCCTGCTCACGCCCCATGACCTGCGTCCGGTACTGGCGGACCCCGCCAGGGTGACCGGCTACGACAAGGACCGCGGAGTCTGGCGCGCGCCCAAGTTGATCGATTCCGGTTACCCGAAACTGCACAGCGCCAGCAGCTGCGTCTACGCGGAGCAGGCACCGTTCCGCCCCGACGCCATGGTCACCGTGGGCGTGGGCTTCACCGCGGCCGAGCCGGGCCGTAACAGCAGCGCATCCGCCGAGCGGTGGGTACGGAGCTTCCCGATGCTCGAGCCCGCACGGCGCGACGGCGTCGGAGACTCGGCGGTGGCGAGCAACGCCTTCCTGCCCGCCACCGATCCGGCCGCCCGGCAGCTGAGCGGCACCGCTTCGATCCCCATCGGCGTCATACGCGCTCGGGTCGACAACGCGGTGGTGATCGTGGATGTCAGCATGGAGTTCGCCACGACGGCCCGGACACGCGAGATGGCGGAGGCCATCGCGCGTACCGTGCTGCGCAACGCCGGACTCACCGGCCCCGCGCGGCCAGGCGAGCGCCTGCCGCGGGATCTGCCGCGCCCGGAGTTGCCGAAGAGGTCCCGGTTCGGCCTGTACCACGACGAGCCCGCCAAGCGACTCCACGGCGCGCGATGGCGCGGTGACGAGCGCTCCGAGATCCTCGGGATCCAGCTGCACAGCACGTTCTGGATGGCCGTGCGGCTGCCGCGTCCCGTGCGCTGTGCCCACACACCGCACGGCGAAGAGCACGAGGACGGACTGTCGTGCACGTTCAGGACTCCGGACGGGCCACTGCGCATGGAGCTGGTGGTGTACGCATGCCCCTCCGCCTGTACGGGAGGCGACCGTGACACGTTCTACTCTCGCCGCCCCGGCCCGAGTCCGGGCACCTTGCCCCGGCACGACGCCTACACGCGCTACCGTCTCGTCGACACCGACGAGGGCAGGACCGGTTACCTGGTCCGCTCCCTGAGGACTTGGTGGCGCCTGCCCGGACAGAAGGATCGGACGCCACGCGACTACTTCCTCTGGCTACGCGTCACGGCTCCGGGCGGCCATGGCGGCACAGCGGAGAAGATCATGAACGATGTGTTCCAACAACAGCCCGCCAGCGGTGGCTGACCAGCGCGGTCACAGCATCCGGACATAAAGACTCTGTGCTTGCCGGAATCCCATCCGATCCGGCGCCGCATCCGGTAGCCGATCTGCTCGAACAGCGCCCGCGCCCCGACAAGGTCGCCCAGCCGGACCCAGGCAAACGGAGGACGCTGAGAGCGGCCGGGTCGTGTTGGTGTGGGGGAGGCCGGGCGGCTGGGGGCGACGCGCGCGGTCAGTAGCGGGCCAGGTCCACTCCCCGCTCGGTGAGTGCGGTGTGCAGGGGGCCGGGCCGCCCGTCGTACGCCTCCCACGTCAAGCGGAAGGGCAGCGCGGCCTTCGTCAGGGACGGCAGGTCGAGCAGCGGGCTCACGTCCTCGAGAGCCCTGCACTCGAGCAGGTGGACGTCGGTGAGGCCGGGCAGGCCGGACAGCGCGCCGATGTCCTTCAGTTCGGGCAGCCACAGCCGTAGGACGCGGAGGTTCTTGTGACCGGCCAGGGGAGAGAGGTCCCGCCAGTCCACGCCCTTGATGTTGAGGTCGACGACTGGCCCGGCCGGTATGCCGGCCACGCGCGGGCAGTCCTCAAGCACCAGTTTCCTCAGGTCGGGGCAGTCCTCCAGGGCGCGCAGCGAGCCCAGGTTCGGCACCTGGGAGAAGGTGAGGTCGTCCACCGGGGCACCGGCCAGGCCGCCGGGGTCCACGAGCACCGCGCAGTCCTCGACGCTGAGTTTGCGCAGCGCGGGCAGGTCACCGAGGCCGTCGAGGCCGGTCAGCGAGGGGCAGTCCTGGATCCGCACCTCGCGCAGGGCGGGCAGTTCACCGAGGCGGCCGGGGGCGCGCAGGGTGCGGCAGTGGGAGACCCACAACTCGTGCAGCCGGTCATGGCGTTCCAGGCCCTCCAGGGTGACCAGGTTGTCGCAGCGTCCGACGCTGAGGAACTCCAGGCCGGAGACCCCCGCGAACGGCGAGAGATCGCGGAGTTGCCGGATGCCCCGCAGGTTGATCACGCCCAGTGACGGCAGTTGGGTGAGCGCGGAGAAGTCCCCAAGAGCGGGGCAGTCTTCGAGCAAGACCTGCCCCAGGTCGCGAACGGTTTCGAGTCCGCGCAGGTCGGTGAGGTGCTCGGCCCGCGTGATGAACAGCCTCCGCAGCCCGGTCAGCGCGGACAGCGCGCTCAGGTCGGTCAGTTCGGTGCAGCCATTGATACCAAGCCACTCCAGGCCGGGGTGGGAGCCCAGCCCGTGGAGGGTCTTCAGACGGGGGCAGTCGTCCAGGGTCAGGTCGGTCAGGGCGGGCAGCGCGTCGATGCCGGTCAGGTCCCGCAGGTGGCCGCAGCTGCGCAGGTCCAGGTGGGTCACGGCGGGGACGTCCCGCAGCCCGGTCAGGTCGCGGATCCCGGTCCAGCCGAGGTCGAGGTGGGTGAGCCGGGTCAGCCCGGACAGGGGGGAGGCGTCCTTGAAGGAGCGGCAGCCGCGCAGCGTCAGGGTCTCCAGCGCGGGGAACGCCGTACCGAAGCCGTCGGCGGACCGCACCTTGGTCATGCTCAGGTCCAGCTCGCGCAGCCGCCCGAGCGTCAGCAGCGGCGCGATGTCCGACACGGCCCGGCAGCGGTGCAGGTTGAGCCGGGTCAGTCCGGTGAGACGGCCGATCGGGGCCAGGTCCTCGATGCCCGCGCAGCCGTTGAGATCGAGGTCGGTGAGGCCGGTGAGTTCGCCGACCTCGGTGAGGTCCGTGATCTCCTTGCAGCGGTCGATGTGCAGGGCGCGGAGCGTGGTGAGGTGGCGCAGGCCGGTCAGCGAGGTCATCCGGCGCAGGCGCAGCGAGGTGCGGTTCTCGCGCGCGAAGGCGGGGACGAGGAGGGCGGCGCAGAAGCCGTCCGGGTCGGCCGCCTTGGGCCACAGCCGTAGCAGCGTCTCCGAGGAGTACTCGGCCGCGCGTTCGAACCGGGCGGCCAGGTCGAGCGCCGTACCGTCGTCCCGGATCAGGACGAGTTCCCCGATGGCCTTGCGTATCTTGACCGGCTTGCCCGTCGCCAGCAGCTCGCGCAGTTCGCCCAGTCGGTTGTCCGAGGTCATGGCACGGGACCTTATCGGCCGGGCCTGACAGCGGACGGGGCGGCGATCCCTGCCGAGAGCGGGTGCGTGTGGCAGCGCTCAGCATCGCGCGGGCGCACACCGGCGAGCAGGGTGCGGCGAGAGCGTCACGTCTCGCCGAAGGCGCGCCGGTAGGCGCCGGGTGTGGTGCCCAGGTGTGCCCTGAAGCGGCGGCGCAGGTTGACCGCCGAGGCGAGGCCGACCCGGGTGGCGATGGCTTCGACTGGCAGGTCGGTCTGCTCCAGCAGTACCCGGGCCGCGTTGATGCGCTGGGTGAGCAGCCACCGTCCCGGGCTGGTGCCGAGCTGTTCGGTGAACCGGCGGGCAAGGGTGCGGTGGGACAGTCCCGCGCGTTCGGCGAGGCGGTCGAGGGTCAGCCGGGTGCCGAGGTGCGCGGTGGCCCAGTCCAGCACCGGGGCCAGGGATTCGTCCGCCTTGGCCGGCACGGGGGGAGTGGCGTACTGGAGCTGGCTGCCCTCGCGGTGCGGTGGCAGGACCATGCTTCGGGCGATCCGGGCGGCGTGGGCCGCCCCATGGTCCGTCCGTACGAGGTGGAGGCACAGGTCGATACCCGCGCCGGTGCCGGCGCTGGTCGCCACGTCGCCGTGGTCCACGAAGAGCACGTCGGTGTCCACCCGCACCTCGGGGAAGGCGGCGGCGAGCAGGGCCGTGCTGCGCCAGTGGGTGGTGGCGCGGCGGCCGTCGAGCAGCCCGGTCCTGGCGAGGACGAACGCGCCCGTGCAGATGGCGACGATCCTCGCCCCGCGCCCGTGGGCGGCCCGCAGCGCTTCGGTGACGGCCGGCGACACCGGTGCGGCCGGCTGCTGCCAGCCGGGGATGACCACGGTGTCCGCCTCCTGCACGGCATCCAGCCCCGCGTCGACGAGGATCGAGTAGCCGACGGTGGTCCGCAGGAGGCCGGGTCGCTCGGCGCAGACGCGGAAGCTGTAGCGGGCCGGGACTTCGGGGACGTCCGCGCCGAAGACCTCGGCGGCGCAGGCGACCTCGAAGGGCGACTGCGGCTCCGTGAGCAGGGCCACTACCCGATGGAGGCTCATGGCAGAAATGTACCCGCAGGCGTCTTTGTGGACTCTCGGCCACGGGGACCGGCCCAGGTCACAGTGGTCCCATGAGTGACACCACCGAAACGCGAGTGCTGAGGACCACGGTCCAGGTGGACGGGGAGACGGCCAGCTACCTGACCGTGGAGCGGGACGGCCCGGCCGTACTGCTGCTGCACGGCACGTACTGGAGCCGGGTCTGGCTGCCGGTAGTGGCCCGTCTCGCCGACGCGGGGCTGCGGCCGCTCGCGGTCGACCTCCCCGGGCTGGGACGCTCCGGAGGCGAGCTCACCCCGGAGACGGCCACCGTCCCGGCCCTCGCGGACTGGGTGGCGAGATTCGCGTCCGCGGTGGGCATCCGTGGAGCGGTCCCGGTGGCGGGCCATGACATCGGCGGCGCCATCGCCCAGCACCTCCTCGTTCACGACCGGCTGAAGGTGTCCCGGCTGGCCCTGGTCAACTCGGTCACCTACGACTCCTGGCCGGCACCCCACGTGGCCCGCTTCCGCGGCCCGGGCGCCACTGCGGAGGACATCCTCGGCGCCCGCCGACGGGCGGTGACGGCGGCGCTGGCCGGCGCCGCCACCGAGCAGCGCGTCGCGGACTACCTGGCCCCGTGGACCGACCCTCGGGTACGCCGCTCCTGGACGGCCCTGGCGGGCGCGGCCGACAGCCGCTACACCCTCGACCTGGTACCCGCGCTGCGGCGCTCGGCGACGCCCAAGCTGCTGCTCTGGGGCGAGGACGACGCCTACGAGAAGGTGGCGTACGCCGAGCGGTTCGCCGCGGAGATGCCGCACACCACCCTCGTACGCATCCCCGGCGCGGACCACATCCCCACGGAGAACGCGCCCGGCACCATCGCCCGCACGCTCATCGACTTCTTCACCAGGTGAACCCCGTCCGTTGGCGGACGATGTTCGAGTCTCTCGGACCGCTGTCGAACAGCGAGCACAAGAACTGCCGGCAGCCGGCACCGCCGCCTCGCCCACGGTGGTGCCCGCGCCGTGGACGAGCAGCAGCTCGCCCGGCTGGACGCCGAGGTCGTCGAGGGCGTGCCACGCCGTCTCGGCCGCCACCGGCAACGCGGCGGCCTGTTTCCCGGCGCGCCACGTCCCGCTGGCCGGCCGAGCCGGACGCGACGCACCAGACTGGGCAGTCGACTTCGCCAGCTACTCGGCCGCCGCATCACTCGAATGGCGTGGCCACATGACGGTCGGCGCCGTCACTGTGCTGCGTTAATCGGCCACCGGAGTGGCTTTTTGGTCGAGTTATCGGCGAGGGAGGTAAAGCGGCCTCGGGCGCGGCCGAAATTCCTCCCTCTATCTCGCAATACCCTCTCCACCTGCATCTTTGTCGTTAGCTGATTAATCGTGAGATCTCTCACATTGCCATCGCTTTACTCGTTCATTGCCTTCCGTGTTTCGATGGTGTGCATCGTTTCTTGACCGACACGGACACATCGGACGGCAGTCGTCGGCATACCACCGACGGGACGGATGGGAACGCTCGCTCATATGCCTGACAACCGTGCTGAACTGCCGCTCACCGACGCGCAGATGGGGGTATGGCTCGCCGAGCGCGGCGGGTTCGGCGCGCCGGGCGCGTACCAGTGGGCGGAGTACCTCGAGTTGGACGGCCCGGTCGCCGTCGACCTGCTGGCGGCCGCGGTCGCCAGGACGGCCGCCGACTGTGAGGCGGTGAACGTCCGTATCAAAGCGGCCGGTTCGGCGGCCCCCGTGCAGTGGCTCGTCGCCGATGTCGAGCACGTCGTCGAGACGGTCGACCTGCGCAAGACGCCCGACCCGGATGCCGCGGCGCTGAAGTGGATGCGGGCGGCCATGGCCGAGGCGGGAGGCTGCGACGCGGGGCCGTTGTTCTTCGGCGCGGTGCTGCGCGTGGGCGACGACCGCACTCTGCTGTTCCACCGGGTCCATCACATCGCCCTCGACGGGGCGGGCATGGCCCTGTTCGCCGAACGGGTCGCTGAGGTCTACAGCCATCTGCACGAGGGCAGCCCGGTGCCGCGGAGCGGCTGGAGCGGGCTTCGGGCGCTGATCGACGCCGAGACGGCATACCGCGGTTCCGCCGAGCACGACGCGGACGGCGACCGGTGGAGGGAGCGGCTGGCGGGCCGGTCGCACTTCCCGACGCTCGGAGCGGGTCCGGCGGCGGCGTCGGACCGATCGCTGCGCACCAGCAGGGGCGTGTCGGCGGCGGAGTTCGTCGAGCTGAAGGACGGCGCGCGGCGGCTCGGGCACCGCTGGACCCGGCTGTTCACCGCGGCCACCGCGATCCAGTTGCACGCGATGACCGGTGACCGGGACGTCGTCATGAGCCTGCCGGTCGCCGGCCGGTCCGCCGAATTCGCCCGCCGCGTCCCGGCGATGACGGCCAACGTCCTGCCGCTGCGGCTCCGCGTCGACCCGGCCGCGTCCGTCGGCCGCCTGCTCGACGAAGTGGCCGAAGAACTGCGGGCGGTACGTCGGCACCAGCGCTACCGGGGCGAGCGCCTGCGCCGGGAGGCGGACTGTCCCGACGACGGACGCAGGTTCTTCGGGCCGGTCCTCAACATCCAGCGGTTCGACCGGCCGCTGCGCTTCGGTTCGGTCACCGCGACCGTCCGCAACCTCCAGGCGCCGCCGTCCGAGGACCTGTCATTCTTCGCGCACGACCGCGGTGACGGCGAACTGCGCCTCGTCTTCGACGCCAACCCCGCCAACCACGGTGAGGACCTCCTGCGAGGCGTGGCCGACCGCTTCCCGCACGTGCTGAGGCAGGTGGCGCGGGCCGAGCGCGACACGCCCCTGGCGCGGGTGGCGACCACCACCACGGGGGAGCGACGCCGTCTCGTCGCCCTGGGCACGGGCGCGCCCACCTCGGCCGCACCCGCCGACACCGCCGTCGACCGGTTCGCGGAGCGGGTACGCCGTACCCCGGACGCCTTCGCGGTGCGCTGCGCCGGAACGGGCGAGCGGCTGACCTACCGCGAACTGGACGGGCGTGCCGCCGCGTTGGCGGGCGAGCTGGTCGCCGCCGGTGCGGGTCCGGAGCGCACCGTCGCCCTGCTTCTGGAACGTTCGGTGGATCTGGTCGTCGCCGCTCTCGCCGTGGTGCGGGCGGGCGCGGCGTACGTGCCCCTGCACCGGGACGACGCGTCGCCCCGGCAGCAGACCGTCCTGTCCGACGCGGACGCGCGGCTGCTGGTCACCGACCGGCACACCAGGGGCGACGCCATCGTGACGTACGCCCGCGACCGCGGTCTGCGCCTGCTGGACGTGCGAGCCGACTCCGGCGCGGCCACCGATGACGCGCCCGCTGGTGACGCGCCCGCCGGGGCCGGGACGTCACCGGACGCTCTGGCCTGCGTGATGTTCACATCCGGTTCCACGGGCCGGCCCAAAGGGGTCGGCATCACCCAGGGCGCACTGGCCGGGCTCGCCGCCGACCGCTGGTGGTCCGAGGGTGGCGCGGACAGGGTCCTGTTGCACTCGCCGCACGCCTTCGACGCGTTCAACCTGGAGCTATGGGTGCCGCTCCTGACCGGCGGTGAGGTGGTCGTCGCCGCGCCGGGACAGCTCGGCCCGGCCGAACTGGCCCGGACCGTGGCGGAGACCGGGGTGACCGGGCTGTGGCTGACCGCGGGACTCTTCCACGCCATCGCCGCCGAGGACCCGGCCTGCCTGGCCGGTGTCCGCCAGGTGTGGACCGGAGGGGACGTGGTGTCCCCGGACGCCGTCCGCGCGGTGCGCCAGGCGCTGCCGGGACTCACCGTCGTCAACGGCTACGGGCCCACCGAGACCACGGTCTTCGCGACCCGGTACGCGGTCCCGGAACTCCCCGCGGACGCCGCGTCCGTCCCCATCGGCGGCCCCCTGGACGGCAAGCGGGTGCTGCTTCTCGACGACGCGTTGCGCCCCGTGCCGCCGGGGTCGGTGGGGGAGCTGTATCTCGGGGGAGCGGGGGTGGCGCGCGGTTACCTCGGGAGCGCGGGCGCCACCGCGGAGCGCTTCGTCCCCGACCCGTCGGGGCCGCCGGGGGCGCGCGTCTACCGCACGGGCGACCTGGCCCGGTGGAGTGCGGACGGTCGGCTGGAGTTCGCCGGTCGTGCCGACGGACAGGTCAAGCTGCGCGGCCACCGGATCGAGACGGGCGAGATCGACGCCGTGCTACGTGCCGACCCGCGGGTCCGTCAGGCCGCGACCGTCGCACAGGACCGCCCGGGAGGGCGGCGGCTCGTCTCCTATGTGACCGCGTCCGGCGGTGCGGCCGACAGCCTCGACACGGAGGCGCTGCTCGACCGGGCGCGGGACCGGCTGCCCGCTTACATGCTGCCGACCGCGGTGGTGGCCGTGGACCGGCTGCCCCTGACCCGCAACGGCAAGCTGGACCGGGCCGCGCTGCCCGCGCCGGAGTCCGCGGTCGCCGCTCGTAGCGGCGGAAGGGGCCCGGCCCCGCGCACGCCCGCCGAGAAGCTGCTCGCCGGGCTGGTGGGCGAGCTGCTCGGCGTGCCGGACGTCCCCCTCGACCAGGACTTCTTCCGGCTCGGCGGGGACAGCATCCAGGCGATCCAACTCGCGGCGGCGGCGCAGCGCGCCGGTCTGGCGATCACCACCCCGGACGTCTTCCGCACCCCCACCGTCGCCGGGCTCGCCGCCGCACTCGCGGACGACAGGCTCCCCGCGCACCGGATCGCGCTGGACGACGCGGACGACTCCGCACTGCCGCTGACGCCCGTCATGCACTGGCTGCGCGAACGCGGCGGCACACTCCACGGGTTCGTCCAGTCCCTGACCGTACGCACCCCGGTGGGCATCACCGAGGAGCAGGTCCGCGCGGTGGTGCAGGCCCTCGTCGACCACCACCCCATGCTGCGGCTCTCCCTGACCACCACGGGCCCGATCTGGTCGCTGGAGGTGCTGCCCACCGTGCCGGTCGAGCTGAACCGGCCGGGCCCGCCGACCGACCCGGAGCGCGGCCGGATGGTGCACGCGCGCTGGTCGGACCCCGGACCCGGGACGGCGGGCGCGCTGACCCTCACCGTGCACCACCTCGGGATCGACGGCGTCTCCTGGCGCATCCTCCGAGACGACCTCGACACCGCCTGGGAGGCGGTACGCCGGGGCCGGACCCCGACGCTGCAACCGACCGGGACGTCCTTCGCGCAGTGGGCGAAGGCGCTGGTGGGGTACGCCCATCACCCGGCCGTGCTCCGCACGTTCTCCCACGAGTGCCCGGACCCCGTGGAACCACCGGTCGCCGCGCGCCCCCTGGATCCCGCGTCGGACACCGAGGACACCCGGCGCCGCCACACCGCCACCTTGCCCGGCGCACTCACCGCGCGCCTGCTGGGCGACGCGACCGCGGCTTTCGACTGCTCGGTGCAGGACCTGCTGCTCACCGCGTTCGCCCTGGCCGCCGCCGACTGGCGGGACGGCCCGGACGCGCTGCTCGTGGACCTGGAGGGCCACGGACGTGAGGAGTTCGCGGACAACCTCGACCTGTCCCGTACGGTCGGCTGGTTCACCACCCTGTACCCCGTGGTACTCGACCCCGGCTGCTCCTGGGCCGAGGCACGGACCGACCCGATCGCCCTGGACGGCGCGGTCGCCCAGGTGCGCTCCCGCACCCGTGACTCCGGCCGCGCGGGACTGACCCACGGTCTGCTGCGCTATCTCAACCCGCAGAGCGCTCCCGTCCTCGCCGCCCGCCCCACGCCGCAGTTCGCCTTCAACTACCTGGGCCGCTTCGGCGTCGGCGGTGAAGGCCCCTGGTCGGTGCTGGCCGACGTGACCGACGCCGGGACCCCCTCGGATGAGGGCCTGACCACCGCGGCCGGGCCGGCCATGAGCCACGCCGTCGAGCTGGACACGGTGATCACCGACCGCCCGGACGGCCCCCAACTGGTCGCCCACTGGTCCTGGCCCGGCGGCCTGCTCGACGTAACGCGCGTCGCCGGCCTGGCCGAGCGGTGGTTCGACGTCCTGGGCGCGCTGATCGACCGGGCCCGGTCCCGCGCCACCGGTGAACTGCCGCTGCCGCCGCTGGCCCAGGGACTGCTCTTCCACTCGCTCTACGACCACGACGGGGTGGACCCCTACCTCGTCCAGTTCGTCTTCGACCTCGACGGCACACTCGATGCCGACGCGTTGCGGAACGCGCTGCACCGCCTGCTGCACCGCCACCCGCAGCTCTCCGCCGGTGTCCGGCCCGGTGCGTCGGGCCGGCCCGTCCAGGTGGTGGTACCGGGCTCGGCCGTGGAGTGGTGCGAGAGGCCCGCACCGGAGGACCTGGAGGACTTCCTCGCCGCCGACCGCCGGCGCCGCTTCGACCTCGCCGACCCCCCGCTGATGCGCGCCGCGCTGCTGCGCAGGTCCGCCGACCGGCACACCTTCGTCCTGACCACGCACCACCTCCTGGTCGACGGCTGGTCCATGCCCATCCTCGTCCACGAACTGTTCTCGCTCTACGCCGGTCACCCGCTGCCGCCCGCCACGCCGTACCGCGACTTCCTCGACTGGCTGGCCACGAGGGACGCCCGCGCGGACGAGGCGGCCTGGCGCGCGCTGCTGGCGTCCGTGGACGGCCCGACCCTGGTCGGCGGCCCCGGCCGGCGCGGCGCGACCGGGGCACGCCGCCGCACGACCGCCGAGCTGGACCCCGAGTGCACCGCCCGCGTCGAGGCCCTGGCGCGGGAAGGCGGCCTGACGACCAGTGTCGTCGTGCGACTGGCCTGGGCGGTCCTGCTCGGCGCCCTGACCGGCCGGGACGACGTGGTGTTCGGCGCCACGGTCTCCGGCCGGCCGGCCGAACTGCCCGGCGCGGAGCGGATCGTGGGCCTGCTGATCAACACCGTACCGGTGCGGGTCCGCCTCGACCCCCACCGGCCGGTCGCCGACTGCCTGGCGGACCTGCGGGCCCAGCAACTGTCCATGCTCGACCACCAGCACGCCGACCTGACGACCCTGCAGACGGTCACCGGGCACGCCGAACTCTTCGACACCGTCGTCGTCTTCGAGAACTATCCGGTCGACGAGGAGGAACTGGCCACCCTGGTACCCGGCCTGGCGCTGCGGGAGGTCCAGGGCCGCGACGGCACCCACTACCCGCTGACCCTGATCGCCGTGCCCGGCGACCGGCTGCGGCTCCAACTCGACCACGACACCGACCTGTTCGACGGCGAGGCGGCCGGCCGTCTGCTCGACCGCCTGTGCGCCGTCCTCGGCCGGATGGCCGACGACCCGGCGGCACCGCTGGGACGCGTCGACCTGCTGCTGCCCGACGAGCGCGCCGACCTCGAAGCCCCCGCTGCGGACCGGGACACCGGACCGGACACGCTGACCGCCCTGTTCGCCGCGCAGGTGCGCCGCCGGCCGGCGGCCCCGGCCCTCACCCACGGCGGCACCACCCTGTCCTACGCGGAAATCGACGCGCGCGCCAACCGGCTCGCCCACCTCCTGATCGAGCGCGGCGCGGGACCGGAGCGCCTGGTCGGCCTGGTGCTGGAGCGTTCGGCGGACCTCGTCGTCGCGATCCTGGCGGTGCTGAAGTCGGGCGCGGGCTATCTGCCCCTGGACCCGGCGTACCCGGAGGAGCGGATCCGGGGGGTGCTCGCGGAAGCCGGCCCCGTGCTCGTCGTGACGGGCGTCCCGCTGCCGGTCCCGCACCCGCAGATCCTCCTCGACGGTCCCGACACGGCCGCCACCCACCCGGCGCACCCGCCCGCCGTGACCGTGGACCCCGAGGCGGTCGCCTACGTCATCTACACCTCCGGTTCCACCGGCCGGCCCAAGGGCGTCCTGGTCACCCACCGCAATGTCGTACGGCTGCTGGCCGCGACCGACGAGTGGTTCCGGTTCGACGCTGATGTACACGCCCTGTTCCACTCCTACGCCTTCGACGTCTCCGTCTGGGAGATGTGGACGGCTCTCGGCCGCGGCGGGCGGCTGGTGGTGGTGCCGGACGACGTGGCCCGCTCGCCCAGGGACCTCCTGGCGCTGCTGCGCCGGGAGCGGGTCACCGCCCTGAACCAGACTCCCTCGGCCTTCTACCAGCTCCTCCGGGCCGAGGAGGAGGCCGGCGCGGACGCCCTGCCCGACCTGCGGGTGATCGTCTGCGCGGGGGAGGCGCTGGAACCGTCCCGCGTCCGCTCCTGGCACGGCCCGGGCCGTCCCACCCTGGTCAACATGTACGGGATCACCGAGACCACCGTCCACGCGACGTACACCGAGCTGACCGACCCCGAAGAGACCGCGAGCGTCATCGGAACCGCGCTGCCCGACCTTCGCCTGCGGCTGCTGGACCACGCGCTGCGACCGGTGCCGCCGGGCTGCCCCGGCGAGATCCACGTGTCCGGCCCCGGCGTGACCCGCGGCTATCTGGACCGGCCGGCGCTCACCGCGAGCCGGTTCGTCCCCGACCCGTTCGGCGCGCCCGGCACCCGGATGTACCGGTCCGGGGACCTCGCGCGGCAGCGGCCGGACGGCACGCTGGAGTACCTCGGACGGATCGACCAGCAGGTGAAGATCCGCGGTTACCGGATCGAGCCCGGCGAGATCGAGCGCGTCCTCGAACAGCACCCGGCCGTGGACCGGGCCGTGGTGCTCGCCGACACCGGCGCCGACGGCGGCCGCCTGATCTGCTACGCCGTCCCGGCCACACGACCGGCCGGGACCGGCCCGGCCGAGACGCCGTCGGCCGCGGAACTGCGCGCCCACGCCCGCACGGTGCTGCCCGCGCACATGGTGCCCGCCTTCGTCGTCCCTGTGGACGAGATCCCGCTGACCGGGAACGGCAAGCTGGACCGCGCCGCCCTGCCGTCTCCGGAGACCGCGCTGCGGGTGAGCCGCGGGCCGGAGAACCCGCGAGAACGGCTGCTGTGCGACCTGTTCGCCGAGACCCTGGGACTGGCCGAGGTCGGCGCCGAGGACAACTTCTTCGACCTGGGCGGACACTCGCTGCTCGCCACCCGTCTGATCAACCGGCTGCGCGCGGAGACCGGCCGGGAGCTGAGTATCCGCACCCTCTTCGACGCCCCGGTCGTCGCCGACCTGGCACGCCAGATCCCGGAGGGCGCTGCCGTGGCTCCCGTCCGGGCGGCCGCCACCCCGCGAACCCCGCGACCGGAGCGCGTACCGCTCTCGCCCGCGCAGCGGCGGCTGTGGTTCTTCGACCGGTTCGCCGGCCCCAATTCCGTGTACAACATGTCCTTCGCCGTCCGGCTCACCGGGCCGCTGCGTGTGGAAGCCCTGCGGGCGGCCCTCGGCGACCTGCTGGACCGGCACGAGAGCCTGCGCACCACCGTGGTGGAACACCAGGGCGAGCCGTACCAGCGGATCCGCGACGCCGACGGCCTGGCGTTTCAGACGGTGGTCACCTCGGAGGCGGAACTGCCCGGACTGCTCGCCGCCGCGTCCGCGCACGTCTTCGACCTGGAGACGGAACTCCCGGTCCGCGCCGTGCTCCACGAGACCGCACCCGAGCACCACGTACTCCTGCTCCTGCTGCACCACATCGCCGCCGACGGCTGGTCGCTCGGTCCGCTGGCCCGTGACCTGTCCACCGCCTACCGGGCCCGTGCCGCGGGCGACGCCCCGCAGTGGACGAGCACACCCGTGAGTTACGCGGACTACACGCTCCGCCTGCTCGACCGCGACCCGGACACCGGCGTCGACCACTGGACGCGGATCCTGCGCGGCGCCCCGGAGGTGCTGCGGCTGCCGCTGGACCGTCCCCGGCCGCCGGTCTCCGCACACCGCGGGGAGACCGTCCCCTTCACCCTCGACGCCGCGCTGCACGCCCGCCTGAACCGGCTCGCCGCGACCACCCGGACCAGCCTGTTCATGGTGATGCACACCGCGGTCGCCGCACTGCTGCACCGACTCGGGGCGGGTGATGACATCCCCGTCGGCACACCCGTCGCAGGACGGCACGACGCCGCGCTGCACGACACCGTGGGCTGCTTCGTCAATACCGTGGTGCTGCGCACCGACCTGAGCGGCGCGCCGACGTTCGCCGAACTCCTCCAGCGGGTACGCGCCACCGACCTCGACGCCTTCGCCCACCAGGAGGTCCCCTTCGAGCGGGTGGTCGAGGCCGTCAACCCGCCGCGTTCCCTCGCCGCCCACCCCCTCTTCCAGGTGATGCTGGCATTCCAGGACACCCCGGCGGCCGAGTTCGACCTGCCGGGCCTGCGGACGGAACCGGTCGCCGTGCACGGCGGCGCCTCCCGGATGGACCTGCTGTGGAGCATGCGGCAGCACTACACGGTCCACGGTGGTGAGGCCGGGATCGAGGGTCTTCTGGAGTACGACACCGAACTGTTCACCCCCACGTCCGCGCGCCTGATGCTCGCCCGCCTGGAGAGGCTGCTCCGCGCGGCCGTGGCCGATCCTCAGCTTCCCGTCGCCGACTTGCCGGTGCTCGTCGACGGCGAGCACGAGCGGCTGACCGGACAGGGGAGCGGCACCGACCGCGAGACGCCCGGGACCACCGTGGCGGCGCTCGCCGCGGCCCAGGCACAGCGCACCCCGGAGGCGCCCGCTGTCCTGCACGGCGACACCGTGCTCAGCCACCGGGACCTGTCCGAGCGGGCGGAACACCTCGCCGGGAAACTCCGCGCGCACGGCGCGGGCCCCGGCGCCCTGGTCGCCGTGGTGCTGCGCCGCGGCCCCGACCTGCCCGCCACCCTCCTCGCCGTCCAGGCGACCGGCGCCGCCTACCTGCCCATCGACCCCACCCTGCCGACCGAGCGCGTCACGGCGCTCCTGGCCGACGCCCGACCCCTCCTCGTGGTGCGCGACGCCACCGGATCCGCCGCCGAACCCGTTGTCACGACCGGGGCGGCCGAACCGCTGCCGGTGCCACCGGACACCGCGTACGTCACGTACACCTCCGGCTCCACCGGGCGGCCCAAGGGCGTCGTCGTACCACGGGCCGCGCTGGTGAACCTGCTGCTCGCCCTGCGCGAGCACCTCGCGGTCGGCCCCGACGACCGGATGCTGGCCTGCGCACCCATCGGCTTCGACATGTGCAAGCCCGAGCTGTACCTGCCGCTGATCACCGGCGGTGCCATGGTCCTCGCCGACCAGGACGCGCTGCGCGACCCCGACCAACTGTGCGCGCTGCTCGACCGGCACCGCGTCACCGTGATGCAGGCGACCCCGTCGCTCTGGCGGACGCTCGTGGCACGACGACCGCGACAACTGCGCCACATACGCGCCGTCGTCGGCGGCGAGGCGGTCCCCCGGGAACTCGCCGGGGAGCTGGCCGCCGCCACCGCGTCGCTGCTCGCCTGCTACGGCCCGACCGAGACCACCGTCTGGTCCACCACCCACCCGGTCGGCGCGCGGACCGACGGTACCGTGCCGCTCGGCCGGCCGCTGCGCAACACCCGCGCCTACGTCCTCGACGACCGGCTGCGCCCCGTCCCCCCGGGCACGAGAGGCGAGCTGTACCTGGCCGGCGCGGGCCTCGCGACCGGCTACCTCGGCCGCCCCGGACTGACGGCCGCCCGCTTCCTGCCGGACCCCTTCGGAACGGCCGGCCGGCGGATGTACCGTACCGGTGACCTCGCCTCGTGGAGCCGCGACGGGGTGCTCCGCTTCCACGGCCGGACCGACGACCAGGTGAAGATCCGCGGGCACCGCGTCGAACTCGGCGAGGTCGAAGCCGCGCTGGACGGGCATCCGGAGGTCACGGCCGCCGCGGTCGCCGTGCACGACCGCGGCGCCGACGACCGTCGGCTCGTCGGCTACGTCACCCCGAAGGGCGCGGATCTGGGCGCGGTCGGGGCACACCTGACCCGGCACCTGCCGGACTACATGGTGCCCGCCCGGCTGCTCGCCCTGGACCGGCTGCCGCTCGGCGTCAACGGAAAGCTGCTGCGCGACCGGCTGCCCGAGCCCGACTGGGCTTCCGCCACCGACGGCGAACCGCCGCGCGACCTCCGTGAGGACCTGATGTGCCGCCAGTTCGCCGAGGTCCTCGACGTACCGAGGGTCGGGCCCGAGGACAACTTCTTCGAACTGGGCGGCCACTCGCTGCTCGCCGCCCGGCTGACCGAGCGGGTACGCGACGTCCTCGGCCTCGCGCCCGCCCTCCGGAACGTCTTCGAGGCCCCCACCCCGGCCGCCCTGATCCGATTGCTCGACGGGCCGCCGACCGCGTCCGCCCCCGCACACCTCGTGCCCTTCCGGGCCAGCGGAGCGGCCGCGCCGGTGTTCTGTGTCCACCCGCTGAACGGTATGAGCTGGAGTTACGCCGGCCTGCTGCGGCACGTCGGCCGACACCACCCGGTCCACGGCATCCAGGCCGAGGGCACCGGGGGAGTGGCAGACCTGCCCGGCACGGTCGAGGAGATGGCCGAGCGCTACCTGCGACTGCTGCGCACGGTCCGCCCGTCCGGCCCGTACCACCTGGTCGGCTGGTCCTTCGGTGGTCTGGTGGCGCACGCCATGGCCGTCCGGCTGCGGGAACTCGGCGAGCCCGAAGGGACGCTGTTCCTGGTCGACACCGTCGCCGCCACCGGGGCCGGGCCCGCCGAGCCCATCGACGAGCACCGCGTGTACCGGGTGCTGCTGACGGCCGCCGGGTACGACGACGACCGCCTCGCCCCGGAGACCCTCGACTTCACCACCGTGTCGGCACTGCTGCGCCGCGAGGGCAGCCTCTTCGCCCGCCTCACCGAGGACGACATCGCCCGCGTCATCGCCGTCTCCCGGCACAACGACGCTCTGCTGCGCGCCTACCGCCCCCCACGCTACGCGGGCGACACCACCTACATCGAGGCCGCCGGCGAGCCCCGGCGCGCGGCGCCCACGCACGAACTGTGGCGGCCGTACGCCGGCGGCGAGCTGACCGTCGGACACGTCGACGCACGACACCACCAAGTGATGCAGCCCCAGCACGTGGACGCCGTCGGCGTCCAGCTCACCGAAGCCCTCGGGAGGGCCCGTTGACCGCCACCGAGGACACGACGTACGAGGCGGACAGCGCCGCGCTCGACCAACTGCCCGCGGGAGCACGGGTGGTGATCAGGCTTCCAGGCGGCCACCGCCTCGCGGACATCCTGCTCGGCTGCTTCGACCGGGAACTCGTCGCCGTCCCGCTGCACCCGCGGACCGGGGACGCGGACCTCGCCGCCGGCGCCGCCCGGGTCGCCGCCGCGGCCGTCGTGGACATCCACGGAGTCCGGCGCACCGGACTGCCCGACGCGCACCCGGCGCCCGAGGGCACGGCGCTCATCATGTTCACCTCCGGCTCCACCGGCCCGCAGAAAGGGGTCGTGCTCAGCCGCCGGGCGGTTCTCGGCAACGCACGCCGCACAGCGGTCCTGCACGGCATCGCGCCGGACCGCCCGCACGGCACCTGCCTGCCGCTGTACCACTGCAACGCACTGGTCATGTCACTGCTCGGCACCCACCTCACCGGCACACCGCTCACGCTGCACCACGCCTTCGACCCGGCCGGCTACTTCGCCGCGCTGGACGCCTCCGGCGCCAGGACGGCCTCCATCGTCCCGGCCCTCCTCGCGGACCTGGTCGAGGCCGCTCCCGCGTGGCCCGACGGGCTGGATTACCTGATCACCGCCGCGGCCCCGCTCACGGCCGACCTGGCCCGCCGCTTCCACTCCCGCTACGGCCCGAGGCTGCGTCAGGGCTACGGCCTGACGGAGGCGGTCAACTTCAGCTTCACCATGCCGCTGCTCGACGACGCCGACTTCCGCACCCACTACCTGGAGCGGACGCCCCCGGTGGGCGTACCACTGCCCGGCACCGAGCTCCACCTGGAATCCGGCGAGGTCTGGATCAGGACCCCTGACCTGATGACCGGCTACTGGCAGGACCCGCGCAGCACCTCCGCCACCGTCACCGACGATGGCTGGCTGCGCACCGGCGACCTGGGCGAGCTCCGGGACGGACTCCTCGTCCTGCGGGGCCGCGCGGGCGAGCGCATCAACCGAGGAGGGGAGAAGCACCACTCCCTCGACATCGAGCACGGCTGGCGCCGGGCGGGCCTCACCGGCCGGTTCGCGGCGGTCGCGGTGGACGAGCCCACGCTCGGCGACGATGTCGCCCTCATCGCGACGGAGCAGCCGGTGCCCGAGGTCCGAACCCTGTACGAGCGATCGCCGCTGCGGCCTGCGGTCGTCCAGTTCGGCGGATACCGGGCGACCGCCACCGGAAAGCCGCAACGCCGGGCGATGAGCCGGCCGCTGGCCGTCCGCCGCTTGGCGCCCGCGCGGTACGACCGACTGCTGCGCCACGCCGCGGCCACCGCACGCCACCTCCTGGACTCCGGGACACCCGACCCGGCCCTGCGGTCCCTCGCCGAACACACCGCCGCCCGGCACGCCGCGATCGGGGACGATACCGTCCTGGCCGCCTACGACTTCCTGCGCGAGCACTGGTACGCCCCCGACGACGCGGAACTCGCCCGCGCCAAGGCCCGGTGGCGCGCGAAGCTGCTCGCCGCGTGGCCGCTCTCGGTGTACGGGGAACTGGCCGCGGAGCTGGCCGCCCGGCACGGTGTCGAGGCGGAGCCGGTGCCGTGGGGCGTCGAGACCCGCCTCGATGGCGGCGCACTGGTCCTCCTCCCGCACGGGCCCGCGCCGGGCGGCCCCGCCGGGCCGCTGGGCCCGCTGCTGTCCTTCCTCGATGTCCCCGGCAGCGGCGGAACGGACCGCTGGGAGTGGCTGTCCCGGCAGCGGGACGGCGGAACATCCCTGACCGGCTGCTCGGTGCTCCGCGCCGGGCGACACGACGCGGGCGGCGTGCTCTGGGCGCGTCACCCGGGTTCCGGACCGAACGAGCACAGGGGAGGGACAGGATGACGCAGCCCACCGAGACCATCGGCCGGATGAAGCGGTCGCCCGACCACGAGGACGAGATCCTCGACGTCCGAGGTCACCGGGACCCCGACCGCAACCGGCTCACCCCGGTGGTGCAACTGCCCCCGGAGACCGCCCTGGCCGTCGTCGACGCCCTGTCCGGCCTGGTCCGGGCGGCCCACCGGGAGGAGGGGGAGCGGCCCGCACCGACGGGCGAGCCGAAGCGGGCGCAGGTCTTCGAGGAGGGCGACGTCTTCATGCTGGAGCCGCCTTTCCCGGGCTTCTTCGCCGACCGCTACCTCATGGACTTCTACGACACCGCGGCACGCGACATCTGTTCGCGCATGCACCTGCACACCGGGCTGCGGTTCGTGCGCATGATGACCGGCCCGGACACCACCATCCGCGTGTCCAGCCTGTCGCCGATCACCGTCCGCCCCCCGACGGGACGCTTCGCACCCCTGTCATGCTTCGCCGACGACCTGCCCGGCACCCCAGACGGGGTGCGCCGCGAGCGGCACAACGTGATCGTGCCGCCCAACTCCTGGGTGGACATGCAGATACCGCGCGGAGTCTCACACCAGTTCAATGCGGTCGGTCCGAACGCGGTCATCGACTCGGTGCACCCGGAGGAGTCCATCGAGACCCTGCGGGAGGGGATGTCGGGCTACCGGATGATGGCGCAGACCATCTTCCTCGCCAAGGACAGGAGCCCCGCCGCCACCTGCGCCGACACCGGCCCGCCGGAGACGACCCCGCCACGCTGAGCCGTACCGGCCAAGCCCCACGGCCGCCGGAACGGCACGAGGCGCACCCGGCCGTACCCCGGGACGTGTGCCTGGACCACATCGAGCGCACCTGGACGGACCCGCACCCGGCGGCCCGGCCCGGCCCGCGGATCCCGCCACGGGCTGAACCGTGTCCGGGAGACTGTCCGGGCCGCGCTCAATGCCCTGGCAGCGACGGCTCCGGATGAATGCGCCGGCGACCCCTGGACCCACGGCGACCACGGCCACGGGTCCGGCGAGAAGCAGTGGCACGGGAAGCACTCCCAGGCCATGCGCGCCCACGACGACGCGGAGACCCTCCTGGACGCGGCCTCCGCTCTGCTCGGCGAAGCCCTCGCCGCCCCCGACGACGCTGTGGCGTCCTACTACGCCGTGAACACCTGCAGCTGGCCGCGCACCGAGACCGCACGGCTCTTCCTGCCGGAGAGCACCGTCGCGCTCGACGAAGCCGTCCAGGTCCTCGACGCGCGCACCGGCACACCCCTGCGGGCGGCGCCTCTCGACTACGCCGAGTTCGGAAACCTCCGTGCCGAGCAGGACGACGTCACGGCACTGCTGCTGAGCACGGCGGGGCGACCCGCTCTCCCTGACCACGGGCACCGCCCGCGGCCCGACCACGGGCAGCGCTCGCAACCCGATTCACGGGCCGGGCGCGTGGCGGTGCCGGGGAGCCATGCTTGCGCGAACCGTTGACGCGCCCGGAGGGCGGACGCATACTCGCGTGACTACGTAGTCAGAGCGGGCCGGACTACCCGGTTCGCCGGTGTGACTACGTAGTCAGCCTCTGATCCGGCACCTCCCGGATCGTGCACGAAGGGAGTGCTGTGTCCACCACCGCGGCTCAGAACCCGCCTCCCGGGGCAGGGCAGGGACAACAGCGGCCCCCTTCGATGCGCGAGGTGGCCCGGCTGGCGCGGGTGTCGCAGAAGACGGTGTCCCGAGTGGTCAACGGGGAGCCCTATGTGAGCGACCAGGCCCGCGACCGTGTGCTGCGGGCCGCCCGCGAGCTGGGGTTCCGGCCCAACACCGCGGCCCGCGCACTGCTCCGGGGGCGCTTCCGCCGGATCGGCGTGGTGTCCTTGGGGACCGCGCTCTACGGTCCCGCGTCGCTGCTGTTCGCCCTGGAGCGGGCGGCGAGCGCCGCCGGATATTCGTTCAGCGTCGTGACCACGCTCAACGGCCGGCCCGCCGGTATCGCGGAGGCCGTCGAATCCCTGCTGAACCAGGGCGTGGACGGCATCGTGCTGTCCGAGCCGATCGACGAGGGCGAGGCCGCTCCCCTCGACCCTGGGGTGCCGATCCTCGGCTTCGGCCGGATGCCGGCTGTGACCCCGGGGACGCGGGCCCTGGTCACGGGGGCGGACGGGGTCGGCGGCGGCCTGGCGGCCACCCGCCATCTCCTCTCCCAGGGGCACACCACCGTATGGCATGTGGCCGGTCCGGGGCGCTGGTGGGCGGCGCGTGACCGCATGGAAGGCTGGCGGAAGGCGCTCCAGGAGGCGGGGGCGCCGGAACCGGAGTGCATCGAGGGCGACTGGTCGCCGTCGTCCGGCTACGAGGCCGGACTGCGACTGGCCCGCACCCCGGGGGTCACGGCGGTGTTCGCCGCCAACGACGACATGGCCATCGGCGTGATACGCGGTCTGGCCGAGGCCGGTCTCGCGGTGCCGGAGCAGGTCAGCGTCGTCGGATACGACGACATTCCCGCCGCGGCCTATCTCTCGCCGCCGCTCACCACCGTGAGCCAGGACTTCGACACCGTGGCGGCACACGGACTCGACCTGCTGGTCCACCAGATGGAGAACCCCGACGCCCCCGTGCCCGTCGGGGGCGAGCCGCCCGCCCGCCTGGTGGTCCGCCGGTCCGGCGGCCCGCCCCCGCGCCCGTAGCACCGGCGGCCGGTCGCCGCTCCCCGCCACCGATCCCCTGAAAGCCCCTCGGCCGCGCCACCGACACCTTCCCCTCGGCCACCGCGCCCCTGCCGTTCCCCCGCCACCGGGACACCGCGGCCGGACGAGCCGCCATGCCCGCCCGCATCACTCGGCACCCACCACCTCTCGATGAGGAGCCGCAGATGAAAAACCTCCCTCCTCCTCCCACACCCCGGGGAACCCCGGGCCCACATCGCGCACCACCTTCACCGAGTCCCGGCCCCGCCCCCGGCACCGCCCCGCGCCGGACCGTGCTGCGGTGGGCCGCCGCGGCCGGTGCCCTCGCCACCGCCGGAACGGCCACGGCCTGTGCGGGCGGCCGGGCGGCCAGTGTGCGCACCTCCGGCCCGGTGACCTTGTCGCTGTGGACCCATGACCAGGGGTACCAGGACTTCTTCACCCGGTCCGTGCCCCGGGCCGACCGTGCCACCCGGTTCTCCTACCGGCTGCGGGTCACCCGCGCCGGAGCCCAGGACCTGGTGACCAAACTCCTGGCCCAGGCCGTCGCGGGACGCGGCACCCCCGATCTGATGGGCTTCGAGATCGGCAACTTCGCACGCATGCTGCGCGGCGACCTCTCGGCCCGGCTGCTGCGCGACTGGACCGAGGACGTCGCCCCGCTCGGCGACGACCTGCTCGCGGCGCGACGCGCCCCCTACACGGTCGACGGCAGGCTCTACGCACTCGACTCGGACACCCCCGCCACCGTCTACTACTACCGCGACGACCTCCTGTCGAAGTACGGCGTCCCCGCCGACCTCGGCACCTGGGAGGAGGTGGCGAGAGCCGGCGCGAGGCTCTACGACAAACACCGGGTCTCCCTCGGCGCGGTCTCCACCGGCAGCGATCTGAACCAGGTCGTGCAGCTCTTCGCCATCCTCCTCTATCAGCGAGGGGGCGCGCTCTTCGACGCACACGCCCACCCCACCCTGGACTCACCCGAGGCCGAGGAGACGCTTCGCTTCATCCGCGACGGACTGCGCACCGGTTTCCTCGTGGACGTCGCCGATTTCTACGGCCCCAGCATGCAGACCGCCCTCAAACGCGGCAGCGTCGCGGGACTGTGGATGGCGAGCTGGTACAAGACGTTCGGGCTCCAGCCCAACGTCCCCGAGCAGTCGGGGCGGTGGCGCATCCGCGCGCTCCCCAGGTTCTCGGCCGGGGGCGGCCGCACCTCGGTGGCCGGGGGCACGGGCTTCACCGCGATCACCGGCAAGGCGAACACCGAGGCCGGTGCCGACTTCCTCTCCGCCACCTGGCTCACCGAGGAAGCCCAGATCCGCCGCTACCGTGAGCTGGGCTATCTGCCGACCCGCCGCTCGGTCTTCCGCAGCCCCGAACTCCTGGCCCTGGAGGACACGTTCTGCGGCGGGCAGCGGCTGTTCGAGGTGTACGCCCCGCTGGTGGACCACGTGCCCGCGTACTACCAGAGTCCGGACCAGTCCATCCTCATGGACGTCCTCAGCGGCTATCTGATCCGTGCGTACCGGGGCGACCTCTCCCCGCGCGAGGCGCTGCGGCGCGCCACGTCCGACTTCCGTGCCCAGGCGAGCCGCTGAGGAGGCGCAGATGGCCAGCATCCCCGCGGACCGGCTCCGCGACCCCCGCTCACTGCCCCCGAGGGCGACCGCGATCGGTGGCCGCGCCGCGCGCCCACGGCGCGGTCCCGCCCATGCGCCGTACGTGTTCATCGCACCCTTCTATGTGCTCTACGTCCTCTTCATGGTCGTGCCGATCCTGGTGGCGGTCTATCTGAGCCTGTGCGAGTGGGTCGGGCTCGGGCCCCCGCACTGGGTGGGGCCGCGCAACTACGCGCATCTGCTCACCGACGTCAGTTTCCACCGCGCGCTGGGGAACACCGGTGTGTACGTTCTGGTGAGCGTGCTCGTCATCGTGCCCGTCGCGCTGATGATGGCCCAGGGCCTGAACGCACGGGGCCTCCGGGCGCGGGATCTGTTCCGGGTGGCCTTCTTCATCCCCATGGTGGTGTCGCCCCTCGTCGTCGCCCTCATCTTCAGCCTCGTCTTCGACCGGCAGTTCGGGCTCGCCAACTCGGTCCTCAGGGCGGTGTTCGGGCTCGGCGGATTCGACTGGCTCGGCGATCCCACCCTGGCCAAGGTGTGCATCGGCCTGATCATGCTCTGGCGCTGGGCGGGCTATCTGACGATCTTCTTCCTGGCCGGGCTGCAGAACGTGCCCCGCTCGCTGTACGAGGCGGCCGAGCTGGACGGAGCGGGCCGGTTCGTCACGTTCACCGCCGTCACACTGCCCGCGCTGAAGCCGGTGACCGGGTTCGTCGCGGTGACCTCGTTCATCAGCGCGGCACAGATCTTCGACGAACCCTTTCTGCTCACCCGTGGCGGACCGGGCGACGCCACGCTCTCGGTGGCGATGTTCATCTACCGGGCGGCCTTCGAACGCCAGCAGTTCGGCTACGCGGCGGCGGCCGGAGTCGTCCTGTTCGTCCTGGTCTTCACCATCAGCCAGATCTTCAACCGGCTGCTCGGCATCGGGAGGGCCTCATGAGCGCCCCCGCACCGGCGCGCGCCCGCCGTCGGCACCGGACCCCCTCGCGCGCACTGCTCTACGCCGCACTGACCGCCTTGCTGCTGGCCTTCGTCGGGCCACTGCTGTGGGCGCTGAGCGGATCGTTCAAGCCGCGTGGCGACATCTTCGCCTACCCGCCGCGGCCGCTGCCCAGCCCCGCGACCCTGGCCAACTACCGGCATCTGCTGGACAGTCAGCCGTATCCGAGCTGGTTCCTCATCAGCACCGCGGTGGCGCTGGTGGCGACCGCCGTGTCGGTCTTCGTCTGCGCGCTGGCCGGGTACGGCTTCGCCAAGTACCGGTTCACCGGGCGGACGTTCCTGTTCTCGGTGATGTTCAGTTCGCTGTCGATCCCGTTCGCCGTGATCCTCGTGCCACTGTTTGTGATCCTGGTCAAAACGGGGCTGGGCAATCCATGGTTCGCCCTGGTGGTGCCGTGGGTGGCTCCCGCGTTCGGGATCTTCATGATGCAGCAGTACATCATCCAGAGCGTCCCGGACGAACTGCTGGAGGCGAGCCGGATCGACGGCTGCGGGGAGTTCCGCATCTTCTGCCAGGTCGTCCTGCCACTGCTGCGCCCATCGCTGGGCGCGCTCGCGGTCTGGACGTTCCTGCAGAGCTACAACAGCTTCCTGTGGCCCCTGGTCCTGATCTCCGACATCGACCAGTTCACGCTCCCGCTGGGGCTTCAGACCCTCTTCCAGGCGGAGAACCGCCAGTACGACCTCGTCCTGGCCGGATCGGTGCTCGCCACAGTGCCCACCGTCCTGGTCTTCCTTCTGCTGCGCAAGCAACTGCTCGAAGGGCTGTCCGCGGGCGCGGTCAAGGGCTGACCGGCACCTCACCCCACCGCCCCGGCCGCTCCCCTCACCCTCGACAGAGGAGGACTCGTGTCCGAGCTTCCCCCGCGCGTGCTGTTCGGCGCCGCCTATTACCACGAATACCAGCCCTACGAACGACTCGAGACCGACCTGGACCTGATGGCGCGGGCGGGATTCTCCGTTATCCGGGTCGGCGAATCGGTGTGGTCCACCTGGGAGCCCGAGAACGGGCGGTTCGACCTCGACTGGCTGCGACCGGTGCTCGACGGGGCGCATGAGCGCGGCATCGGTGTCGTACTCGGGACGCCGACGTACGCCGTACCGCCGTGGCTCGCCCGGCTGTACCCCGAGATCGCGGGGGAGCGGCGCACCGGCGAGCGCATCCCCTGGGGCGCCCGGCAGGAGGTGGACTTCACCCACCCCGCCTTCCGCTTCCACGCGGAGCGCGTCGTCCGCGCCATCCTGGCCCGCTACGCCGGACACCCCGCGGTGCTCGGCTTCCAGGTCGACAACGAACCGGGCAACGAACTGCTCCACAACCACGGTGTGTTCCAGCGCTTCGTGGACCACCTGCGCAGGACTTACGGCGACGTCGAGACCCTGAACCGGGAATGGGGTCTGGTCTACTGGTCGCACCGGCTGTCCACCTGGGCCGACCTGTGGACCCCGGACGGCAACGCGCAGCCGCAGTACGACCTGGCGTGGCGGCGTTTCCAGGCCGAGCAGACCACCGAGTTCATCGGCTGGCAGGCGGACATCGTGCGCGAGTACGCCCGCCCGGAACACTTCGTCACCACATGCATCGCCTACGACCGGCCCGCGCTGGACGACCAGGCCCTGGCCGGCCGGCTCGACATCACCGCGGGCAACCCGTACTACACCATGCAGGACGGCCTGGCGCTGCCCGATCCGGCCACCGGCGGCCAGGGATGGACCACCAACGGGACCTGGGCGCTGTACCAGAGCGCGGACCGGATGTTCTCCTCGCGCCAGGAGCCGTTCCTGGTCACCGAGACCGATGCCCAGTCCATCGGCCACTCCTGGCACAACCGGCCCGCCTACGACGGACAATGGCGTCAGGCCGCCTGGGCGCTGATCTCGCGCGGGGCGCGCATGATCGAGTACTGGCACTGGCACACCCTGCACTTCGGCACGGAGACCTATTGGGGCGGTGTGCTGCCGCACAGCGGCCGTCCCGGGCGTGCCTACCGGGAGATCGCGCGCCTCGGCCAGGAGCTGGCGAGTGCGGGGGACCTGGTCGCCGGGCTGACACCGGACGCGGATGTGGCGATGGTCTACTCGTCGGCGAGCAAATGGGCGCTGGCGTTCCAGCCGCCGCTGGCCGCGCCGGACGGCGGTCCGGACCGGCGCTCGTACCAGGGCCTGTTCGAGCCCTTCTACCGGGGCGCGTTCGACGCCGGGCTCCAGGTCCGGCTCCTGCACACCGGCCAGCTCACCGGTGCCACCGCGGGGGAAGCCGCCGTGCGACATCCGGTCCTGGTCGCGCCGGGTCTGTACGCCGTGGACGACGCGACGCTCGACTGGCTGGCCGACTACGCCGCCGCGGGCGGCCACCTCGTGCTCGGCCCGCGCACCGGGTACGGGGACCCGGGCGCCAGGGCCCGCACCGATGTGATGCCCGCGCGCCTCGCGGAGGCGGCGGGGGCCTGGTACGACGAGTTCAGCAACCTCTCCGGCGATCTGCCGGTGCACCCCGCGCCCGGCTCCCCCCTCACGCTGCCGGACGGAGCGGCGGCCACCCGCTGGGCGGACGGCGTCCGGACCGACGGCGCACAGGTCCTGGCCGGATACGACCATCCGCACTTCGGCCGCTGGCCCGCCGTCACCACGCACGCCCACGGTGCCGGCCGGGTGACGTACGTGGGCACCGTGCCGGACCCGGTGCTGGCCGCGTCGCTGTTCCGGTGGGCGGTCCCGGAGCGGGCGGGCGACTGGAGGTTCGCCCAGGAGAGCGTCACCTGCACGGGCGCCACCGCCGCCGACGGGCGCAGGGTGCGCTTCGTCCACAACTGGTCCTGGGACGAGGCGGCGGTCCGGCTCCCCGCCGCGGTCCGGGACGTGCTCGACGGTACGGAGCACCCGGCGGGGGAGGAGCTGAGGCTGCGGTCCTGGGACGTCCGGGTGCTGCTGGAACGCTGAGACGCATGGCGCCGGCCCGACGAGCCCCCGTTTCCGGAGCGGCTCGGCGGTCTCGGCATCCATATCGACGCCGGCACGACGTCGTCCTGCGCGCTTGGGCCGGCGTACGCGGCGATGCGCAGCGGCTCGACCGGGTCGCGGTAGAGCGCGTCCGATTCCAGCAGTTCCTCGTGGCGCCCTTGGGCGCGGATGCGGCCGGCTTCCATCGGCCGCAGAGCCCTGGCTCGCCGAGTGGATCGGCTCTGTGATCAGCTCGGGGCGTGGTCGATCTGCAGCGCCTGTGCTCGTACGCTGCCGAGAATCTCGTCGGACAGTTGGGGGCGGACCTCGCGCACCGCACGGGCGAGCATCATCGAGCCGATCAGCTCGCTCAGCAAACGGATCGCACGTGCCCGAGCGTCCTGTTCGGAAAGGCCCATGCGGATGAGTTCGGCGGTGAAGCCGGCCAGGTAGCCGTCCACTCCTTCCGCATAGGCGCCCTGGACGCTCTCACCGTCGCGGCCCGCGTCTGCGATCAGGGACGACGAGGGGCAGCCGCCGTCGGGGTGGTCGCGGTGGTCGGTGGACAGGTAGACCGCCACGGCCCGTTCCAGTGGCGTCCCCTCGGGCGTCGCGCCCGCCTCGATCATTGCGTCGAGCGTGCCGAGGGACTGCTCGAAGGCGGCGCGGCACACTTCCACCGCGAGCGCGTCCTTCGACGGGAAGTGGTTGTAGAAACCGCCGTGCGTGAGGCCGGCTTCCTTCATCAGATCCGCGATGCCCACACCGTCGATGCCGTGCAGGCGGAACAGGCGTGCGGCGGCGGCGACGATGTTGCGGCGGTTGTGGGCCTTCTCCTCCTGGGTGATCCGGGGCACGGGCGACTCCTGAGCGACACTTGACAAGTTTTGATGACACCTCTCATCATAAACCTCGGATGGATTAAGGTCGATCAACATCAAAGGAGTCCCGTGCGAGCCCTCACCGCCACCCCGGCCGGCCTTGAGCTACGGGATGCGCTGCGCCCGCCCGAGCCCCCGCCCGGCCATGTCGTGGTCCGCGTCACTGCCGCGCACCACGAAGGACAGTCATGAGGATCGGCACGCTGGGCGCCGGGCAGATCGCGACCGCGGTCGCCCGCCATGCGCTCAGGCACGGCCACGAGGTCGTGCTCAGCAACAGCCGCGGGCCGCGGGCGCTGGCCGAACCCCGCGGTGGGGGACCTGGTGCTGCCGGCCGTGCCATGGCCGGAGATCCCTGACGCCGTCCGGGGCCTGGGACCGTTCGACGGCCGCATCGTCATGGACGCCACAAACCAGTTCGAGGCGACCGGACCGAAACCGCGCATCGCGGACCTCGGCGACCTGACGGGCAGCGAGTACGTCGCGTCACTGCTGCCGGGCGCGCGCGTGGTGAAGGTGTTCAACACGGTGTACGGCCGGTACATTGAGGCCGACCCGCGCCATGACGCGGGCCGCCAGGTACTGTTCCTGGCCGGAGACGACGCAGACGCCGTCGAGGCGGTCCGGGCCTTGGTGGAGCAGTTCGGCTTCGCCGCCGTCCCGATCGGCGACCTGCGCAACGGGGGACGGCTGATGCAACTCGGTGGGCCCTTGTCGGCACTGCATCTGCTCAAGCAAGACTGAACGCTTCCGTTCGGGTGGGCTGGTCGAGGGACGACAAGGTCGTCCGCCCCACCAGGATCCGGGCGCCAGGACCGCGGTACGCCCGCCGCGCACTTGGATCAAGACGTATTTCTGCAGGAGGACTGTTTCATGACTGACCGGCCCTTGACGCTCATGGCCGTACACGCCCACCCCGACGACGAGGCCACCGGAACCGGAGGGGTCCTCGCGCGGTACGCGGCGGAGGGCATCCGGACGGTTCTCGTGACGTGTACCGACGGCGGTTGCGGTGACGGACCGGGGGGTGTCAAGCCGGGTGATCCCGGGCACGATCCGGCGGCCGTCGCCCTGATGCGCCGTCAAGAGCTCAAGGCGAGCTGTGACGTCCTGAAGGTCAGCGATCTGGAGATGCTGGACTATGCCGACTCCGGGATGACCGGCTGGCCGAGCAACGACGCCCCCGGGTCCTTCTGGCAGACCCCCGTGGAGGAAGGCGCCGCCCGACTCGCGGAACTCATGCGGCACTACCGACCCGATGTGGTCGTCACCTACGACGAGAACGGCTTCTACGGCCACCCCGACCACATCCAGGCCCACCGCATCACGATGGCGGCGCTGGAGATGACCACGCTGACACCGAAGGTGTATTGGACGACGATGCCCCGCTCGATGATGCGGCGGTTCGGGGAGACCATGCGCGAGTTCCATGAGGACATGCCGGAGCCGGATCCTGCCGAGGCCGCTGCGATGGCCGAGATCGGCCTCCCCGACGATGAGATCACCACGTGGGTGGACACCACCGCGTTCAGCGGTCAGAAGTTCGATGCGCTGGCCGCGCACGCCAGTCAGGGCGAGAACATCTTCTTCCTCAAGATGGGCAAGGAGAGGTTCGGCGAGTTGATGGGCATGGAGACCTACGTACGTGTCAAGGACGCCACCGGCGCCGCCGTACCCGAGAACGATCTCTTCGCCGGACTGCGCTGACCCGCGCAGATCCATCGGTAATCACGGCACGCTGCTCGAGGAACAGCTCACCCGGACCACAGCCCTGCCGTTCGCGCGGCAGGGCCACAAGCAGGCCGCATCCACCGCCACCGAGCTGCTGCACGCCGGGTACTCCTGGACAGCCGTCTACGCCATCCACGCCTTCCTGGGAGCGCACGCCCGGCCAAGACGGTCTGCTGATAACCCCAGCCGTTGTCGCGGCCCCGCGCCGCGACACTCGGCCGGCAGTCCTTGACATTGACGTCGGAGCCGGCCACGAGCGCCTCGCTCTCCTCCCTCGCCGCGGACCAGGGCGCGGCCTTCGTCGACGCGCCCGTCTCGGGCGGCCGCGACGGAGCCCGCGGAAGGTCGGCTGACCGCCTTCGGCGGTGCCACGGAGCAGGCCCTCGACACGGCCAGGCCTGTCCTCGAGGCCCTGACCGGCGGCCAGTACCAGCATCTCGGCGGCCCCGGCCCCGGCTCCGGCAATGTGGTCAAGCTGCTCAACAACGTCCTGGCAGCGGCCAACCT
The DNA here is from genome assembly GCF_014712245.1 of Streptomyces sp. 5-10. Lineage (NCBI taxonomy): Bacteria > Bacillati > Actinomycetota > Actinomycetes > Kitasatosporales > Streptomycetaceae > Streptomyces > Streptomyces sp. 5-10. Next base: position 43,026 of record NZ_JACVYG010000010.1, read on the forward strand.
GGTCTCGGTCGTAGATCTGGAACACCCAGGCCGCGGTGGCGGTGGCATCGCTGGTCCGTCAGCTCGAACGTCGGGTACTTGGTTACGCTGACATAGGAGGTGTCAAGTGGCCGCAGAACACACGGAGTTGCCGGAGTCGCCGGAGTATACGACCGTTGCCGTGATCGGCGCGGGCCCGGCTGGTCTGACCGTCGCCAACCTGCTGCGGCGCAGTGGCATCGATTGTGTGGTCCTGGAACGCCGGAGCCGCGAGCGGGTGGCACAGCGCCAGCGGGCCGGTATCGTCGAAACCCGTGCCGTCCGGATGTTCGACTCCTGGGGGCTGGCCGACCAAGTCCTCGATGGCCCACCGTCCGACGGCTTCCTGGAGTTCCGGATGGACGGCGAGAGCCACCTCGTGTCCGACGACGACGGCTCCGACGGTCTCCGGGCCCGCCTCTGTCCCCAGCAGGTGCTGGTCCAAAGGCTCACCGCCGCGTACCTTGCCGATGGCGGCGACCTGCGATTCGAGGTCGCCGACATCTCTCTGGACGACCTGGTCGGCGACCGCCCGACCGTCCGCTACCGCACCGCCGACGGCACTCTCCGCGCCATCACGTGTGCCTTCGTCGCCGGCTGCGACGGTGACCATGGCATCAGCCGCGCCGCCGTTCCCAACGGCGTTCTCACCGCCCACACCTTCGACCACGGCATCGGTTGGCTCACCGTACTCGCCGACGCCCCGCCCCCGGCCCGCCCCCTCCTCGCCGTCAGTCCGTACGGCTTCGCCGCCCACTTCGCCCGCGGCCCGCACACCAGCCGCTACTACCTTCAGTGCCCACCCGACGACCATCCCGACGCCTGGCCCGATAGCCGCGTCTGGGAGGCCCTGCGCACCCGGCTCGCCGACCCCGCCCTCGTATCCGGCCCGATCACCGACCGCGAAATCTTCCGGCTCCGAAGCCTCGTCCACGACCCCATGCAGTACGGCCGCCTCTTCCTCGTCGGCGACGCCGCCCACATCGTCTCTCCCTTGGGCGGCAAAGGCATGAACCTCGCCCTCTACGAGGCAGATCTCTTCGCCCGCGCCGTCCGGGACTCCGTCCACGACCACGACGACACCGGTCTGCATACCTACTCACGGCGCTGCCTCCGCCGGGTCTGGAACGACCAGGAGTTCTCTCACTGGCTGACCCGGACCCTCCACGACGCCGGTGACGACACCCACTCCGGCCCCTTCCAACGAGGGCTGGCCCGCGCCAGGCTCGACCGCCTCTTCACCTCCCGCAGCGCCGCGGGCGCCTTCGCGGAACTCATGGTGGGACTGAGCCCCGCCCCGAACGCCGACGCCCAGGACGGCCCGGGTCCGGGGGCCGGGGCCTGCTGATGCTACGGCGCCGGCACCTTGGCGGACAGTTCCTCCCGCCAGGGAGGAACAACCGGCCCGGGTCTCGCCGACCCCCTGCTGGCGATCAGCCACTCGTCCCACTCCGACTGCGCCGTTTCCAGCTCGGTCTGCAGCTCCTCCACTCGCCTACCGGGCCGTCCGCTCTCGCTATGCCTGACCAGCACGAACCCAGCCCCACACTCGGTTTCGAGGAACTTTCTCAGATCTGCGCCGCCCTTCCGGGGTGGTGCGTGGGGCGTTGGTCCCGGGTGTTGGCGCGACGCTTTCTGATGGTCCATGGCCGACCGCACTCGCCTGGTGCCTACGCGAACAGACTCCCGTGACAGCCGTCACCGGACCGTGAGCACGGATGAGTCCGCAGCCGGTCATCGTGTACGGCTCACACGCGGACCCGGCGACGCCTGGTGCCCTGGCTGGTGGGTTTCCTGGCGGGTCGTCAGGGCCTGGTAGGTGGGCCGCGGTCCGGGCTTCGCGGTGGAGGTGGTCCGTGTTCCCGGTCTTTGTGGTTGGTCGCTGGCCGGCTGTTTTGCCGGTTTCGCGACAGTGAGCGCTGGCAGGAGTTCCTTGCATTCCTCAAGCAGATCCGTACCCGTTTCCCGGATGGGCGGTTGTGCGTTGCCGCCGGCTGTATCGGCTGTCGCAGCCGTCACGTTCACCGCCACGCCTGGTCATGAGGTCAGCGGTTGCCGTCCTGGGTCGCTTACTGAGATTCCACGCGTGGTGTCGCCCTCGGCATCCGCTTGAACTGCGACGATCGTCGGCCATGGCGCGACACCACACAAAGATCATCAGTAGCGGGCTCCCGCAGGGGCACGGAGCTGTTCGGCCAGCCGCTCGAGTTCGGCCGCCGTGGCAGGCGAGGGGTCGTTGAGTCCGCTGTGCACGGCCGTCGGGCTCTTCAGGAAGCGCCGGAGCACGGCCACAAGGAGCCCTTGCGGCAGAGCCCGCAACGCGGCGAACGCGCGAGGTACCGGCGGCGTCTCCATCGCGGCGAGATTCTGCCGCATGAGGTGGAGCATGCCGCGTACCGCGTCCGGGGCGTCGGCCAGCGCTACCGGGCCGCCCGCCGCGTGTACCGCCTGACCGAGCGGGACCTCGAACGCGGCGTGCGTCCTGAGCCAGGCATCCATCTGCGGCTCGGCCTTGGCGTTGATCCCGGCAGTACGGAACGTCTCCACGATCCGTACCAGTCGCGGGGTGGTACGGCCGTCGGGCTCGCCGATCGGCATCGCGACCCGGCGGGTGATGAAATTGGTCTTGCGGTAGCGGACCACGTCGTCGTCCATCGTGCCGCCAGTCGCGGGGAAGCCGAGCAGCACCCGCTCGTGGCCGATCACCGCACCCAGCGTCTCCGGGCCGGCTGCCCAGTTGAGCAGGAACAGCACGTCACCTTGGACACCGGCGAGTGATTCCAGCACTGCATCCACCTGGTGGGTGCGGACGAAGACGGTGATCAGCTCGTACCCGCCGTCCGGGTGCTCTATCACCGGTACCGGCACCCGCCTGACAGGGCCGTCTTCCTCGGCGAGCCGCACTCCCTGCCGGCGCAGGGCGGTCAGGCGCTCGCCCCGGGCGAGGAGCGAGACGTCGTGGCCGGCCTCGTGCATGCGGGCGGCGAACAGGCTGCCGCAAACCCCGGCGCCGTACACGAGCAGCTTCATGACAGCCCTCTTTCACACGTTCGTTTTATTCATACGTTCGTTTCATTCAAACATATGTAGAGTCCCTCGTGTGGCGACCCCAGACACCCGCGCCCAGATCCTCGACGCGGCCGAGGACCTCTTCGCCGAGCACGGATACCGCGGCACCTCGGTCCGCGCGATAACCAAACTCGCCGGAGCGAACCTGGCCGCCGTCGGCTACCACTTCGGCTCGAAGGCGGAGCTGATGGCGGCAGTCGCCCGCCGCGTGGTCGAGCCCATCACCGCTGCCCAGTGCGCCGGGCTCGACAAATTGCTCGCCCGGACCCCCGACCCACCGGTCAGCGAACTGGTGGAGGCATTCGCGGGGCCGCTGTTCGACGAGATGCCGGCCGGCGACGAGGGCGGCGCCCGGAGGTCCCGGCTGATCGTGACGATCCTCAGCGACCCGGCCGAGGAGGCACGCAGCTGGACCGGCCCGGCCGAGGACTCGGTCCGCGAGCGCTACTTCGCGGCCTTCGCGCGCGTACTGCCCGGCCTTTCCGCGGAGGAGCTGTGGTTCCGGATGCGGGGGATCTTTGCCGTGGCGGCCGTCGACCGCCTCCAGGTCCACCAGCAGTCCTCCCCTGGCTGCGTGTCCCCGGTAGCGGGCGAGGCGGCCCGGCGATGGGCGATCACGTTCCTGACGGCAGCGATGAGTGCGCCACCGACCCGGACCTGACGACCCAAGACAGATGCTGGCGGCGCGGGTCAGGCGGCATTCGCCCTGTGGACGAGGGCAGTGAGGCGCTTGGCGGCGGCGTTCTCGTTCCGCCAGATGATGTATCGGCGGATCATACTGTCCTGGGCCTTGTGGGTCGGGTGGTCGGTGCCGTCGAGGGCGAAGTAGCGAAGGGCGGCGAACTGGGCCTCGATCCTGTTCAGCCAGGAGCTGTTGGTCGGGGTGTGGACGATCTCGGCGTTATTGGCAGCCGCCCACGTGCCGACCCGCTGGCAGCGCTTGGTCGTCAAGTGCGGCGAGTAGTTGTCACAGACGATCGCGATGCGTACGTCCGCCGGGTGCGGCGAGCGCGGGTAGCGGCAGAATTCGCCCTGCGCGGACAACAACACCATCTGGGCCCGCCGGCAGGTCACCACCGACCCCGTGCCCGGCGCACAATCCGCAGCAGTCGCTGCCCGTCGTCGTCATCGAGCTCTCGCACCCGCACACGCTCAGCCACGAGGACAGCGTGACGGATGACCACGGTCGGCCACGTCCTTCACATAGCGCGGCACTACAGGGCGAACGTTGGTTGAATCGGCCTCCTGGTCGCGGTGCTGGTCACCGAGGCCGGCGTGCAGGATCTGTGGCCGGCACCCGGCTCCTCGACCAGGTGACCGCCGACCACCCGGGCATCAGGAAGGTATGGGTCGACGGCGGCTACCGCCAGCACCTCGTCGAGCACGCCGCGGCCCTCGGCTGGTACCTCGCCGCCGGTTCGACTCAGCGCGTATGACGCACGACGTGCGGGGACGGCGGCCGGTGCGACCGGGTTCGGTCGAGACGGTTGACACTCTCGCCGGGCTCACTGACCATGCGCAGGGTGGGAGCGCTCCCACTCCTGTTTCGCCGTCCTGTCCCCGTCGTCGGCACGGCCGTTGAGAAGGAGACCCACGCGCATGACTTCGAGACCGAGGCGCATGACTCCGAGAGCCGCGTCGGCGGCCGTGGTGCTGCTGGTGGCTGCCGCCGGTCTGGCCGGTCCTCACCAGGCGAGCGCCTTACCGGGTGGGGGAGCGCGGCCCGCCGCCTCCTCCGCCGCACCGGAAGGCCCCGCCCTCAGCGTCGACACCACCACCGGCCGCAAGGCGATCGACCCGCACATCTACGGGATCAACTTCGCCGACGAGGCACTGGCCAAGGAACTGCGCCTGCCGGTCCGCCGGTGGGGCGGAAACGCCACCACCCGTTACAACTACAAGCTCGACGCGTACAACGCGGGCGCCGACTGGTACTTCGAGAACCTGTACTACGAGAACGGCACCGCGGACCTGCCGAACGGCTCGGAGGCCGACAAGTTCGTCGAGCAGAACCGCCGCACCGGCACCGACACCGTGCTGACCGTGCCGATGAGCGGCTGGACGACCGCGGCGCGCAACGCCGCCTGCGGCTTCAGCATCGCCAAATACGGCCCGCAGAAGGCGAACGACGCCCAGTGGCGCCCGGACTGCGGCAACGGTGTGAAGACCGACAGTACGAACGTCACCGGCAACGACCCGGCCGAGACCAGCGTCCCCGCCGGTCCGGAGTTCACCAAGGGCTGGGTGCAGTATCTGAACCGCACCTACGGCACCGCGGACGACGGCGGTGTGCGCTTCTACAACCTCGACAACGAACCCGACCTGTGGTGGAGCACCCACCGGGACGTCCACCCCGAGGGCACGGGCTACGACGAGATGCGCGAAAGCACCTACGCCACCGCCGCCGCCATCAAGGACGCCGACCCCGGGGCGAAGACCCTCGGCCCGGTCGGCTGGGGCTTCAACTCCCTGGTCTACTCCGGTCTCGACCAGAAGACCTGCAACGAGAAGGGCGGCGACTGCTGGTCCAACCCGCCCGACCGGGCGGCCCACGGCGGACAGCTGTTCGCCCCCTGGTACCTCCAGCAGATGAAGGCGTACGAGCAGACGCACGACCGCCGCATCCTGGACTACTTCGACGAGCACATATACCCCCAGCAGACGGGGGTGTTCAGCGGCAACGTCGACCCGGAGACCCAGGCCCTGCGGCTGCGCTCCACACGGCAGCTGTGGGACCCCACCTACGTGGACGAGAGCTGGATCAACCAGCCCGTCCAGTTCATCCCGCGCATGCGCTCCCTGGTCGACGAGAACTATCCGGGCACCAAGCTCGCCATCACCGAGTACAACTGGGGCGCGCTGGACCACATCAACGGGGCCCTGGCCCAGGCCGATGTGCTCGGCATCTTCGGACGGGAGGGGTTGGACCTCGCCACCCTGTGGGATCCGCCGACGTCCACCGAGCCCGGCGCCTTCGCCTTCCGCATGTTCCGCAACTACGACGGAAACGGCGGCTCCTTCGGCGACACCGCGGTCCACGCCGCCAGCGCCGACCAGGACAAGCTCGCGGTCTACGCGGCCCAGCGCAGCGGCGACAAGGCGCTGACCGTGATCGTCGTCAACAAGACCACCGGTGATCTGACCGCCCCGGTGTCCGTCACCGGCGCTACCGCGCCGGGCGGCTCGGCGCAGGCCTACCGGTACGGCCAGGACGATGTCACCGCGATCAAGCACCTGGCAGATCAGCCGCTGACCGACGGCGGTTTCACCACCACTTTCCCGGCCTACTCCATCACCGAGTACGTCCTGCCCGCCGGAGCCTCCGAGGCGAAGCCGCCCACCGCGCCCGGCGCCCCGGCCGCCACCGCCGTCGGTTGGGACCGGGCCACCCTCACCTGGGGCGCGTCCGCCGCCGGATCGTCCCCGGTGGCGAGCTACCAGGTGTACTCCGGCGACACCGCGGGAGCCCCGGTCGCCACGGTCGACGCCCCCGCCACGAGCGCCACCGTCACGGGACTGTCCCCGGCCACCGCCTACACCTTCCGCATCGTGGCCAAGGACACCGCAGGCCGCAGCTCCCCGCCATCGGCGCCGGTCCGGGTGACCACCACCGCGGCCCCCGCGGCCACCTGCACGGTCGGCTACGCGGTGGGCAACGACTGGGGCACCGGCTTCACGGCCACCGTCACGCTCACCAACAAGGGCCCCACCCTCAACGGCTGGCGTCTCGGCTTCTCCTTCACCGGTAACCAGAAGGTGGCAGTCGGCTGGAACGGCACCTGGCGCCAGAACGCCACCGCGGTCACCGTCGACGACGCGGGCTGGAACGCCGTCCTGGCCACCGGCGGCTCCACCACCGTCGGCTTCAACGGCGACTACACCGGCGGCAACCCCGCGCCACGTGACTTCACCCTGAACGGCAAGCCCTGCACCGCCCCCGGCACCGTGGCCGCCGCCCATATCGCGGCCCCGGTCGGCCACGCGCCCGGCGCGGCCGCGGTGCCGCATCGGATGAGGAGGCGGTGACCGTGTGCCGCCCCGGACCCGGACCCGGACCCGGGCGCATGCGCACGCTCGAGGTTGCCCTGCTCGCCGCCGTGATCGCCCTGGCGGCGGCCCTGCTCACCGCGCCGGCCAAAGCGTCCGCCGCGAACGCGCTCAGCATGCGCGGCGCCGATGTGTCGACCGCGCAGCGGGCCCTCGACCTCGGCGCCACGTACTACGACGCGAACGGCAATGCCGCTGACCCGCTCGACATCCTCAAGGGCGCCGGGGTGAACTACGTCCGCCTGCGGATCTGGAACAACCCCGCCAGCGGCTACAACAACAAGGCCAAGGTGCTGGCGTACGCGAAGACGGTCAAGGCCAAGGGCCTCAAGCTGCTGGTCGACTTCCACTACTCGGACGCCTGGGCCGACCCGGGCAATCAGCGGAAGCCCGCGGCCTGGGCGAGCCATGGCATCGGCGCGTTGCAGACCGACGTCTACAACTACACGTACGACGTCTGCAACAGCCTCAAGGCCCAGGGCACCGCCCCGGACAGCGTGCAGATCGGCAACGAGATCAACGTCGGCATGCTGTGGAACGACGGCAAGGTGGTCAACAACGACTTCACCAACCTCAGCCTTCTGCTCAAGGCGGGCACAGACGCCACCAAGGCGTGCAACGGCGGCACCAAGGTGATCATCCACACCGCGAACGCGGACAGCGACGCCCATGCGCGCTGGTTCTACGACGGGATCAAGGCGAAGGGCGTCAGCTGGGACATCACCGGGCTGTCGTACTACTGCATGTGGCACGGCCCGCTGTCCACCCTGTACGACGTTGTCGCCGACATGAGGTCCCGGTACGGCAAGGACGTGGTCATCGCCGAGACCGCGTACCCCTTCACCACGGCGAACGCCGACAGCACCGGTAACTCGGTCACCTCCGGCTGCTCGGGCTATCCGCTCACCTGGACGGGCCAGGCCGCCAACTTCACCGACGTACAGAACACCGCCCGCAACGCCGGTGCGATCGGTGTCTTCTACTGGGAGCCCACCTGGTACGCGGTCCCGGGCAACGGCTGGGATCCGGCCGACATCAACAACAGCGGGGACGGCTGGGACAACATGGCCGTCTTCAACTGGACCGGGCGACTGAACCCCGCCATCAGATGGACCTCATAACACCGGGCGGGCGACGGGCGATCTCACACACGCTCGATTACCTGGGTGCACTGCCGATATGGGCGTGTATCTCCAGGGCTCGCTCTTCGCCCAGGCCGGCGACGCCGTTCTCGGCCCGCTGCGCGGGGTGCTCAGGGCCGAGCTGGGGGACTCGATCTGCTGACCTGTGGTTGCGGGGAGCCGATGACCTGCGTACGGCTCGCCGCCGACGTCTCCTGGAAGGCCGAGCAGCGGCGGATGTGCGACCGCACCGTGGACGTCCCGTGGGCGCGGCGTTACGGCCCCAGCGGCTCGCCTGCGCCGAACTCCAGCCCGGTACTGGCTCACCGTGAACCGGGCGGCTGGCCCGGACCCGCGCCCCGGCCGACCAGCGTTCGGCAGCCGAGCCGGGCCACCCCAGGAGACCGCGGAGGCGCGCGCGTGACGTGCCCCAGCCACTTGATGCTCGGGCTCGGGTCGCGTGCCGTCCAGCCATCGGCGGACCGTCCGCCGCGGGCAGCCGAGCACCGGGCAGACCAAGCGCCGCAACCGCACCGAGAAAACGACCCGCCGCCCGTCCGCCGGCACGTCCGCGACCCTCCTCCTGCGGAACCCGTGCACCTGCCCCGTCGGCGTCCCGCACACGGGGGACGGCAGCCGAAGGCGTCGGCCCAAGGGGACAACGCCTCCCCGTCGGCCGGGCCCACGGTGTGGAAAACGTGGAGTCAGCCTGCCGGGGAGCCGGAGTGAGGGCTGGTGGCCGAGTCGGGGGTGTGGGGTGCCGGGTGGGTCGTTGCCGTGTGGAGGGTGGTTGGCCAGCGGCGGGCCAGCCAGGCACAGACCACGAGTTGAAGGGTGTGGTAGAGCATCAGGGGCAGTACGATCATGGCGACCCGGCCCGCCGGAAACAGTACGGAGGCCATGGGCAGTCCGCTGGCCAGACTCTTGGTGGCGCCGCAGAAGACCGCGGTCACCCGGTCCTCGCGGGGCAGGCGCAACACGCGCGCACTGCGGTTGGCCAAGAGCAGGGCGACACCCAGCAGCAGGGCGCACAGCGCGCCGAGGAGCGCCAGTCGCGCCGGTGACACGCGCTGCCAGATGCCGGTGGTCATGCCCCGGCTGAACGCCGAGTAGACCACCAGCAGAATCGACCCCCGGTCGCAGACGCTGATCACAGCGCGGTGCCGGCCGAGCCAGTCGGAGATCCAGCGCCGCAGCATCTGCCCGGCGAGGAACGGCAGCAACAACTGGACGGCGATATCGCCGAGTTGGCCGAAGCCGATCGGAATGCCGCCGTCCTCGGAGCGCTGGATCAGCAGGACCGCCAGCACGGGGGTGAGGACGACGCCCAGCACCGTGGAGAACGACGCCGAGCACACGGCGGCGGCCACGTTGCCACGGGCCATGGAGGTGAAGGCGATGGAGGACTGGACGGTGGAGGGCAGCACCGCCAGGAAAAGCACACCGGCGGTGAGCTCGGCGCCGAGCATCCGGTCCGGTAACAGCGCGATGGCCAGTCCGACCAGCGGGAAGGCAATGAACGTCAGGGCCAGGACGGGCAGATGCAGCCGCCAGTGCCGTACGCCCTCCAGCGCGGCCGACGGGGAGAGCCTGGCTCCGTAGAGGAAGAACAGCACTCCGATCGCCACTTGGGTCAGCCCGGTGACGACCTCCGCCGCCTGCCGCTCGGCCGGGGCGAGAGTGGCGAAACCGATGACACTGAACAGCGCGACGATGTACCAGTCGACGCGGCCTGCCAGACGGCGGGCGCGGGTGAGGGTCCGGGACATGCGCTCCTGCCTTGAATCCGGTGGCATGGGACCCGGGTCAGGCCGAGGCCGGACCCGGGGAGAGGCCGGGGACCGCTTACGGCTCATGTCGCGGGGTGCGGTCCCCTCCTGGCGGCACCGGACGTCAGGCCGGCGCGTGTGCGTGGTGGCGGCTGATGTTCTTCTCCAGCAGGGCCAGGCACTCGGCGACACCGACGGTGTCCGGACCGGTCTGCGGGAGGCGGCCGTCGGCCTCCCGCAGCTCGGACAGTGCCCGGTCGATGGCGGTCTGGGCCGCGAACAGGCAGGGGGTGCTGTAGATGGCGACGTCGACGCCGAGTTCCGATAACTCGCTCAACGACAGCCGGGGCGACTTGCCGCCGGCGATCTGATTGAACAGCAGGGGCTTGTCGCCGATGACGCGCCGTACCTTGTGGATCCAGTCGACGCTGCGCACTCCGTCCACGAGCACGACGTCGGCGTCAGTCGCGGCCAGCGCCTTGGCGCGGCGCAGGATCTCGTCCTCCTCGGTCGCGTCGGTGCGGGCCACCACGACGAGCTCATGGCGCGAGGTGAGAACCATGTCGAGCTTCTCCAGGTACTCCTCCAGTGGCAGCACCTGCTTGCCGTCGACGTGCCCGCAGCGCCGCGGGCGCTTCTGGTCCTCCAGGATGACGCCGGAGGCACCGATCGCCTCCAGGCTTCGCACGACATGGCACGCGGTTTCCGGATCGACGTAGCCGTCGTCGATGTCCACGAGCAGGTGCTGCCGTGGGAAGGCCAGTCTCAGGCGCTGGACGAAGGCGATGATGTCCGGCCAGGCGATGAAGCCGATGTCGGGCAGCCCGTAGTGGGACGCGGCGAAGCCGAATCCGGAGACGAACATCCCGTCGTAGTGCCGGGCCGCGACGGATGCGGAGAACATGTCGAACACGCCGATCAGGGGCGTTGTGCCGCTTGTGTTGATGGCATGGCGTAGCCGATTGGGGTGGCTCACGGTACCCTCCGGGGAACTGGTTGCGTGGCCTTTCCGCCGTGCGGCTGCCTGCCTGCGAAAGCCGTGGCCGCGCGGCGCGTTCCGCACCAGACAGACCGGGCGCCTCTCTTCGGATGGGGCGCCCGGTCCGCGCTGTCCAGTGCAATGGCGGCACCCTAAGAAGGTTTTTGCCGTATCACAACCATCCCTTGGGGATCGCGATACGGATACGGCCATCGCCCGACGCTGGTTCGGCACGATGACACGCGTACACGCATGGAACTGGCCGACACCCCATGGCAGGCCACGACGAGGATCTCGGCCATCGCCTGCTCGCGCTCTCTCATCGCCGCCCACACCGGGACCGAGAACACCTCGCCGCAGTTGGTGCAGGTGCGCCGCTGCTGCCCCTGCCGGCGCTACAGAGCCGACAGCGGTCGCGTCTTCGCCGACTTCTCCGGATCCCGCAGCGCCAACCGTTCCCCGTACCAGCGGCGGTAGATGTACGCGACCGGACGCTGCCCCACTGCGGGCTTGCGCCGCTCCCTGCCCGGCTGGATTTTCGTCCGTGGATACGCGGGAGCCCGGCCACCGCCGAACACAGGCACCCTGCCCACGAACTCCAGCGGCTTCCCCCGGGCAACGCGCTTCGGATTAGGGCCGCCCCACAACGACGACTTACGCCTCGGCGTGCACCGTGCACGTCAATCCATGTCCATCTGCCAGTCGCGTGCAGCGCGGCGACCGGCGTAGCGCACCTTGCGGTTGGCGGCCTTCACCCACCCCTGCCATTCTTTATACGCTGAGCGCTCCTGGGTGCGCGCACAGCATGCCCAAGGGGAGGCCATTCCGGTGACCGTGGCCCATCGGCAGCGGGTGCCGGTGTCCTCCCGGGGCGGGAGTGGCGGAAGGTCGCAGGGGCCGTGCCGGTGGTCATGCAGCGGCAGGCCACCATGCTCGCGGTGGCGTACCCACGAGGGTTTGGTCTTGTCCGTGCGGGACATCTCGTTCCTCCGGAACCAGCCACCCGGGCTCCCGGACTCTCCGGGCGGGCGGCTAGTGCAACCGCGTCATCACCATCACCTGCTCTGTGCTTGTGCCGAGCAATGTAAGCGTCGGCCTGCTTCCTCCAAGACTACGGCTCGTCCTCCAGACTGCGGCTGGTCTTCGCGCATTCCCAGGTCGCGTTCTGGTCGGGCACGTGGATCGAGGTCGCCGCCGCACGGGGTCCACACCGCGTCGGCCAGCGCCGTCGACGGTGCATGCGTCCTCCGCTCGACCAGCTCTTCTTATGTGTGCACCGTGTGGGCCGGAGGCTTCAGCGCCGTTCCGTCAGCCGTCAGTTGGTGGGGTGTGGGGTGGGTGGCGGTGCCGGGGTGGGTGTCCAGCTCATGATGTTGCGGAGGGTGCCGCCGAAGAGTGCGGTTTTCTCCGTTTCGGTGAGCTCGTCGCGGTCGAGGAGGTAGTGGAGTGCTTGGGCGTAGGAGTGGTGGCCGGGATACCTCGGCACTGGGTCGAAGCCGTGGAGGCGTCCGGAGACCCGGTGCTGGTCTGTTCCCCACATGCAGCGGTCGGTTCCGAAGGCGTCCAGTACCTGCCGGAGGCAGGGCCAGATGTCGGGGTATGGGTACGGCGTGTCCGACAGGGTCGGTGCCCCGGAGAGTTTGACGGAGACATTGGGAAGGTCGGCGAGGGTCAGGAGTTGCCTGAGGTCGCGCCACGGGGGATCGTCGGGTGGCATGAAGGGTGGCTGATTGAGCCCGAGGTGGTCGATGATCAGTGGCAGGGTGGGGTACGCGCGCGCCACCGCCGCTATGTCGGGGAGATGGCCCGGGCTCAGGACGCATACGGGTAGGCCGTGTTGTTCGGCCGTGCTGAGCAAGCGGTCGTAGGCGCCCGCCCGGAGACGCTCGACGTTGCCGGGGGGGCCAGGCCGTGGTGATGCGAAGACCCAGGACGCCCGGGGTCTTTCGCGCGCTGGCTATCTGGTCGGTGATGTCGGGTGCGGTCTCGTCGTATACCAGGACGGTTGCGAGGCGGTCGGGGTGCCGGGTGGTGGCGGCCGTGCACCAGTGGGCGGGGGCTGCGTGCGGGTCGCTGATGATGACGGCGGCGTCCACGCCTGCGGCGTCCATCTGTCCGAGCAGGAGCTCGGTCTGCAGGTCCAAGAAGGCTTCGTCGCCGTGTTTCCACTGCGACCATGGCCGTGGGAGGTGCAGGTGGGCGTCGATGATTTCCACGGGGCATTCCTCCTGGGGAGGTCTGATCGAGGTCAGGCACGCGATGTGTGCCGTGTGGTTCAGGTGAGGTCGGTCAGTGCCGGCGCGATGAGGGTGAGCTGGTGGATGCCGGGGGTGAACTCGGTGCCGAGGGGGAGGAGCAGTGTGACGTGGTCGGCGCCGGCGGCCAGGTGCGCGTGTACCTTCGCGGCGATCGTGTCGGGTCCGCCGTGGGCGACGAGGGCGTCCACCACGCGGTCGCTGGCCTGGACGCTCTCTTTCGCCGGATAGCCGAGTTCGGCCAGGCCGGCCCGGAAGGTGGCGCTGGTGGACCAGGTGGTCACCACCTGCCGGGCCCTGGCCCGTGCCCGGTCGCGGTCGTCGTCCACGACCACGAGCTGGCCGACCACGAGCAGTTTGTCCGGGCCGAGCAGTTGCCGGGCGCGTGCGGTGTGCTCCGGTGGCTGCCCGGCGGGCAGCGCGCCGTCGGCGATTTCGGCGGCCAGCTGGAGCATCTTCGGCCCGTTCGCGCCGAGGATCCGCGGGTAGGCGGCCTCCGGCGCGGGTGGCCGGGTGTGGTTGTCCATGCCCGTGACGTAGTCGCGCAGGGTGGCCAGTGGCCTGCCGAACCCGCGGCCGACGCTCTCGGCCTGCTGCCGGTAGCCGACTCCGAGGCCGAGGGTGAACCGGTGCGGATGGGCTTGTGCGAGGTAGGCCGCGGCGGCGTGCGTGGTCTGCGGCGGCCGTGCCCAGATGGTGGCCACGCAGGTGCCGAACGTCATCCGTTCGGTAGCGGTCAGCAGTACGGACAGTTGCGTGAGCGCGTCCTTGCCGATGACCTCGTTGGTCCAGGCGGCCCGGTAACCGGCGTGTTCCAGCTGCCGGACCCCGGCCCGCTCTTCGCCGACCGAGGCTGTAGCGGTCGACGAGACCGGCAGGCACACGCCGACCGGTCCCAGCGTTCGCCGCGCACTGTCCACGACCGCGGTGGCTCTCATGGTGGTCTTCATGGTGAAATTCGCCGCTCGGTGTGCGTCAGTGGGTGAAGTAGTGGCCGGCGTCGAGGTCCGCGAGCAGTCCGGGACGAGCCGGGTGCCAGTCCATCAGTTTTTGGGTGAGGGCGCTGGAGGCCGGTGCGTCCATCGCGAAGATCGGACCGAGCCAGCCGAAGTGCTCGGCGGCGTGTTCCACCGGGATGGACGCGACCGGCAGGTTCAGATGGCCGCCGATGCGCTCGGCGATCTGGCGCACCGGGATGCCCTCATCGCCCACCGCGTGCAGCAGGCTGCCCGCGGGCGCTTGCTCCAGGGCCAGCCGGTACAGCGGCGCGGCGTCCAGCCGGTGCACGGCCGGCCACGCGTTTGCCCCATCGCCCGGATACGCCGACACCCCCCGCTCGCGGGCTATATCGATCAGCCGGGGGACGAAGCCGTGGCGGTCGCCCTCGCCGTGCACCGACCGTGGCAGCCGTACCACCGAGCCGCGCACGCCGCGGTCGGCGAACGCCAGCACCGCCTCCTCCGCACCGCCCCGCGCCGCGGCGGGCGTCCCGGGCGCGGGGATGGTGTCCTCGGTCGCCATCCCGCCCGCTACGCCCGGGGTGCCGGAGCTGATCACCAGGGGGCGATCGGTGCCGGCCAGCGCCTGCGCGATGGTCTCCACGGCGCGCAGGTCCACCGCGACGGAGGTGTGGAAGTCGGTGAAGTCATGGATGAACGCGGTGTGGATCACGCCGTCGGCCGACGCCGCTCCGGCGCGCAGGCCGTCCAGGTCCTCCAGGGTGCCACGGTGCACCTCGGCGCCGGTCGCGGTCAGCGCGGCAGCGGAGGCGTCCGACCGGGCCAGGCCAAGCACCTGATGCCCGGCATCCAGCAGCTCCCGCACGACCGCGGCCCCGATGAAGCCGGTCGCACCGGTGACGAATACGCGCATGGGTCTCGGGCTCCTTTGGCCAGATGAGTTGTCAAGCCGGCCCCGGAGTAGGTGCCGGGCGGTACGTCCACCCTGCCCCCGCACGACCTCCCCGATCCAATGAAACCTCCGTAACCCGCAATACGGCATGAGCATCACCCCAGCTCACCACCCCGTGCATGACGTGGCCGAGGACTATCCTGGGGGCATGCCCGACCTGCCGACGGCCGTAGACCTCGACCTGCGGCTGGTGCACAGCTTCGCCGTCATCGCCGAACACCGCCATTTCGGCCGCGCCGCCGAAGCCCTGCACATCACCCAGCCGTCGCTGAGCCGTCAGATCCACCGACTGGAACAGCAACTCGGCGCCCGCCTCCTGGACCGCACTCCGCGAGGCAGCCGCCTCACCGAGGCGGGCCAGGCGTTCCTGCCACAGGCCACAGCGCTGCTGCGCGCCGCGGCTGAGGCCATCGCGCGCGAAGGCCGCGGCCCAGCCCAGCCGCATCACCGTCGGCTACACCACCGGCCTGATCGTCACACCCGCCGTACGCCAGATGCGCCACCGCCACCCCGACGCCGATGTGCGCGCCCAGCACGTGGCCTTCCACGACGTCCCAGCCGCGCTGCTGGAATACCGGGTGGACGCGGTCGTCAGCCGGCTGCCGTTCCCCACCGATCAGCTACACGTCACCGTTCTCTACGACGAACCACGCGTCGTGATCCTGCCACTGGACCACAGACTGGCAGGCAAGGAACACCTCACCCTCGACGACATCGCCGACGAACCCCTGCCCCGACTGCGTGACTCCGATCCGGCCTGGAGCGCCTACTGGCGCATCGACCCCCGCCCCAACGGCCGCCCCGCGCCCGACGGTCCCCTCATCGACTCCATCGAGGACAAGCTCGAACTCGTCGCCGCCGGGCAGGCCGTGGCCATCTTCGTCGGCCACCACACCCAGGCCCTGCGTCCCGACCTCACCTCGATTCCCCTCGACGGCGTCGAACCGGCCCACGTCGTACTGGCCACTCGCGCCGACGACCGCAGCCGCCTGGTCGCCGCGTTCCGCAAGTACGCCCACACTCACCTCGGCAGACCGGACTCGGCCGAACGCACCCGGTCCTGACACGCGTGTTCCAGACGGGCAACCGGGCAAGCTCGCCTCCACCTCCCGCAGGGTGCGGAGCAGGTGAGTGGTGATGCCCTACCGTGTGATCAGTAGGCCCACGTGTGTCAAACTGCTTGATATGCGTGAGTATGAAGATCAACCGCTGGGCTTCCTGCTCTACCAGGTGATGGCTGCACTGCGTCCGCTCGCGGCCGCGGAGCTCCAGCCGCTCGGCATCGGATTGCCGGAGTTCGTGTGCATGCGCAACTTGTCCATGTTTCCGTCTCAGTCCAACGCTGAGCTGGCCCGCCATGCCGGCGTGTCGCCGCAGGCGATGAACAAGGTCGTGCGGGATCTCCAGGAGATGGGCGCGATCGAGCGGCCGGCTGCGGTGTCATCGGGCAGGAGCCTGCCCGCCCGGCTGACGCCCAAGGGCAGGGCCCTGTTCAAGCGGGCCGAAGCAGCGGTGCGCGTCGCCGACGACCGTCTGATGACCCACCTCGCGCCCGGCGAGCGACATGAGCTCAAGAAGCTGCTCCATGCGATCGATGCGCGCAACGTCGGGAGTGGGGTATCGACGGCTCGGTCACGCTGAAACCTAGCGCAGTAGCGCCCATGCTTCGCGAGCACAACGAGGCGTCGGCCTCCGGTGCCGGCGTGAGTGACGATGCGGTGCGGAGTGGTCCGACATCGGGGAGGCCCGGAGGCGGCTGATTTCGTTGGACGCGTCACCGATGGCGACCACGCGGTGCCTACTGCGCGACGCGAGGCCGGCGCGTGCCACGACCGGGACCCGCTGTCACGCTTCGTCGACGACGGTCAGTTCGCGCCGACGGGTGCCCAGTCGCTCGGCGCCCGTCCCGGGTCAGATCTCAGCCCAGCCGTCGCGGCCGACGTCGAGTGATGCCATCACCCTCGCCGTGGTGCTGGCCATAAAAGCCGGGTGGGAGTACGTGGTGCGCGGTACACACCTGGCGGAGTCCTCCTAGGCCATGCCGAGATCACCCCGAGGACGGTTGGGAGGATGTCGACGTTCAGGGCGCCCGGATCATCCTCCAGTTACACGGGGGTGCGGGCGTAACTCTTGCGGGTGATCGCCTGCATGCGCGACACCAGACTTTCGCGGTTGCCGCGGGTGGACTCGCCCAGCAGGCGCTCGGAACTGCCATTGGTGTAGGTGTTGGCGGTGTCGATGAAGTTGCCGCCGTGCTCGACGTAGAGGTCCAACGGGTCGCGTGCCTCGTCCCGCTCCGCTTCGGGATCCCCGAAGGCTCCGGCGGGGTCTTGGAGGCGTGGCACGCGCACCCGGCACCGAATCGCGGATTTGCCACATCGGAGCGTTGTCCGGCGCCACGGGGGATGCCGCCGTGGAACCGCCCATATTCCGAGACGAGGAGGTCTCCATGAGGGGCATCGAAGACGTGATGGTCATCAGATCCGATCAGCCACTGCGCAGCATCGATCGTGACGAGCATCTGCTGCTGGCGTCTCCCTACCCGAGCAAGCTACCGATCAAGCTGTGGAATGATCACGAGCTCCTGCCCGTCGTTCACTTCCCGCAGAAGTACGTCGAGCAGAAGTTCGCGCCCCCGCGCGGTGTATACGAGAACGCCCAGCTCCTGGTCGAGTGGCAGGTCATGAACGGCCGTCAGCCGTTCTACCACCGCAACTGCGATGTCGATGAGATCTCGTACCAGATCGATGGTGAACGGACGCTGATGACCGAGCTCGGGGTCATCGAACACCGGCCGGGCGAGTTCTCCCGGATCCCGCGCGGGGTCGGCCACGACAACTAAGGCCGCAAGGAGAGCCACCTCCTGTTCTACCTGCCCGCACCGGTCGACGAGCTGGTTGAGCCGGTCCGCACGTCGCAGCCGGTGATGCCGCCGTTCCCCGGTTGGGAGCCGGGCGAGGTCAATGAGGCCGTCACCCAGTGCATGGGGACGGTCGGCCACGACATCGCGGTGTTCCCCGCGGGCGAGACGTTGCTCCTTGAGCGCGTGCACGCCGAGCCCGAGCGGATGCGGGTGCATTCGATCGGTGGCGGTGTCGGCACCACGTGGATCTACGCCACACCGACGATTCGACTCGGATACGTCAACACGACGACCGGTGACGGGAGCCGGCGCTACCGGCGGACGCTCGACGCCGACGAGATCCAATACCAGGTCTCCGGAACCCGCACCCTCGCGACCCAGCGGGGCATCGTCGACCTGCATCCGGGCGACTTCGTGCGGATTCCGCTCGGCCTGGCCCACGCCGGCATCCCGCACGAGCGGTCGACCCACCTCTCGCTCTTGTCGCACCTCGAACTTCCGCAGGTCATCGAAAGCACGCGCACTGCGGATCCCTACTCACCCGAGCGGCTGGCCGCAGCCGTGGAAAGGAGCCAGGCATGAGCACAATGCTCGCAGCGCGGGCCTACGACGCCGAGAGTGCCCTTGTCGTCGAGGAAGTGCCGGTTCCCGAGCCGACTTCCGGCGAAGTGATCGTCAAGGTCGAGTCCGCCGGCCTCGCTCCCCGGGATGATGTCGCTGCTCACGATGGGGGCCTTCAAGCAGCTGCCAACGATCCTCGGGCACGAGATGGCAGGCACCGTTTCGGACGTTGGCCCCGACGTACCGGGCTTCACTGGAGGCGAGCGCGTCCGGGTCCACCCCCAGCTCACGTGTGGCCGCTGTGTCTACTGCCGTTCCGACCGCGAGAACATGTGCGCTCAGTACGCGGTGATCGGCCACGCGGCGTTCAGCGACGGTCCGCTGCCGCTGTACGAGCGCTACCACGACGGAGGGCTGGCCGAGTACGTTCGCGTCCCGTTCTGGCTGCTCGACAGCTTGCCCGCCAACGTCAGCTTCGACGTCGGCGCGAAGGTCCACGACCTGGGTAACGCCGTCCGCATACTGAAGGAGTGCCACCTGCCACAGGCTGCGACCGTGGTCATCACCGCGGCGACCGGCACGATGGGCACCGCGAGCGTCACGTTCGCCAAGCGGTTCGGCATTGGCCGGCTCATCTTGGTGGGCCGCAGTGCCGAACGTCTAAGGGACGTCGAGAAGCTGGCGGAGGCCGACGGCATCCCCGTCGACTCCATCGCGACCGAGAACCTGCCCGAGGGCTGGGAGGCCGACAGTGGCCTCACCCGCGCGATCCGGCGTCTGGTTCCGCAGGGCGTCGACGCTGTCCTCGACTACGTGCCGGCCGGCCCGATCACCGCTCACGCCATGGCGTCCTTGGCCACGGGCGGCGTTGTGGCGCACATGGGCGGCAACACCGTCCCGGTGCCGATCCCGCCGGTCGCGATCATGGGCAACTGCTGGCGATTCGTCGGTACCAAAGGCAATACGCGCAACGACGTCGTGGACGTGCTGAAGCTACTCGAGATCGGTGCCGTCAACGTCGACGACCTGATCACGCACCACTTCACGCTCGCCGAGACCATCACGGCGATCCAGGAGATGCAGCGGCGCACGAAGCCCATGTGGATGACGATCGTCCACCCGTAGTGGACCGCTGGCAAGGAATCCCACGATGGAGCTGACGCATTACGGGCACGCGTGCGTGCTGGTGGAACTCTCGACCGGTGACGACATCATTCGCTTCCTTCCTCACACACGCGCACGCGGACCACGTGGACGGCGAACGCCTCGGCAAGCTATTGGCCGACAACCCCGCGGCCGAGCTCGTGCTCAACGCTCACACGCAGGCATCCCTCGCGGGGCTCTGGGACATCGCGCCACGTCGGATGCGCGTCGTCAGTCCCAAGAGCACGTTGCGCGCATCTGTGCACACCCGAACGGTTCGCCGGTCGACCGGTTTCGATCGCCATACGATGAGGAAAACCGCTGAATGTGTCCTGACGTTCCGCTCGCCGAGCAGCTCCGGGCCACCCATGGTGCCTTCACGCTGATGGACATCTTCGTCGTTCCGGATGGCGCGGTCGGCCAGGCCATCCACGCGTACCAGAAGACCGGTGTGTACCTGAAGGGCCGCAGCGGGTTCATTCAGGCCCAGCTCTACCGGGGCATCGAGAGCAGCAACGTTCTGGTCGACCTGGCTGTCTGGGAGACCGCGGGTGCCCTGCGGGACGCCCTCTCCGACCCGGACTTCCAGGCCGTGCTCGCCCACTACCCTGCCGGAACGCGTTGCTTCCGACACGTGCTCCGCCGCGCCGCCGTACCCAGCGTCTGTGTCGACTAAATTCTGCCTTCAGATGATCTCGGATGGTGGCTCCGCCAGAAGGGGCGTTGGGCCGCCCCAGCCATCAACTTCACCTCAGCACGAGGAGTGACCATGTCCAAACATGAACCGACCGTGGCGGAGATCGAGACCGAGGTCGTCGAGCTGCTGCGCACCGAGAAGAGGCCCTGCGGCCGGCGGTGTACCGCCATTTCGCCCACCGGCCGCACGCCATCGGTGATCAGGGCGTCGTACTCGGGGTTCCTCCTTCTTTGATCCGCCTTTGATCGGCATCGCGGGCAGAATGGGCGACGTGCTGTCCTTCGACCGGGTTCGTTTCCGGCTGCCTCGTGGCGCTCGTGCTGACGCCGCGCTGGCCGGCGGGGTGTTCGTATTGGTGGCGCTCGCCGAGGGGTCGCGACTGAGCCGCGGTGGGGAGTCGATGCCCTCCCTGGTCATGTCCTGGCTACTCATCACGGCGGTGTGCGGAGCGCTGTTGTTCCGGCGCCGGTGTCCGGTGACGGTGGGCTGGTTCACGGTGGTCGCAGTTCGCGCGCTGCATCGTGGCGTCACTGCGGGCCAGGGCCGGCTACGAGGCGGGCTCGGCCGCGCTGGAGAGCCTGGTGGGCGAACTAGGGCTCGTCCGGCGGATCATGGGCCGAGCCAGGGCCGGACCGAGGCGAGGGCCGGCCAGTGCCCTAATCGTGTTGACTGCCCCCAGTAGGCAGTGCTGGAGTCGGCACGTGGACAGCATCCCCGCCAACCGGCGGTTCTGGAACCAGATCAGCAGCGCCTACCAGCACGAGCACGACCCGCAAATCGGCGCCACACCCCGGCTGTGGGGCATGTACTCCATCCCCGACGCGCACCTGCACGCCCTGGGCGACGTCACCGGCAAGCGCATCCTCGAAGTCGGCTGCGGCGCCGGCCAGTGGTCCAGGGCGCTCGCCGCCGAGGGCGCCACCGTGGTCGGGCTCGACCTGTCCGAAGCCCAACTCGCCGCAGCGGCCCGCGCGATGGGAGCGGCCCGCTACCCGCTAGTGCAAGGCGCCGCCGAACAACTCCCCTTCGCCGCCGACAGCTTCGACCTGGTGTTCTGCGACTTCGGTGGGCTCAGCTGGGCGCCCCCGCACCTGGCCGTCCCGCAGGCCGCACGCGTCTTGGGCCGAGGCGGGCGCCTGGTGTTCAACGTCGCCAGCCCATGGTTCGAAGCTTGCTACGACGAAACCGCCAGCCGCGTGACCACGACGCTGCAAAAGGACTACTTCGGGCTGAACACCATCGCCGAAGACGGCGGCGCGACCAGCTATCAGCTCACCTACGGCGACTGGGTCAAGGTCCTGCGCGGCGCGGGTCTCATCATCGACGACCTCATCGAGCCGCGGCCCGAACTCGGAACACTCAACGGCTACAACGAAACCGACCCACCCGACTGGGCACACCGCTGGCCGGCGGAACTGCTCTGGGTAACCCACAAACCGTAAGTTCCGCCGCGCCGAGACGTGAAGGCATCCCCTCGCCGGACAGCACACCTAGGCTTGCCTGCCCCGGCGCCGCTTTCGGGGCAACCCCGCCGGAGCCGGGCATGCCCGGAAAATTTGTCGGTGATCGCGAAGTTCTCCAGGATCGCGCAGTGGCGGGCGTAGCCGGGCAGGGCGGGCAGATCCCAGTCATCGTGCTTGAGGGTGTCCGCACAGCGACTGCGGAAGTGAATGACGGCAGCTCAATTCCACGCTGAGCAGAAGGGGTTGGTGCTGAGGCGAGCAGGTCGGGGCTTCGCCAGAGCACGGGCCGGACCGGCTCTTGCCTGGACAACGCCGTGACGCCTGCCGGACAACGGGTGTGGCTGGACGACTCGCGCAACGTGGTCCCGGCGTAGCGCCCACTCGACGGGGAGCCGGCGGGCACAGCGGGCACTCGGCTGGTCCGCGAGGTCTGAGCCCTCGCGGCGCGGCAGGGCAACAGCGACGACCGTCCCGGCGGCGAGCGTGAGCGGCGGCCGTCACCGGGAGCCTCGGCGCTCCGGCAGCCGCTCTTCGTCGGAGTGCTGGCCAACCGCCGCCCACGCAGGACATCAGGCTGGGGTGGAATCAGGTGGTGACGGTGAGGATCGCCGAGCCGGTGAGCTGGTGCGCCGCGTTCTCGGCGTACAGCCGGAAGTAGACCGTCCGGCCCGCGGCCAGGTGGAACGTGAACGAGTTGCCGGTCAGCAGCGGTCCCGACGCCCGGACGAAGCACGGCCCGTCGGCGGTCGAGGGACCGCTGCAGGACCCCTCGCGGTAGCCGGTCGTCACCGTGTCTGCCGAGTCCTTCGGGTCCCAGCTGACGGTCACCTGCTCGGTCGCCGCGTCATAGGTGTACGTCAGGCCCGTCGGCGCCGGTGCCGATGCGGTTTGGGTGACAGCGGTCGGCGCTGCCACCGCCGGGACGGCGGTGGCTCCCCCTGCTGCCGCCAGCGTGATGGCCACCGCCGCCACGCGGCCGGCGATCCGTAGGCGGTTTCTCATATCCCCTCCAGGATGTTGATCGATTCGAGGGGCGGAACGGTATGCGATCAACCCCCTGTCTGGATGGCGCGCAGCGGGCGGGGGAGTGGCGAACACCTGAAGCTTTGCCGTGCCTGGTCCGTATTGGCTGCCCCAACCCGGACGACTGGTCAGCAGCCTCGCCCCGGGCACGCGGCCCGTACCGGGCGAAGTGTGTGCCCGTGCGGCGAACCACAGCCGGTCCGTTGACCACAGCCGGTCCGTTGACCACAGCCGGTCCGTTGACTCACGGCGTGGCCGGGTCGAGGCGCTGACATCGCTCACCCCTACCGTTCACGCTGGCCCCACGGTGCGGGCGACCTGCCTGCACGCGCCTGTCACCTGAGAACAACAGCATTCTCCTCGCCCACCCCCCGGAAAGGCATTCATGTCTCACGCGCGCAAGGCATTCCATAAGCGCTACTTGACGATCACGGCATCCGCGGTGGTCATGGCCGCCGTCGCCGCGCCCGCTCAGGCGGGCCCCACCCCGACGGTCGCCGAGGTCACCGCCAAGGCCGAAACGCCCAGCCTGTTCGATGACGCGGCAGGCGGCGAGGCCAGCGCGGACGACCCGGCGATCTGGCGCGACTCCGACGACCCGACCAAGAGCCTGGTACTGGGCACCGCGAAGGTCGGCGGCCTGCGGGTGTACGACCTCGCGGCACACGAGGTCCAGTCGCTCCCCGCTCCGAAGGCGCCCAGCGCCGAAGACAAGCCGGGCCGCATCAACAACGTGGACGTCATCGACGGCGCCAACCTGGCCATCGCCACCGACCGCGGCCGCGACAAACTGGTCATCTACAGCATCGACGGCAGCCGTGCGCAGGACCCCGTCGAGGACGTCACCGCCGAGAAGTCCGCCCCGTACATCTTCTCGGCCGACCAGGACGAGGTGAACAAGCAGGCCACCGCCTACGGACTGGCCTCCTGGAAGGACCAGAAGACGGGCCGGATCTACGCCGTGGTCACCCAGGAAACCACCAACCAGGTCGCCCTGCTGGAGCTGACGAAGGAAGCGGACGGCGGCTACGGCTACCGCAAGATCCGCACCATCGGCTTCCCCAGCACCTTCGCCCTCCCCAACGGCAAGACGTGGACCCCCTGCGAGGAGCCGGGCGAGCAGCCCTACCTCGAGGGCATGCGGGTCGACCCCGCGAACGGCATGCTCTACGCAGGCCAGGAAGACGTGGGTGTCTGGCGGTTGCGCGCCGATCTCACCGGCGAGCCCACCTTGATCGACAAGGTCAGGGACTTCGGTGTCCCGTACACCCAGGATCCCGCCACCGGGGAGTGCACCGCCGGCGAGGACCCCGGCTTCGGCGGGGACCACCTCACCGCGGACGTCGAGGGCATCACGCTGCTCGACCGGCCGGGCGGCGGTGGCTATGTCGTCGTCTCCAGCCAGGGCGACAGCACCTTCGCGATGTACGACCGTGACCCGGCCAGGGGCAACCCGTTCGTGAAGAGCTTCCGGGTCGTCGCGGGCAAGGGCGCGGTCGACGGTGCCGACGGCACCGACAGCCTGGACATCGTCAACCGGTCGTTCGGTTCGGCATACCCGCATGGGCTCGCCGTGATCCAGGACGCCCCGGACACCCCCACGGTGACCGGCGACGACGGTGAGCCCCGGGAGGGCTCCAACTACAAGTACGTGGACCTGGGCGACCTCTCCACCGCCACCGGACTCAGCTTCCGCTGACGGCGGGCGAACCCAACCGGCGCCCCTCGGTCCGCGATCGCGGACCGAGGGGCGCCGCTGTGTCCTTGACCGACAAGGCGATCGCCCGCATCAGGGAGCTGCTCCAGTCCGGCGAACTGCCGCCGGGCGCCAAGCTGCCGCACAACCAGCCGAACGGGATTCAGGAGGTCCGGTGCTTCGGGGCGGCGCCGTTCGGCGCCAACGCGGAGTGCCCGGCGTCGGCGCGCAGCCCCGGCTCGATGCCGGCCTGTTCCATGACCTGGCGTGCCGCCGGCGGCCAGTTCCCGTCGCTCACCTTGACGTTGCCGCTCAGGACGTTGTTGTGCGGGGCGCCGGTCGCCACCTGGGTCGCACCGGTGTTGTACCAGTTCTCCGAGAACGTGCTGTCGTTGGTGTTGTTGGTTCCGCTGGCGTTGGTGAAGGCCCACACGCCGGCGTCCTGGATCACGTTGTGCCGCAGGGTGACGTGGCGGGAACCCTCGTCCAGGTAGAGGCCGACGGTGTTGCGGTTGTCGTAGATGTAGTTGCCCTCCATGACGGTTCCGGGGCTCGCCGACAGGTTGTACAGGCTGCCGCCGTCGTGGAAGACCTTCTTGGTGCCGTGGATGAGGTTGTAGCGGACGACGTTGTCCGAGAGCGTCGTCGGCGTGGTGTAGACCGGTTGGTAGTTGTACAGGCCGCGGTTCTTGTAGTCCGTGCTGCCGCCGGGGTCGTTGGCGCCCCAGCCCCAGCCGACGTCGATGCCGTCGTAGGCGAGGTCGGAGACCTCGTTGTGCTCGATCACCGCGTGGGTGACGTAGGTGGACAGGATGCCGGACATGTCCTTGTAGTCCTGGGCGACCTTTGTCACCAGGTTGTCCGTGATGGTGATGTCCTTGTTGGCCATCGCGGGATGTGACGGGTGGTGGGCGTCGGGCTGCACACCGCCGGCCACGATGCCCGCGCCGGAGTCTTCGACGAAGGTGTTGCCGTGGACGGTGATGCCGGATGTGCCGAGGCCGACACCGGAGGCGTGGGCGTTCGCGTCGTTGCCGATGCCGAGGGCCACCTGGCCCAGATGGGTGAAGGTGTCCCCGGTGAAGGTGATGTCGCTTGCCGCCGAGACCTGCACGGCCGCCGGTATCTGGTGCCAGCCGTTGCGCGCGCCCTCGAACAGCGGGCAGCCGGACTGGCAGGACGTGAGGACGTCGGCGGGCTGGGGGTAGGCGGACGCGATGAAGGTGCCGTTCTGCTGGTTGGCGTAGCCGGTCGAGGTGCCCGGCTGGAGCCAGGTGGAGTACTCGAAGCGGACCCCCTCGATGGTGATGTTCCGGGCCGGGTTGTCGTAGGTGCCGCCGATCTGCAGCAGCGAGGTGAGCTGCGGCAGTTCGATGTCCCTGTCGTTGGGGTCCTGGCCGGCGGGTGCCTTGTAGTAGAGGAGGCCCGCGTCCGGGTCGAGGTACCACTGGCCCGCGGTCTTGAGGAAGGAAGAGGAGTTCTCCAGCAGGAGGGTGCCGCCGGCGAAGGGTTTGGCGAGGGTGTCGTAGCCCCAGTTGTTGTTGTTCCAGGCCGGTTGCTGCATGGCGATGGTGGTGCCGCTGATGCTCCGCACGGGCGCGTACCGGTCGGTGAAGGAGTTCTGGCTCTCCACTTCGATGCGGTCCTGGCGGGGCAGTGAGGCGAGGTAGTTCAGGGCGGGATTGACGATGGTCAGCCCCGTCTGCGTCACCTTCACGTCATTGCGCGAGATGGTGATCGAGGCGCGGGGTGCGAGGGTGCCGTCCACATAGAGCTGCCGTGAATCCTTGCCCTTCGGCACCTGTGCGACGTAGATGTTCGACGCCGCGTTCTCGAGCCGCCAGCCGGTCACCCGTCGGCCGCCGGACACGACGGGCCTCTCGCCGGGCTGCGCCCGCCAGGTGACGGTGTGGCCGTTGCGGCCCGAGTCGGCGCTGCTGAGCTTCCAGGGTTTCGCCAGGTGGTAGGTGCCGCCGGACAGCTCCACGACCACGTCGGAGGTGTCCGACAGGTCACGCGCGAGGCGCTGGGCCCGGTCGAGGGTGGCCACGGGGTGGTCTGCCGTGCCCTGGTTGCGGTCGCTGCCCCCGGGGGCGACGACGATCGTGGCGACACGGGCGGCCGAGGCGTTCGCGGGAGCCGCGGCGAGGCCGGTGAGGGCGGTGGCGGCCGCGGCGAGGGCCGCGAGGGCCATTCCTGGATATCGATGCATGACTGGTCCCGGGGTTGACGTGGTGGAGTCGGTCATCGACGGCCGGTCCGTTCCGTGTGGTGGGGCGAGTGGGTCAGGCGCGTTCATGACGTCGCCCCGGGGTCGTGTCCGCGGAACGGCGTCCGGTAGGACGGCGGCCGGGTGCGCAGGTCGAGCTGGAGTGTCAGGCGGATCCGGGTGGAACGGGGCAGGTCCACCTGTAGCCAGGGAGCGTCGGCCTGGATGGTGGCGGATGTGACGGGGGGCCGGCCGTGGCCGTAGTCGTACAGGTCGCCGATCCAGGAGGGGTCCTCGCAGACGGTGTGGTGGACAGCCCGGATGGTGTGTTCGGCGAAGGCCCCGGCCTGCACGATCACCGATCGCGGGGCCTGGGGATCGAGGTTGACCAAGTCCACGACGGTGGCCTCCGGGTCGATGCGCGAGACCAGGGCCGCCACCGAGGGGGGCAGGCCCGGGCGTGCGGCGGTGGCGTCGTAGTACCGCACCCGTGCCTGTTGCAGGCCGCCGTTGTAGACGACTTGTGGCGCGCCCCAGGTGAGCTGTACCAGCGCCTCGGTGACGACCGGGTTCGACTGCTGCCACAGGTGGATGTCGGCTTCGGACACGTCGGTGCCGCGGAAGCGTTCCATGCGGGTGAGCCGGTGCCGGACCTGGGCCTGCGCGGCGGCCAGGATCCGCTCCGGGTAGGAGGGGTCGTCGCCGCAGAGGAAGGCGAACCAGGGCTCCTCGTGCCCGGCCTCCTCCTTGCTGCGGAAGGGGCGTACCTTGCGCCAGTCGTAGCCGCAGGCGGAGCGGAGCCGTTCGAGGCGTTCCCTGTCCGCGGCCGAGGCGGAGTGGTGCCACAGAGCCATCGGGACGGCCATCAGCATCGGGTTGTAGTCGAACCAGCCCCGGTCCGCGTGCCGGAACGGCACATGCAGCGTGGGTGTGACCACGTCCTCGCCCAGTTGGACGTTCCATTTGGACCGCAGGCTGGAGTCCGAGTCCATGAAGGCCATGACCTTGCCCTGCGCGATGATCTCGTCCAGAGCGGGACGCACGAGGTCCAGGCAGGAGTCGTCGCCCGTGGCCGCTGCCCCGGCCAGGGCGGCGGTGATCGCGGCATGCCCCACGCTGTACCACCCGTGTGGCCAGGACCAGCCGTAGTGACCGCCGTACCAGCGGCCCTCCAGCAGTCCGCCCACCGTGCCGTCGGGGGCCACGTTGTCCGGCAGGACGCCGCCGCGGGCAGCCGCACGCTCCCGCCAGGCGCCCACGTACTCGGCGATCCAGTCGCGGTAGCGGTCCTCCCTGGTGAGGATCAGGGCGTTGAGGACCAGTCCGGTCGCGGCCAGACTGACCGCGGTGTCTCCCTCGCCCATCCTGCGGCGCATTTCTCTGCCCAGCCGCGGGTCACGGCCCTGCGGCGGTGTGTCGGACCCCGCCTCCAGCGTCCACTCCAGGGGGAAGCCGTACATCCGGGCTTCCCTTGGGAGCCAGGGATAGGCGTCGCCGTCGAACAGCCCCTCGCGCCGTGGGTCGCTGCCGTTGTGCGGCCGGCGGATGATGCGGTGTGCGGGGTCGTAGTTGCCGTACTTCGGGTCCACGTACAGCTCCGCGAAGCGGCGCGCCCGCCGGGAGAAGCGCTCGGGAGCGGCCATGCACAGGAAGTAGAACACCAGCATGCTCTCGCCCTGGTGGAACCAGTCGTAACCCCGTTCGAACTCGTCCCTCAGCATGCCCAGCTCGGTCAGCTGCCGGGTGACTCCCTCCCAGTGTCGTTCGGACGCCGCGAGCAGATCGCTGTGCCCGCCGAGCAGGTAGAGCTGTGGCCAGTTGAAGAAGGCCTCGTAGAAGTCGTCCGCGCCGTCGCGGGTACTCAGCCGGCCGCGGTACTTCAACCGCCCGTCGCCCTCCGTGAAGTCCGCCGCGAACCGGCGCCAGGCCTCGTCGAGCAGGTCGAAGAGCGCCCGCTGCGCGGTGGCCCAGCCCGGTGGCTCCAGCAACGGCACCGAGGCTGTGATGACGGGGCGCATCGGATCTCCATTCAGGCGAGGCGGCACCCGGACACGGCGTGCGCGGGGGCTCAGTTCTTCCTGGCGCCGGCGAGCATGCCGGCCACCAGGAAGCGTTGGGAGAAGAGGAAGACGACCAGTACCGGAGTGATGGCCAGCAGTGTGGCCAGTGCCAGTTCGGGACGCTGGACGGCCAGTGAGCCGACCGTGGGGTTGAACTGGGGGACGTCGTTCAGCAGCGTCCCCAGGCCCACCTGCACCGGGAACTGGCGACTGTCGGGCAGCATGACGTAGGGAAGGAAGTAGTTCGTCCAGTTCGCCACGAAGCTGAAGAAGCCGACGAGGGCGACGACCGGAGCGGCCAGGGGAAGGGCGACGCGACGGAACACACCGATCTCGGAGCAGCCGTCGAGCCTGGCCGCGTCCAGCAGCTCCGGCGGCAGTGCGGTACTGAAGTAGATGTAGGTCAGGTACACGCCGAAGGGATAGAAGGCGTACGGCAGGATGATCGACCACATCGAGCCGATCAAATGCACCGCGTTGACTTCCAAGAACAGCGGAACCACCAGGGTGGCGTTCGGCACGAGCATCACCACCAGGGTGGCGATCAACAGCGTGCGCCGCCCCCGGAACTCGGTCATCGCCAGTCCGTAGCCCGCGGGGATCGCCACGCACAGGGTGATGACCAGGGCGAGGAACGCGTACAGCGCCGAGTTGCGCAGCCACAGGAAGACGGCGTTGTCCTGGTAGTCCGTCAGCGCGTGCCAGTTCGCCCGCAGCGCCCGCCAGGATCCGAAGGCCAGCGGATTGCTGTGCACCAGCTGGCTGTCGGTCTTGGTGGCGGCCAGCACCAGCCACAGCGCGGGAAGCACGAAGAAGACCAGGAACAGCGCGAGTACCAGAGCGGGCAGCGGCTGGACCCCAAGGCGGCGGGTGGCGCGGCGCGGCCTCCCCCGGGGCCGCGGTACCGCCGTGGGAGGCGGAAGCGGGGGAGCGGTCGTCCGGGTGTCAGTCCGCATCGAAGAACCCCGATCGGGCGACGAAGACCGCGGCGACGACGAGGGAGACCACCAGCAGCTCGACCGAGACGGCCGCCGCGGTGTTCACGTCGTTGTTCTGGAAGGCGAAGTCGTACGACAGCTGATTGAGCGAGTAGTCGCGTCCGGCGACGCCGACGCTGGCCTGCGACAGGAGCTGCGGCTCGACGAAGAGCTGGGTGCCGCCCGCGAAGGCGAGGATCACCATGTAGACGATCCACTTGCGCAGCAGCGGGATCTGGATCCGCCATGCGGTCTGCCAGGGCCCCGCGCCATCGATCCGTGCCGCTTCCATGACGTCCGGCGAGATGTTGTTCAGCGCCCCGTACATCACGATGATCCATCCACCTGCCCCGGTCCAGAAGGCGATCAGGGTGAACAGGACGGGTAGGTGCGAGGGGGCGATGACCTGGGCGAACGTGGAGAAACCGAGCCCGCGCAGCAGGAAACCGACCGGACTGACCGCGGGGTCGAGCACAAACAGCCAGACCATCACGCTCGCCGCGCCCGCCAGTGCGCCGGGGAGGTAGTAGACGAAGCGCAGCAGCTTGCTCATGCCCTGGGCGGCCAGCCGGTGCAGCAGCAGAGCCAGGCCTACGGAGAACACCACCAGACTGGCGAGCCAGCACACCAGATAGATCCCCACGTGCTCGACGGCGGCGACGAACCGGAAGTCCCGCGCGGCCGTGGCGAAGTTCGACAGGCCCACGAAGGTGCCACCCGCGTCGGTGAAGGCGAAGCGGACCGCGTAGACGGTCGGGACCACGCCGAACGCGACCAGGAGCACCGCATACGCCGCGACGAAACCGTGGCCGGAACGGCCGGCCGGCCGGACCCGGCGGGCGATCGGCCGGTGAGCCCGGCCGGCGTCCGCGGACGGCGCGCTCACCGGTTCACCTCGTACCCGTCGGCGCGCGCGTAGTTCACGATCGCTCGCTCCCAGGCCGGCAGGGCCGAGACCACGCTCTTCCCCGCGGTCAGCTCCGGTGTGACGGTCGCCGCCCAGATGGCCTCCTGGCTGAACTGGCCGTACCCCCAGCCGGGCCACACCTGGTTGGCCGCGGTCCGCAGAGGACGGGTGATGTCGTTCGCGTAGTACCCGGAGGACGCCTGTTGGGCCAGCCAGGTGCTGGCCGCGGGCGCGTACGCGGGATAGCCGGGAGCCTTCTTGCCCTGGTAGTCGTCCGACGTGGTCACCCAGGTGAGGAAGGCGGTCGCCGCCTTCAGGTGCGCACTGTGCGCGGACAGCAGCCATGTGCCTCCCCCGACGTTGCCGACGGACGGACGGGAATCCCCGGACCACTGAGGCATCGGTGCGACCGCGATCCGATGAGCCGGGGTCCTGAACGATCCCTGGAACAGCGAGCCGCCATACCACGACGGGCCGGGCATCATGAGGATTTTGTCAGCGGCGTACTTGTCGAAGTCCGAACTGAAGACGCTGCTCGAGGAGAACGTCCTGTTCTTGAGCAAGGTGTCCAGGAGGCCGGCCATGCGCCTGCAGTTGGCGCCGCCGGTATCGACCGTCACCGCCTTCGGCCCGGTGATGTGGTTGGCTCCGCACTTGCCCGCCCACAGATAGATCTCGGGTGTGAACGCGTCGCCCGCGGAGCCGATCAGGTAGCCGGGATGCTCGGCGGCGACCTTCTCGCCCAGGGCCTCGTACTCCTCCCACGTGCGGGGGACCTGGTATCCCCACTCCGTCATGAGGTCGGCGTTGTACCAGAGCACGGTCTGCGCCAGGTCGTTGCGCAGGCAATAGAGCGTTCCGTCGACGGTGCACGGGTCGTTCGCCCCCTTGGCCCAGCCCGCCAGCGTGGACTTGGGGATCAGCCCCTTGTCCAGAGGGGCGGTGAAACCCGCCTCCGCGGCCCAGGACGTCTCGTTGTTCTGGGAGCTGAAGACCACGTCCGGCCAGCCGTGGCGGGTGCGGTTGAACAGGCTCACCTTGGTGCGCAGGTAGGTGGAGCCATTGGCGTCCCCGTCGTAGGTGACGATGTCCATCTTCACCGAGGGATGCCGGGCCTTGTACAGTTTCGCAGCCGCCAGGCGTGTGGAGTCGACCCACACCGTCAACGTGCCGTCCGTCTGCTTCACCGGATGGAAGCCGTCCCGGGTCCCGGCAGATCCGCTGCCGCAGGCGGCAACGGCCACCAGGGCGAGCACGCCCCCCGCGGCCATGACCCCGAGGCGTCCGCGTCGCTTTCCCGATCTCTTCGCGCCGACCGCGCGGACCTTCGCTGACATGAACGACTCCGCTCATCGTGGCCACCGGCCGGATGCCCGGCCGGCAGACGGTGGTCCGGTTCACTCGCCCGGCCCGAGGGCTGGGCCGCGGGGATGACAGCCTCTCGTGAACAACTCGGATGGAGCGCTGGCCTTGGTCACACATAAGAGCCGGTCGACTTGAGTGAGTCAACAGGATGAGCGTGCTTATTTACGAGACCTATTGGCTTGAGTGCCTTATAGGGAAGGTGGTTTGCTGCTAAATACCCCAGATTGGGTGACCCTTCATCTCGAATGAGTATGACTCATCATCTGGAGAGAAAAGCGCAGGTGTACGCTCCCGGAGCAGGGGACCAGCCACCGACGGAGTGATGTGCCCCGCGTCGAAGGAGGCAAGCCGTTGGACAAGAAGTCTGTAGCGGCGGCAGACGGCAAGCCGCCCCAGGAGCCACGCGACGCTGGGCCGACGGGTCCCTACCGTCCCGGATACGAGCTGGTTGCCGAGCAGATCCTCGAGCTCATCGCCGAGTTGCGACTGGAGCCGGGCGAGCGGATGCCCACGGAGAAGGACTTGGCGTCGCGCCTGGGCACCAGTCGCACGGTGGTGCGGGAGGCCGTGAAGATCCTCTCGGCCATCGGCCGGGTGCGCGCACAGAAGGGGCGCGGGCTCTATGTGACGGACGACGAGGGCTTGCTGGGGTCCTCACGCTGGGCGGGCTTCTTCCTGCCGACCGACCTGGAACACGTCTACCAGCTCTTCGAGTTCCGGCGGGTACAGGAGGCCGCGGCGAGCCGGCTGGCCGCCACCAGGGCCACTCCGGCCGAGCTGCGCGCCATCGAGGCCGCCGCCGAGATGTGCCGCGAGGGACACCTGACGGGCCGGCGCGCGCTGTTCGACCGCGGCGACGACGATTTCCACATCGGCATCGCCACCGCCGCGCACAACCCGTTCCTCGTCGCGGCGGTGCGTGAGGCACGCCGACTGCAGCGTCAGTCCAGCACGATCGGACTGCACGGCGCGGTCGGCGGTCATGCCGCGGAAGCGGTGGAGGAGCACGCCGCCATGTACCGGGCCATCCGGGAGGGCGACCCGGAGGCGGCGGCCGAGGCCGCCACGGTCCACCTGGACAACACGCTCGATGACTACCGCCGCGAGATCCAGCGCAGAGTCTTCGGCTGATCCGCGGAACCGGTGCCGGCCCTGCGGCACGCGGCCAGGCGGGCCGGCGCGCTCACCGCCACCACGACGGGGCGGTCGCGCGGCCCGCGCCGGCCCGTCGGCCATCACCCGCCTGGCCGCCCCGGCGGGGCAGTGGTGGCGTCGGCGGTGAACCGCCACCAGTCCGCGTTGACCAGGTAGCCGCTGCCGCCCGCAAACCGTAGATACAGGTCCTGCGTGCCCGTGAGGCCGCTGACCGGGCAGGACACCGTCGTCCAGGTCTGCCAGCCGCCGGTGTTCGGCACACCGCACCGGCCCACGACCGTTCCGTTGGGGCCGCCCAGACGCAGTTCGATGGAACCGCCGCCGGTCGCCGAGGCCACGCGTGCGGTGAAGGAAGACGGGCCCGAGCCGAACGCGACACCCTTGACCTTGATGTAGTCGCCGTTCTCGGTGTACCCCACGTTCATGCCCCCCTCACTGGACGGCTCGGTCTCGATCCCGGATTCCCAGGCGATCGTTTCGGCCTCCTGACGGATGTAGGGGTCGAGCGCGCCGACCTGCGGCGCCCCGGTACTGGTCATGTTGATCGTCGGGATGGTGCCGTCGGGCTTGTAGGAGAACTTCTCCACGGCGACCGAGCGGGTGTAGCCGCTCCCGCCCGGAAGCGCGCCGTTGTGGTAGAAGAAATAGGAAGTGCCTTTGAAGTCCACGATGCCCGGGTGGTTGGTGAAGCTGGCGCCCTGCGTGGGCATGATCGTTCCGCGGTAGGTCCACGGTCCGGTCGGACCGGGGGCGGTGGAGTAGGCAATGAACTCCGAGCAGCACTTGGCGGCGTACACGATGTAGTACAGGCCGCCTCGCTTGTAGACCCAGGGCCCTTCCTCGAACAGGGTGGGCCGGTTGGGATCACCGGTGCGTGTGCCGAAGCCCGCCGTGGTGAGCGGGATCTTGGCCGGGCTGCCGGAGTAGGAAATCATGTCGGGGTTCAGCCTGACGTACCACAGGTTCGGGTTGCCCCAGTACAGATACGCCTGGCCGTCGTCGTCGATGAAGACGGTCGGGTCGATCTCGCCGTTCCCCACCAGCGGGTGGCCGAGGGCGTCGCGGAACGGTCCGGTCGGGCTGTCCGACACTGCCACGCCGATGGCCATGCGGCCGGTCGCGCGCTCCGTCGTCGGCACGTACCAGTAGAACTTTCCGTTGCGGTTGACGACTTGGCCCGCCCAGGCGTTGGCGGACGCCCAGCTGAAGGAGGCCACACTGAGGGGAGAGCCGTGGTCGGTCCAGTTGACCATGTCGGCGGTGGACCACACCCGCCACTCTTTCATGGTGTAGTTCGTCGAGTTGTCCTCGTCGTGCCCGGTGTAGAGGTAGACGCGGCCGTCATAAACCAAAGGTGCGGGGTCGGCGGTGTAGATGTGCTGCACGATCGGGTTGTCCGCCTTGGCCTCCGTGGGAAACACCGCGGCGGGCGCGAGGGCGAAGGCCAGCAGGAGACTCGCCGCCCAGGCGACCGCTCGGGCGAGTCTCGTACGGGTGGGTCGAGGTCGTGCCGGGGTCATGAGCGCCTCCTGGAGGAGCCGGGTGGACTACAAGCCGATGGCACGGCGGCGGGCATCATCACGGCAGGGAAGGGGTGGGCCGGCGGCCGGGGGGTGGACGGCCCGGGGCCGGCCGACCGGTGTGCGGCGCCGCTCACCCGCGGGTCCACCGCTGGTTGCCCTGACCGTTGCAGGTCCACAGGATCAGTGGGGTTCCGTTGGCCGTGCCGGCTTGGTCGACGTCCAGGCACAGACCGGCGTGGACGTTGCGGACCGAACCGTTCGCCTCGAGTGTCCACTTCTGGTTGTCCTGTCCATTGCAGGGCCAGGTGATGACGCGTGTGCCGTTGGTGGTGCCCTGGTCGTAGGCGTCCAGGCACTTGTCGCCGAAGACGCGTATCTCCCCGCCGGCCCAGGTGGTCCACAGCTGGCTGGCGGCCGTGTGGCAGTCCCGGATCACTGCCCTCGCCCCGGCCGCGGTCGAGGCGTTCTCCACGTCCAGGCAACGGCCGGACCCGTCACCGCGCAGCCGGGAGGTGGTGGCGGCCAGCGGAGTGCCGCCGGTCACCCGGAACGCGGCGACACCGTGTGCGGGCACACTCGCCGAGACCTGTCCGGTCGTGCTCGATGTGCCGCCGGTCCACAGGTCGGTGAGGGTGAACGATCCGCCGGACAGGCCGATCTGGGCCGCCGTGGCGGTGACGGTCGCCGTGCCGTTCCCCCGGTTGAACAGGCCCACGGCGACCGAGCCGTCGGACAGGGGCTTGGCGAACACCTCGGTGTCCCCGTCGTCGCGCACTCTGCGCCCGCCCGCGCCCAACGGGTCCTGGTTCACCGCCAGCAGGCGCGGGTTGCGCAGGACCGCGCTCACATCGGCTGACATGGTGCGGATGTCGTTGCCCGCCATGAGCGGCGCGGCCATCAGCGCCCACAGGGCGAAGTGGGAGCGGGACTCGGTCAGCGACAGCCCGGGGCGGCCGACGACGAGCATGTCGGGGTCGTTCCAGTGGCCCGGACCCGACTGCGCGGCCAGTGGCGCGGTGACGTCCACGACGTTGCCCACGCCCATCGGGTAGCTGTTGGTGTTGCCGTTCTGCCAGATGTCGAGCAGGTCCTCGGTGGTCCGCCACAGGTCGGCGACCTCGCCCCAGTTGTATGTGTCGCCGGTGATGGCGTGGTAGCTGTTGGGGTTGATGCTGTAGACGATCGGGCGCCCGGTCGCGCGCAGCGCGTCGCGCATGAGTGTGAACCGAGCGACCTGCTCGTCCCGGGTGCCGGCGGAGGAGCACCAGTCGTACTTGAGGTAGTCCACACCCCACGAGGCGAACGTGCGAGCGTCCTGGGTCTCATGGCCCTTGCTGCCGGTGGCCCCCGGGTAACTGCCCCCGCCCTGCGCACACGTGCGCTCGTTGGGCACCTGGTAGATGCCGAACTTCAAGCCTTTCCCGTGGATGTAGTCCCCGAGCGCCTTCATTCCGCTCGGGAATTTTGTCGGGTTGGCCCGCAAGTTGCCCGCGGTGTCGCGTTGCGGGTCGAACCAGCAGTCGTCGACCACCACGTATCGGTAACCGGCGTCCCGCATGCCCGAGGAGACCATCGCGTCGGCGGCCTGACGGACCTGTGCCTCGGTGACCCCGCACCCGAAGCTGTTCCAGCTGTTCCAGCCCAGCGGTGGGGTGAGCGCCGGACTGCCCGGGGCCGCCTGGGCGGCCGAGTGGCCCGAGGCCGTCGTGGTGAAAACGGTGCCGATCAGCGCGGCAGCCGTGAGGAAGCGGAGTAATCGTCCGCGTGGTTTCGACACGAGAGGGTTCCTTCCTGGAAGGATCGAGGCGATCGCTCGCGGCGCTCATCGGGGCCGGGAAGCACCCGGGTTCAGCGGTAGCCGGTCGTGGTGATATTGACCTGCACGGCGTTCTCCGTCTGGTCGGAGGGGTAGCCGGAGACCATGGCTCCCTCGTAGAACGTGCCGGCGCTGAGGTTGGTGTTGCCGTTGCAGCAGTCACCGCCGCTGCCCAGGATGATGGCCCCCTGCTTCTTCATGGGGTTGTAGCCACTGGGGAGCGAGCCGGCGTACAGGGTGGTCAGGTTCCCTGACTGCGCGTTGCTGCCCTTGATCGCGAACCGACTGGTCCCGTTGTTCTTCAGTGTGGCGGTGACGAACTTGCTGGTGAAGGCTCTCTGGTTCGGGTTCCAGGACTGGCTGCCCCCGGAGTACAGGCCCCATTCGAGGTCTGCCTGGACCCATGGGCCGTTCCCTGAACATCCGCCGAACCAGCACTGGGTGCTGAAGTTGATCGCGTCCATGGCTCCGGGGCCGTCGGCCTTGCGGGTGGTCTCGCTGTTGCCGTAGTCGAAGCAGCAGCCGCTGTTGACGTGCGTGCCGCTGGTTACCATGTACATGGCCTCGGGCGCGCTGCCGGTGGGGACGCCTGTCGTGTGGCCGTCACGCCAGTAGCTGTTCTTCGGGTTGATGTACAGCGAGTAGGCCCTGTTGCCCCCGACCGTCAGCGATTCACTCGTCGCGTTCGCGGCGGTGTCGGAGCCGCCGACTCCGCCCGGCCCCTGGTAGCCCAGGTCGTTGCCGTGCCCGGACTGGTCGTAGACCCAGGTGATGACGCATGAGGTACCCGCGCAGAACGCGTCCTGGGCGGCGGCGTTGGCGACGCCTCCTGCCGTCAGGGCGCCGATGTCCCGGGTCGCGTTGTCGGACGAGCGCCTGACTTGGTACAGCTTGCCGGCGTACGAGCCATAGAGCGCCCGCACCGTGCTGTGCGCGGCCACACACGGCGTGCCACCCGAGGCGTAGATGTCACAGGGGCCGGTGCCGGCGGCGGACGCCGGCACCGGTCGGCCGAACACCGCCACCAGTACCGCGATCAACATCAGCGCCGAGCCCGTGGCCAAGGCGGTGGGCGAACGCCGTCCGCGGGACACCCCGCCCGGCACGGAAACCAATGAGGACTGCACCGTCTCCTCCTGGAAGGGCATCTGATCAGGGACATGACATATCGGCTCGTGCCGCAGGTCAACTGGATGGCGTGGGACACAAGAGGCAGTGATTCGAAATTTCGAACTTCCGTCGAAACACCGGACAGAGATGGATGATAGGGGAGCCCCGAAGGCTGTCAATACCGCACACCGGACCGGCGTGGAGATCGCGATGAAACCTCAGCCGGGCGGTGGTCCGGCGGGGCGGCATCGTCGGCGACATGTGATGTTTGACCTCTCCCGCCACCCATGTCGCAGGGCTGTCGTCCCGACTTCCGTAGCAGGCCCCCGTATCGTTCGACGTCAAGTCTCTTGACAGTCCCAAAGATCCCATGGGACCCCTAGAGGGACATGGGATGTATCGGCGCGCCCTGCTGCCCGTCCCGTGCCCGCGCTCCCGCCTCCGCACATGCTGCCGGAAGGTCATGTCATGCCGACCCCGTGATCACCCAGACCAACAACAACTCCTGAGCGCCCGGCCCCTGGCTCATGGGCCAGGGGCCAAACATGACGGCCCAACCCCCTGAGCAACCTCCGCGGGATCCCCCTCTCACGCTGGTGCACCGCGCCGGTGTGGCCCGCTCACCCCTACACACAACAAGGAGTCACCCATGTCGATGCGACGGCGTTCCTTACTGGGTCTCGGCGTGGCCGCGGCCACGGGCGTCGGCACGTCCCTGCTCGGCGGCAGCGCGGCCGCCGGCACCCTGTCACCACGGATGGCCTCACCGCGGCAGGCCCCCACCGCGCAGTTCGCCATCGGCGTGCGCCAGTTCAACTGGTCGCGCGGCAACCGCCAACTGACCACGAAGATCTTCTACCCGGCCTCCGGCGCCGCGGGCGGCAATCCCATCCCGAACGCGCCCATCGCCAACGGCGTCTTCCCCATCGCCGAATGGAGCCATGGCATGGGGTGCAACTCCGACTGCTACTCCTCGCAGACCCACGATCTGGCCGCCGCGGGCTTCATCTGCCCCGCCCCTTCGTTCTCCGACAACACCAACATCGGCAGCGTCTACAACGGCAACTGGTCGAAGGACGTCTCCGAGGTCCTCACCCGGACACTGGCGCTCAACACCACCGCGGGCGACCCGTTCGCCGGGCACATCGACACCCGTGCCGGTGTCGGTGTGTCCGGCCACTCGATGGGCGGGATGACCACCCACGGCCTGCTCACCGCCTGGCCGGACAACCGCATCGTCGCCGCCGTACCGGTCGCCTGCGTGGACATGGGCAACCCCGCCGGCCTCCACGCCAAGGTGCTGTTCATCCACGGTGACCACGACCCGACCTGCGACTACAACTCGGCGCGCGCCGCATACGCGGAGCTCCCCTCACCCAAGGCGTTCCTCACTCACGTCGGGGCGGACCACGGCCAGTACCTGACCCCGGACTACCGGTACTACGCCCAGACCAAGAACACCTTCCTGGACTGGTTCCGCTGGGGCCTGTACGGCGACACCGCCGCCCGCGACCGCCTGCAAGGCGACGCCACCAGCAACGGCACCTCCTGGCAAGCGGCCCTCACCTAGTGAGTCGGTCTTGAGTTTGCTCGTCGCCGCGTGAGGGGCACCTTGCCCGGCCGCTCCAGCAGGCCCGGGAAAACCTCAGCATGGCCGGCCACTGAGGGCCGTCCCGTTCACCGTCAATGGGCTTGGACAGTGAACGTCCAGGTCCCGGAGCCGACTCGGTATGAGACCGCTTGGTCGGTGACCTGCGTCTTCCTCGCTTCGGTGGGGGCTTGGACGCGGATGTCCTCATCGGTCAGAGGCACCCGTACCACCGCACGGCTGTTGGCCGGGATGGTGACGGTCAGCCGCAAGGTGCCCCGTGTCTTCTTCCAGCTGCTGGCGACGCGGCCACGCACCGTCTCCTGCGCGGCGGACACCTGGTCGAGGGAGTCGGGGATCCGCGGCTCGACCGCGATATCGCGGTAGCCGGGCTCGGTGGGCCTGATCCCCGCGAGAACGGTGTAGAACGAGGCGTTGATACCGGCGAACATCGCGTGGTCGTGGGTTTCCATCGAGGAGCGGTAGAGCCACTGCTCCCAGGTGGTGGTGGCCCCGTTGGCGAGCTGGAAGCCGAAGCCGGGATAGGTGTGTTGGTGGAGCATGGTCATCGCCAGGTCGATCCTCCCGGTGCAGGCCAGCGCGTCAACCAGGTAGCGGGTGCCGAAGATGCCGGTGTCCAGGTGGCCGCCGTCGTGCTCGACGATGGTTCGGGCGAGTTGGTCGCCGACGTCGTCGACCCTGTCGGCGGGCACCAGCCCGAACGCCAGCGGGAGGATGCTGGTCACCTGGCGTCCGCTGCCGTACCTATCGCCGGCCTCGTTGAGGAAGCGCGCGTTGAACGCGTCCTTGATGCGGCCTGCCAGGGACTCGAAGTGGCGGGCGTCCTGCCGGTGCCCGAGGACGCCCGCGGCCTTCGCCGCGGCCTCGGCCTGCTGGTAGGAGAGGGCGGTGTTGACCAGGGAGACCTCACTGAAGCAGTCCCCGGCGGTGGGGCTGCCCATGCCGTCGTTGGCCTCCGGCCTGTGATCGGGCGGGCACCAGTCGCCGAAGCCCTTGTCCGCGGGCCAGACGAGCCCGGGCACCTCTTCGGCGTTGCGGTCCACGAAGCGCTTCATGTCCGGATAGGCCATCTCCAGGGCGCTCCGATCGCGGTACTGCTCGTACAGGGTCCAGGCCAAGGTGACCTGACCGCCGGCCATGTCGGGGTACTGTGCCTTGACGTCGTCGGAGGGCAGCTCCGTGCCCGGGGGCAGGTCCCGCAGATACTTCGCGTAGAAGCTCCCCATGCCGAACTCGCGTGTCGCGGCGTCCCGGTAGGCCTGGACGTCCATGGCCGGAGGGGTACGCTCGTCACGCACCGGGGTGTCGGTGGGCGTGCTCATGGAGTTGTTGAGGACGCTCCAGCGGTTGTTGTGCCAGATGCGGTTGAGAACCTCGCTGGAGGAGCTGAAGGTGCCGGTCGACGGCACGTCCGCGTGGACGACGCGTGCGCGCACGTCCCCGAGGCCCGCCGTCCCGGGGAAGCCGATGACCTCCAGGTAGCGGAAGCCGTGGTAGGTGAAGCGCGGTTCATAGGTCTCGCGACGGCCCGTCCCCGCCAGGGTGAAG
Source organism: Streptomyces sp. 5-10 (assembly GCF_014712245.1). Classification (NCBI taxonomy): domain Bacteria; kingdom Bacillati; phylum Actinomycetota; class Actinomycetes; order Kitasatosporales; family Streptomycetaceae; genus Streptomyces; species Streptomyces sp. 5-10. Next base: position 83,920 of record NZ_JACVYG010000010.1, read on the forward strand.
GTGTCGGTCGCCGCGGCATCCCGATTGGTGGCGGCGTCCAGCGTGCCGTCGGCGTTGAGCTCCTCGGCCGTACGCAGGGTGATGCGCGTGCCGGCCTCGCCCTTGGCACTCAGGCGGGCCCAGCCGGCGATGTTCTGGCCGAAGTCGTAGACGTAGGTGCCCGGCCGGAGCTCGGTCACCTTCCTCGCTCTCAGGGTGTCCGTCACCCGGACCGGCGGCATGGTATTCGACCGCAGAGCACCCTGCGGCGCGTCGACCATCGACACACCCTCCCAGGAACGGTCGTCGAAGCCGGACTCGTCCCAGCCATCCTGTTCCTTCCGGGCATCGTAGGACTCACCGTCGTACAGATCATCCGCGGTGATCGGCCCGATGGACCACTTCCAGGACGGGTCGGTGGTGAGGCGGCGCCGGGTACCGTCGGTGAAGGTGACGTCCAGCAGCGCGATCGCCTGCCGCCGGCCATTCCAACGGAAGCCGTACCGGCTGAAGTTCTCCCCGTAGCCATGGCCCAGCCACAGTCCCACGGTGTTGCCACCTTTGCGCAGCGCCTTCGTCACGTCGTACGTGTCGTACAGCACCCGCCGGTCGTAGGGTGTGTTCGCGGGCGCGAGGACGCGGTCGCCGACCTTCGCGCCGTTCAGGCGCAGCTCGTGGAAGCCGAGACCGGCCACATACGCCCGCGCGCCGGCCACCTCCTTGTCCAGGGAGAACTCCTTGCGCAGCAGGGGAGCCCCGGCCTGTGGATCAGAGGGGCCGATCCACCGCGCACCCTCCCAGTCCTCGGGCGCGCACAGCGCCGTCTCCCAGGAGGACGGGGCGCTCCACGCCGACGCCCTGCCGTGCTCGTCCCAGACGCGAACCTTCCAGTGGTAGCGCGTGCGTGGGCTGAGCCGCTGACCGCCGTAGGGCACCCCGACGGACTCGTCGGAGCGTCGTTTGCCGCTGTCCCAGACGTTGCCCTGGTCGTGCGCCAACCGCTCGGCGGACGTGGCGACCAGGACCTGGTAAGCCGACTGCATGGCATTGCGCGACGGGGCGTCGAGCTTCCAGCCCAGCAGAGGGCGGGCGGCGTCGACTCCGAGCGGTTCGGCCCGGCCGTCGACGGTGGCGCCACTGACATGGAGCCCGCTGTCGGCGACGGCAGTCGGGCTGCCGGTGACCAGCGCCGTGGCCAGGAGGAGCGCGGCGGCACCGAGCGGTGCGAGCACACCTCGGACAGATGCGAGTCTGCTGCGTCCGCGCACGTCGAGGACCTTTCGCAGGGGTCTCGGCCAAGTGTCGCCGGGCAGGCGGATAAAACGATTCAATCAGTGTGTGTTGGTTATAGCAGTGCCAGCTGGACGCGTGAAGGGCACGAGGGCTGGTGCGTTTCTGTGGCCGCGGACCATCGAGCGCGCCAATGATCGACGCCCTCGGAAGCTTCCGGAAGTTTTCGGCTGCCGTTCGTTCCTGTGTGGATGGCTGATTCCCCGTCACATAGCTGACCTGAAGGCTGTTGGATCGTGGTGGAAGTGCGGTGTAGGTTTGCTGAGAGAGTCGCGGCCAGTGAAAAAGCTCTAGAAAAGCTCCGAAAGTTTTCATAATGCGTTCGGTGCCCGGGAGTGCCTTGGAGTGCCTTGAGCCAACATTGAACGCCGTGTTGTGGGGTGTCATGGCCATGCCTAATCTCATGAGTGAATCTCGTGATCACCAGGAGGTGGTTGCACCATGACCCCCATCAGAACCGTGCTGGCGGCTGTCGCCGGCGCCTTGGCACTCCTCGTCTCCGGTCTCGTCTTCGCGCCGCAGGCAACGGCGGCTTCGCTCGTGGAGGTGACCAGCTTCGGCAGCAACCCGGGCAACCTGCGCATGCACGTGTACGTGCCGGACTCCCACCCGGCCAAGCCGGCGATCGTGGTCGCCATGCACGGCTGCGGCGGCTCGGGGCCGGGCTTCTACCAGAGCAGCGAGTTCGCGTCGCTGGCCGACCAGCGCGGCTTCGTCGTCATCTACCCGACCGCCACGAAGCAGACGGCGATGAGCAACTGCTTCGACGTGTGGTCCGATGCCTCCAAACGCCACAACGGCGGCAGCGACCCGGTCTCGGTCGTCTCGATGGTGTCTTATGTGGAACAGCACTACAACGGCGACCCGCAGCGGGTCTTCGTCACCGGTAGCTCGTCCGGCGGCATGGAGACCAGCGCGCTGCTGGCCGACTACCCGGACGTCTTCAAGGCCGGCTCGGCGTTCATGGGCGTCCCCTTCGGTTGCTTCGCGAACGAGGCCGACTTCCCGCCGTGGACGAGCAAGTGCGTGGGTGGGAACATGCACAAGACGCCACAGGAATGGGGCAATCTGGTCCGGCAGGCCTACCCGGGCTACTCCGGCACCCGTCCTCGCGTGCAGCTTTGGCACGGCACCAACGACACGCTCGTGCCTTTCCAGCTCATGCAGGAAGAGACCAAGCAGTGGACGGACGTCTTCGGGCTGAGCCAGACGCCGACCTCGACGGACCAGCCGCAGCCGAGCTGGACGCGGCAGCGCTTCGCCGGGACTGACGGCGCGGTGCGGCTGGAAGCCATCAGCGTCTCCGGGGCCGGGCACCAACTGCCCATGGGTGGCATGGCCGCGGCGGCCGTGCAGTTCTTCGGCCTCTGAGCCTGTTGCGCGAGCTCGGCAGTTGGCCTGACCTGATGATTTCCGGGACTGGCGATCGGTCTGCTGCACGGTGTCTTTGCCGGCGCGTGTCCACGCACGCGCCGACGAGCTTTGCGTCGAACCCGACCGCAACGGTTCGCCCATCCAAGGGCTCCGCGTCTGGCGTCGCTGACGGCGGGGGAGATGCCCATTCGGCCGTTGCCGGCGGTCAGGCCGCACGCCCGGTGGTACGGCGGGGGATGAGAGTGGGGGCGAAGGTTCGGGTTTCGGCGGGTGCTCCGGTGATGATGCCGATGAGTTGGTCGACGGCTGCCGTGGCGATGGCATCGAAAGGGACGCGGACCGTCGTCAGCGGTACGGGCAGACGGGCTGCCAAGGGAATGTCGTTGTAACCCACCACCGAGAGGTCGTCGGGGACGCGCAGGCCCGCGCGCTGGACGGCCGAGAGGACACCGATGGCCGTGTTGTCGTTGACCGCGAAGACCGCTGTCGGCCTCGGTGCGAGGTCGAGCAGGTGGCGGCCCGCGTTCTCGCCACTTTCCATGCTGAAACTGGAGGGCAGGATCAACTGTTCGTCGGCAGGGAAGCCGGCTTCCCGCAGCGCGTCCTCGTAGCCGGCGCGGCGGCCCAGTGCGCTCGACGCATGGGCAGGGCCCGCGACCAGGGCGATGCGCCGGTGGCCGAGGTCGATGAGGTGGCGGGTGGCGAGATAGCCGCCCAGGCGGTCGTCGCCCACCGCGGCCGGGCTGCCGCCGTAGGCTCGCAGCGCCAGGACGTGCGCCACGCCCTTGTCCGCCAGTTCCTGGCAGAAGCCGCCGTCGGTACGGGCGGTGGTGAGGATCAGGCCGTCGACGCGGCGCTGGAGCAGGACGTCGCCGCTCTCCTGCTCGCGGGTAGGGTCATCGTGTGTGGTGGCGACGAGGGTGTGATAGCCGCGTTTGAGGCCGGCGGTGGCGATCTCCTCGTAGAGCATGGCCATCACGGTGTCGGTGAGCCGGGGTACCAGCACGCCGATGGTACTGGTCTGCTGGCGGCGGAGGTTGGACGCCACCGGGTTGGGCGCGTAGCCGATGGTGTCGGCGACCTCACGGATCCGCGCGGCGGACGGGCTGCGGTAGAAGCGGTGCTCGCGGTTGAGGGCGCGCGACACCGTGGAGGGGCTGACGCCTGCGGTCCGTGCCACGTCGGCGATGGTCGGCGGTTTGCCCCCGTTGGCCGCGGGCGCGAAGTCCCCGGTCTCGGGCCTGTCCATCGTCCTGGTGTCCCCTCCGTCGGCTCCTCGACACGACCAGCCTATCTACTGCGCAACCCGGAGAGGAAACGATTGCACAAAAGGGTGTGCGCGACTTCCGGCGGATGCTCCTGTGCCGCCCGTGGGCGGCACAGGGCGCAGTGGCGATTGCTCAGGGTGACAATTCCTCCAGGACTCTGCCCTTGGTTTCGATGGCGAAGACCGTTGTGACCAGGCCGCCGATGAGTGCCACGGCGGCGAAGGCGGTGAACACATAGCGGATGCCGAGGTCCGCGACGATCCAGCCCACCATCAGCGGACCGATGGACGACCCCGCCCGCAGCCACGCACTGCCGAAGCCGGTGCCGATCGCGCGCAGCCGGGTGGGGTACAGCTCGGCGGAGTAGAGGTACAGGGAGAAGGCGATGGTCTGCAAGATCGCGTAGGCGATGGGGGCGAGTACGACGACCTCGGTCGCGGTGGTGGCGCCCAGCGCCGTGAGGACGAGGAGCGGCACGGTGGTGACGAAGAAGGCGACGGCATACCACCGCTTGCGGCCGACCTTGTCGATCAGCAGCGCGCAGATGACGGAGGCGATGACGCCCACGCCCGAGGTGATCCAGCCATAGGCGAGGCTGGTCTCCAGGGGGAGATGAAAGACCTGCTTGTAGAGGGTGGGCAGCCAGGTCACCAGCCCGTTGTTGATCATGTAGACACACACCCACAGGACCCAGATCATGAGGGTCCGCTTGAGGTAGATGCCTTGGAAGAGCTCGCGCCAGTCCGACCGGGCCGCGGACAATGTGTCCACCGGGCGGACGACCGGCTCGGGCAGCGGCAGACGCTGTTTGGTGGCGTCGGCCTCCAGTTTCCGTACGACGGCCTCGGCCTCCTCGTGGCGGCCCTTGGCGGCGAGCCAGCGGGGGGACTCGGGCATCAGCCAGCGCAGCGGGATGGCCAGGACGGAGGGGATGAGACCGACGACGAACAGCGCCCGCCAGCCGAACACCGGGGCCAGGAAGTAGGCGGCGATCCCGGCGAACATCAGGCCGGCGGGGAAGATGACCTCGTACATGAGGAAGAAGCGGCCGCGCTTGCGGGCCCCGATGAACTCGTTGATATAGGCGCTGGCCACCGGTACCTCGCCTCCGGTGCCGACGCCCTGTACGAATCGGAAGATCATCATGGCGGTGCCGCTCCAGGCGAAGAGGCACGCGATGTCCATCGAGACGAACAGCACGATGGTGATGAGCAGGGTGTGCAGGCGGCCGATCCTCTCCGCCAGTGCCCCGAAGACGAGTGCGCCGACGAGCTGGCCCAGGTATCCGGCCGAGAGGATGAGGCCGACCTGGGAGGAGCTGAGGTTCCACTCGTCCACCAGTTGCGGCATGGCGAACGCGATGGCGAGGACGGTGTAGGCATCGAAGAAGGTGGCGCTGCCGACGATGACGCGGATCAGGGTTAGGCGGCGTGTGACGGGAAGTCGTTCGAGGCGGGCTATCAGCGCGGCGTTCGCGGCCTTCGCTGCTCCTCCGTCGGCGACAAAGGTTGTCATGTCTGTCGTTCCTCGCCGGTGAGGGGATGCCGGCCGCGGAGAGCGGTGCGGGCCGGCGGATGGGGACACAGGATCGGCAGCTCCCGCCGCCGATCCTGCCAGGCCCGACGGAGAGACTCCGGCCGGGCGGGGACCATGGGCGCCTGCGACCGAGCGATGGGGAGCGGACTCGGCCAGGCAGGGGGGCGGAGCGCCGGTCAGATGAGCTGGGCCTGCTTCAGGGCGAACTCGATCTCGGCGGCGGCCCGCTCGCCGAGCGGCTGGAGCGGCTGGCGCACGGTGGCGTCCCTCAGGACCCCGCGGGCCTTGAGGCCGATCTTGAGCGCGACGGTGCCCTCCATGTGGGATCCGCGGTGGTACACGGCCTTGGTCACCGGCAGCAGCCGGTCGTGGACCTCCCGGGCCTTGGCATAGTCCTTGGCCTTGCCCGCGGCGATGAGCTCGACCAGCGGCTCGGGGGCGAGGCCGCCGTAGCCGACCAAGGCGCCGTCGACGTCGAACATGGTGTGCAGCAGGTATTCGTCGTGGCAGGTGAGGATCTGCAGGTCGGGGAACTGCTCGCGCAGGACCGGGATCTCGGTGTCCCAGCGGCGCATGTTGCGCACGCCGTTCTTGGTGGCGACGGTGCCGGGCTGGGCGGCGATCTCCAGTTGGGTTTCCAGGTCGTAACTGGCCTTGGTGGCGTCCGGGTACTGGAAGAGGATGTTCTGCAGGCCGGACTCCTCGTGGATGGCTCGGTAGCGCTCCTGTGGTGCACCCTTCTGGAACCCGAAACGCAGCCAGCCGTGCGAGGGGTATACCAGCGCGCCGATCGCCCCGGCGTCCGCCGCTCGCTTCGCCTCCAGGGCCGCGGTCTTCGTGCCCTCGGTGGTGATTCCCGCGATGATCGGCACTCGGCCCTCGACCGCGTCGACGAGCGTGCGGATGAGCGTGACCTGCTCCTCCGGCGTCAGGTACGTCCCCTCGCCGGCGTGCCCCAGACACACCAGCCCCTTCACGCCCTGCACGGAGACCAGCCAGCGCGCGAGATCGGCGTTGGCCGCGTGGTCCACCTCGCCGTCGGCTGTGAATGCGGTGACGGGGGCGGGGACGAGGCCCCGCAGATCCATTGGACTCATGACACACTCCTTGTGCAATCGATGACGGAATCGATTGCACAACTGTCGTCGGCCGTACGTCAAGGGGTAGGGCGCCGCAACATGGCGCGGTTGTAGGCGCACGCCGACGGGGGCGCCGCCGGCCTCGGCGACGAGGAACGAGTCGAGCACCGCCGCGACGAGGGGAAGCGCGTGGCGCGGAGGAGCTTACGCGCCGGTCCGTGACGTGGTGGCGAGGTGGCGGAGTTCGTGGGCCTCGGCGAGAAGGAGGTAGCTGCTGGCGGTCCAGGTGTAGGCGCGGTCGCGCAGGCCCGTTCCGGTGAGGGCGTCGAAGTTCTCGGCGAAGCCGTGGGTCTCGCACAGTCGCCGGAAACGGGCGCTGATCTCGTCGGCGAGGCGGCTGTGTCCGGCGCGGCGCAGTCCGTCCTCGATGAGGACGGTGGTGGGCGCCCAGATCGGACCGCGCCAGTAGCCGTCCGGGCGGTAGTGCGGCGAGTTGGGCAGTTCGGTGGCGAGTCCGTACGGAGTCAGGTGGGCCTCGATCCGGGCGGTCAGGGCCTTGCCGACGTGTCCGGGGAGGTGCTCGCCCAGCGCTATGGGCATCAGGTCGAGCAGGCTGGAGGTGTTCCAGGTCTTCGAGCTGTGGACACCGCGGGTCACGAACCGTTCCTCTGTCCACAGCTCGTCGAGCATCGCGGCCTGGGTCGCGTCGGCGGTTCGGCTCCAGCGCCGGGCCTCGTCGGGAAGGCCCAACTCGCCCGCCATCGCGGCGAGTTCGCGGAGCTGGAGAGTGAGGAACGCGGCCAGGTCCGCGGTGACCACCACGCGCTCGGGATCGAAGGTCGTGGCGTTGTCCCAACCGCTGTCGTTGCCGTGCTGGTAGTGGGGTAGAGCGGCGTGCGGTGCGCGGCGCGCGGTGAGCCAGAAGTTCGTCCAGCGTTCCAGCCGACGGTAGGCCTCGGTGAGTTCCGTGCGGCCCGGCGGTTCGGGCAGCCGTCGGCGCAGCCGGGCCAGGGCCCAGCCGTGCACGGGTGGTTTGACGAAGTTGTAGAGGACCTCCGAGTGGGTCACCGAGTCGGGCAGCGCCCCGCTCTCGTCCTGGTGGTCGAACGGCAGCAAGAACTGGTCCCAGGCCAGTTCGGGCGCCCCGGGCGCCAGGGCGAGGGCGTTGAAGCAGTGGTCCCAGCTCCAGACCTTGTCCATCCAGTGCTTGGACATCAGCACGGCGGGCCGGGTGACGAGGCCCGCCGGGGCGACGGTCGCCGACCACAGGACGTATGCGGCGAGCTCGGCGGCCGGGGTGCGGGACGAGCGCCAGGGGGCAACCGTGTCGGTGAAGGCGGCGAAGGCGTGCTCCGCGGTGGCCACGACCTGCGGAAACGTCGCCGATGAGGCGTAAGGGCGGCGTGCGCTGTCGATTTCCTCGACAGCGGCCTCCCAGACTCCGCCGGCCTGCGCGCTGATCGCGAGGCCGCGGTCGCCGCTGCCCAGAGCCTGGCTGCCGGAGACCTCGGTGCCGGCGCCGGACAGCGCGGTGATCCGGTACCGGCGCCCGGTCTCGTACGACGTGAACACGTACGCTCCGTCCACCGGGTCGCGGTAGAAGTAGGCGCCCGTGAAAGGGGTCAGGGTTGCTGCGGCCGCGGTGATGCGCAGGCCGAGTCCTTGGCCGCGCAGGCGGATGGTGTCCGGTGTTTCGTAGGAGCAGTCGATCGTGCCCTGGCGTCCGGTCCAGCGGAGCAGGCCGGGCGTCGTCTCGATACGGGTGACGGCCCGGTTGCCCGTTGCCGGGTCGAAGGGGAGGAGTCGCAGGACGGCCTGCATGCCGTTCTGGTGCGACACGAGGTGGAGGTCTTCGGCACGCTCGTTCTCCGCGAGTACACAAGAGATGCCGAACCAGGAGCCGCGGGTGCTGAACGGAATGTCGTGGATGGAGAAGGCCGGGCCGGATCGGGCGGCGGTCATGAGGGGGTTACTCGTTTCTTCAGCAGGGGTCACCGGCGATCGGCGCGGGTCAGTCCTTCATCGCGCCGGCGGTCACGCCGGCGGCGACGTAACGCTGGGCGAGGACGAGGATGACCGTCGTCGGCAGCGAAGCCACGACGGCGGTGGCCATGATGGCGTTCCACTCCTGGTTGTTGTTCCCGATGTAGTGGTAGATGCCGAGGGTGATTGGCTCATGGGTGCCGCCGCCTGCGAGGGTGCTGGCGAAGACGAAGTCGGACCAGGACCACAGGAAGGCGAACAGCGACACGGTGACAACGGCGTTGCGGCTCATGGGCAGCACGATCGACCGGAAGGTGCGCAGCGGGCCGGCTCCGTCGGCCTTTGCGGCCTGGAGCAGTTCCTCGGGAATGCCGGACATGAACGCGGTGAGGACCAGGACCGCGAACGGGACGGCCAGGGTGGAGTCCGCGACGATCAGGCCGGGCACCGACTGGAGCAAGCCGAGGCTGAGGTAGACGGCGTAGAAGCCCATCGCCATGACGATGCCGGGGATCATCTGGGCGACCAGGAAGAGGAAGCTGAGCACGCTGCCGCCGCGCGGGCGTAGTTTGGCGAGCGCGTAGCCTGCGGGTGCCGCCAGGGCCACGGTGAGGACGACGGTGCCCAGGCCGATGACCAGGCTGGTGCCGAGGTAGGGAAGCTGCTGCTCCAGGACGGCCCGGTAGCCCCTCAGCGTGCCGTGCGCGGGGAACAGGTCCGGATGCCCTTTGCGCATGTCCTGGTTCCGGGTGAAGGACACGTTCAGCATCCAGTAGACCGGGAAGAGCATGACGCCGGTGAGCAGGAGGCCCGTGGCCGTCTTCCACCACGTGGCGCGTGTCCGGCGCGGGCGGGATGGGGTCGTGATGGCTTTCATGAGGCGTACCGCTTTCGCTGGACCCTCAGATGCATCAGGCCGAACCCGAGCGCGGCAACGACGAGCAGGTTACCGACGGCCGCACCGGGACCGAAGGCGGGCAGCAGGTTGCCGAACCCGAGCCGGTAGGACCAGGTGGCGAAGGTGGTGGACGAGTCCGCCGGGCCACCCTTGGTCATGATCCAGATGATGTCGAAAACCTTGAGCGTGTAGATCAGGCCCAGCAGGAGGGTGATGGCGGACACCGGGCGCAGCAGCGGGAGGGTGATGCTCCGGAAGCGTCGCCAGGCGCCGGCGCCGTCGAGGGCGGCGGCCTCGTACAGGCTGGAGGGGATCGACTGCAGCCCGCTGTAGAGCACGACGAGGTTGAACGGGACGCCGATCCAGATGTTCGCGATGATCACCGAGGTGAGTGACCAGGACGGGGAGGTCAGCCAGTTCACGGAGTCGATGCCGACCGCGTTCAGGGCGGCGTTGACGATGCCCGAGTCGCTGTTGAGCATCCACGACCAGGTGGAGGCCGACACGATCAGGGGCAGTAGCCACGGCACGAGGAACAGGGCGCGCAGGGTTGCGGAGAGCCGGAAGTGCTCGTTGAAGAAGACCGCGAGGGCCAGGCCGATGGCGTACTGGAAGAGCAGGCAGGCAGCGGCGAACACCGTGGTGTGGGCGAGCGCCGGCGCGAACGTCGGGTCGTCGAACACGGTCTGGTAGTTGGCGAGGCCGGTGAAGGGCGCGTCGCCCCGGACGAAGGAACGGACGGTGTAGTCGCGCAGGCTCAGGTCGAGGTTGCGGTAGAGCGGATAGGCGTAGAAGAGGAGGAGGTAGAGGGTCGCCGGGGCGAGAAAGGCCCAGGCGGTCCAGTGCCGTGAGGGGGCGCGGCGGCGTGGTGTCGTACGGTCCGGTGCGGCGCCGGCCGCCTCGTCCCGGTCGGGCACGGCCCGACGGTCCGGCAGGTGTGTCGTATGGCTCATCAACAACCCCTGGAATACGGTTAGTTGGCCGCGCGCTGCGCGGCGGTGAGCGCGTCCTTCGGGGACTTGGATCCGCTGAGGGCGGACTGGATCGCCTTCCACATCTGCTCGGAGATCTTGGGGTACTTGGTGCCGAGATCACCACTGGTGCGGCCCTTGGCCGCCTTGACCGCCTCCGCCCAGGGCTTGAACTTGGCGTCGGCCGCCATCTGCTTGTCCCGCACCTCGCTGGTGGGTGCCAGGTAGGCCAGGGTGGTGTCGGTGGTGTAGAGGTTTGCGGCGCCGGTCAGGCAGGAGACCAGCTTCCGCGTTGTGGTGTAGCGGCCGGTGTCGCTCTGGACGGGGACGGTGACGAATTCGCCGCCGGTCGGCGCCGTGGCGGTGCCACCATCGGCGCCGGGGACGGGCAGGACGCCGTAGTCGAAGCCGGTCTCCTCCGCGTTGGCCAGCTGCCAGGTGCCGTTCTCGGCGAACGCGTAGTCGCCGCTCGCGAACTCTTGCCAGCTGGTGGTCTGGGTGTTGTTGATCACCGAGTTGGGGGCGTGGCCCTGCTTCAGCCAGTCGGTCCACAGGGACAGTGCCGACACGCCCTGGGGAGAGTCGAGTCGGGTCAGCTTCGCGCCCGAACCCCAGAACCAGGGCAGGAACTGGAAGCTTCCCTCCTCGGTGCCGATCGCGGAGAAGGTGATGCCCTTCTTCCCGGCCTTCTTCACCTTCGCAAGTGCCGCCGTCAGTGACGTCCAGTCCCTGACCGAGGCGATGTCCACGCCTGCGATCTCGAGGACGTCCTTGTTGTAGTAGAGGGCGAGGGTGTTGACCCCGATCGGTGTTCCGTAGGTCTTTCCGCCCGACCGGCCGGCCCCGAGCAGATTGGGGTCGACCTCGGAAGTGTCCAGCTTGTTGTCGTCGGTGGTGGTGAGAACACCGGCCTCCGCCAAGGTCGGCACCACGGGATTGTCCACGATGAGCACGTCCGGAGAGTTGTCCTGCTGGGCCGCCAGGAGCACCTTGTTCGACAGGTCGCTGGTGTCGAAAGCGGTCCGCTTGATCTTCACACCGGCCTTGCCGCCGCACTCGTTCAGCAGCTTCGTCCACGCCGAGTCCCCGGCGAATTGGGGGTACGGGTCCCAGACGGTGTAGGTGCCGCTGTCCGCCGCCTTTGTCCCGGTGCCGCCCAGGCCGGAGCCGCAGGCGGTGGCACTGGTGGCGAGAGCCAGAGCGGTCAGGACTGCGACGGTCAGACGGCGCTGTCCGGAGAAGCTGTTCATCGCGGGTTCCTTTGTTTCTGGCATGCGGGTGTCGAGGGCAACGGGTGGCCGGGGGCACACCGGACGGGGCTGACGCGCGGTTCGGGAGTTCGGGCGGGCGAGGAAGGAGGACGGGGGTCCCGTGTGTGTGATCAGAACGCCGTACGGGGCACGGCGTCCGCGGTGGGCGCGGCCCCTGGCGGGGCTCCCGCGGGCCCGGTGCTGGCCCGCAGCGAAATCGGCGGCGCGAGGAGATGCTGCCGGGGTGCCGCGTCGGGATGGTCGAGCCGCTCCACCAGCAGGTCGACGGCGAGCCGGCCCATCTCGGCCGCCGGTACGTCCGCCGCGGTGAGCTGGGGGGTCACCGTCTCCGCCCAGCGACCGGCCACGACCCCGGTGACGGAGAAATCGCGCGGCACATGCCGGCCGGCCTGGGCCAGTCCCCGGTAGAGGCCGCCCAGCGCTGCCTCGTTCAGCGTGACCAGGGCCGTGGTGGCGGGGTCGTCGTGCAGGATCCGTTGCACACAGCTCTGACCCGAGGCGGCGTCGTCCCCGCAAGCGTACGTCCGCACCGTCAGCCCGCGTTCGGCGGCGGCCTTCGTGAAACCTTCAAGGCCACGGTGCGCGGACTCGTAGCCGGCCCGCAGCAGCTGCTCGGGGCGGTTGACGAGGGCGACCCGGTGGTGGCCGAGATCCGCCAGATGCTGGACGCACGCCTTCGCCAGCGCGGTGTGATCCAGGCCCACCCACCACCCGCCTTCGGGACGAGCGGTACGGCCGATGGTGACGGAGGGGAAGCCAAGGGCGGCCAGATGGTCCACCCGGTCGTCCGCCAGCCTGATCTCCATCAGGATCGCGCCGTCGACCCGCCGTTCCCCCAGCAATCGCTGGAAGGAACGGTCGCTGTCCACGCCACTGGGCGACAGCAGGACGTCGTAGTCGTGAGCGGCGGCGGCCTCCACCACGCTGCCGATGAAGTCCAGCTGCATCCCCGTGTAGTGGTTCCCGGCCGGCGGGAAGACCAGGCCGAGGGTCCTGGTCCGCCCGTTGGCCAGGGCGCGGGCGCTGGCGCTGGGCCGGTAGCCCAGCTCATCGACAACCTGCTGGATCTTCCGGCGTGTGTCGTCCGAGACCGGGCGCTTGCCGCTCAGCGCGTAGGACACGGTGCTCCGCGAGACACCGGCCAGCCGGGCGATCTCACCGATGTTCACGGCGACTCCTAGCTCGAACCGGTTCGGCATCCCGCGGGGAGGACGGGCCCGCCGGTCGTGAGGTTGTGTCAGGGAACGAGGCGCGACGGCCGGTCGTCGAACCGGTTCGCGTGAAGTGAACGTAGGAACCATCTCAACGCCTGTCAACACCCTTGGCCACGCTGCCGCGAGCCGCCAGCGGACCGGGAAATCCTTGTGCTGGAGGGATTGCTGGCGGGGTGCCCCGGTGCTAGCTTCGCCGAACCAGTTCGATGAAGCGATCCTTCCAGCAACAGTGAACCCGACCTGAAGCGCGGGGCCGTCATCTCCGCCACTCGAAAGGTCCCGAACCTCGTGTGGCGCGTATGAACGAACCGGTTCGACACCCGCCGTCCCGGATCCCTCACCGGAGACGGCACGTGGACGAGCGGCTGGCCGAGGTGGAGCGACGGAACCTGTTACTCAAGGAATGAGGACGCAGTCCATGCCATCCGCTGACAGATCAGCGCGGCGCCGGACCCCGGCTGCCATGGCGCTGGCCCTCGGCGTCGGCCTGCTGGCCGCACCAGCCGCCCCCGCGCAAGCGGTCGGCACGCCCCGGCCCGCCGCTCACTACACCTTCGATGACAGCGACTTCGCGTCCGGAAAGATCACCGACAGCTCCGGCAACGGCCTGACGGCGACCCTGGTGAACGGCTCCACCGCGCAGTCGGTCGGGGGCACGGACGGCGGCAGGGCGCTGGCCCTGCCCGGCGGGGCACCCACCTCGAACGGTGCGTACGTGCGCCTGCCCCGCGAAGTGCTGGACGGTGCGACCGGTTTGACGATCTCCGCTCGTGTGAAGTGGAGCGGTGACAAGGTGTCCTGGCAGCGGATCTTCGACCTGGGCACCAACACCACCAAGCACCTCTGCACCACCCCCCACAGCGACAGTGGGCGGTTGCAGACCTCCGTGACCACAGGGGGCACAGGCGCGGAGACACAGGTCCGCGGTTACGCGATGCTTCCCGCGGACGAGTGGCGGACCGTGACCGTCACCCTCGACGCCTCCGCGGGCCGGGTCACCACCTACCTCGACGGCGTGGCGGTCTCTTCCGCCGAGACGACGGTCAGGGCCGGCGACCTCCTGGACGATTCCGCCACGGCCGCCGGTTACATCGGCAGGTCCTTCTCCCCGTATCCGCTGTTCAAGGGCGCCATCGACGACTTCACCGTGTGGCACGCGGCGCTCAGCGCGCATCAGGTGGCCGGTACGGTCGGCAAGGTGCCCGTGTTCCAGCGGCTCTCGCGGACTGGCTTCGACGTCCGTACGGCGACCGGGACGGCCCCGACCCTCCCCGCGGTCGTCCGCTCCTCCTTCTCCGACGGCTACGACCGCGGCACGCCGATCGCCTGGGACGCCGTACGGCCCGAGAAGTACGCCAGGCCGGGCACGTTCACGGTGGCGGGAACGGCAGCCGGGCGCGCCGTGGAGGCGACCGTCACGGTGGTCCGTGAGGGACAGCTCGATGTCGACCTCGGCTCGGACACCGGCACGTTCCACGGCGGAGCCTCCGGCACCCTCTACGGCGTGTACGGACCGGACGTCCCCACCAGCAACCTCATCGAGGGCATGGGCCTGCGCACCGTCTCCACGAAGGCGCAGGACGGCCCGCAGCACCCCGGTGCCGACGCGCTGGAGGTGGTCCGACCGCTGGCCGACTCCACCGGCGGCGACGTGTACATCTACATGACCGACATCCACCGCGGCTTCCCCTACGAGTGGCCGGGCGACACCCCCGGGCAGAAGCTCGAGCTCTACGAGGAGAAGCTCGCCGACCAGGTCGACCAGGCGCTGAAACTGCCGAAGGAGTACCAGGACCACATCGTCTTCGTGCCGTTCAACGAGCCGGAGGGAAACATGTTCGGCACCGGCGAGTGGAGCTACAACAAGGTCAGCTGGCTGAGCGACCCGGACGACTTCTTCGCCGCCTGGGACGACGTCTACAAGCTCATCAAGGGCAAGATGCCCGGTGTCCGCGTCGCCGGCCCCAACACCAGCGTCCTGTACGACCAGGTGAAGGGCTTCCTCACCCATACTCTGACCGCCGGCACCCTCCCCGACGTGGTCACCTGGCACGAACTCAGCCACCCCGAGGCGGTGCGCGAGAGCGTCGCCAGGTACCGGACGTGGGAGAAGGAGCTGTTCCAGGACACCGGCAAGGAGGGCACTCAGCTCCCGGTCAACATCAACGAGTACGCCTTCAACTACCACACCTCCGTCCCCGGCCAGATGATCCAGTGGGTGTCCGCGATCGAGGAGTCCAAGGTGGACGCCGATATCGCGTACTGGAACATCGACGGCAACCTCTCCGACTCCGCGGTTCAGTCCAACCGGGGAAACGGTCAGTGGTGGCTGCTGCACTCGTACGCCTCGATGAGCGGACACACCGTGAAGGTGAGCCCGCCCTTCCCCGGCGAGAACTACACCATGCAGGGCGTCGCCACGCTGGATGAGAACAAGCGGCAGGCCCGGCTGCTCTTCGGCGGGTCCACCGGCGAGGGCCACATCTCCTTCGCGGGTGTCCCGAAGAAGGTCTTCGGGGACCGTGTGCACGCCTGGGTGCGGGAGATCGAGTGGAGCGGTCAGGTAGGCGATTCCCCCGGCCCGAGGCTCCTCGGCGAACGGGACCTGAAGGTCGGTGACGACGGCACGGTCCTGGTCGATTTCGGTGGCGGCGAGCTGCCGAAGCTGAAGGAGTCCTCGGCGTACGAGATCGTCCTCAGCCCGGCCGGGAAGGCGAAGGGCAGGCAGTCCCCGCCCGTGCGCTGGCAGGCGTCGTACGAGGCGGAGGACGCCGCTCACACCGGGTCCGGCTACTCCACGAACGGCCCGGAGGGTTCGCCGCGCGACGTGTCGAAGTTCTACACCTCCGGCGGCTACGACGTCGGCGGCCTGCGCACCGGCTCGGACGTCACGCTCGATTTCACCGTGGACGTCCCCGAGGACGGCACTTACGACCTGGCGGTCTTCGCCAACTCCCTCAACACCTTCGACAAGGTGAGGGAACAGGGCCCCACCAACGTCTTCCTGCGCGTGGACGGAAAGGCCGACGGTGAGCGGGAACTGTACCTCCCGCTCGGCTACAAGTGGGTGGTCTGGGACCACACCGACACCAAGGTCCACCTCACCAAGGGCAAGCACACCCTCACACTTGCCGCGAAGAGCGCCGACGGTACGCGCGCCACCAAGGGCGACGCCATCGTCGACCGCCTCACCCTCTCCCTCCCCGGGACTTCGGCCGCCACCCAGGTGTACGAGGGCGAGCTGGCCTGGACGGCCGGCGGGGCACAGCCCGTGTACAACCCGCCCAGGGCCAAAATCCCTGCCACCGGCTCGGGGGCGGTCCGGCTCGCCAAGGACCAGACCGCCACCTTCTGGGTCTACTCGCCCGCAGACCGCGAGGCCACCCTCAGGGTCGACACTCTCGGCGGCGCGGACGCACGGCTCTCCGTCAACGGGTACGAGGTCCTGCGCCTGGGCAAGGGCACAGACAGCGTGGCCGTCTCCCTCTCGGGGGGCGTCAACAAGGTGACGGTGACCGGCGGTTCGTCCACCACCCTCGTCGACCGCCTTACCGTCACACCCGGCGCCGGCAGGCTCAAGGCGCGTACGTACGAGGCGCGGGACGCCAAGCTCGCGGGCTCGGCCACGCTGACCTCACTGCCCCTGGCCACCGACGGCACAGCGATCACCGGGATAGGCGGCGATCCGGACAACGGCAACACGGCGACGTTCACGGTCGCCGCGGACAAGGCCGGTCTGTACGCGCTGCGCATCCGTTACTCCAATCCCGAGCAGTCCGAAGCCACCCACTACAACCCGGACCCGCTCGCACGCCACGCCGACATCACCGTGGGCGGCGTCGAGATGCGGCGCGTCAGCTTCCCCCACACCTTCCACCAGGACAACTTCTGGGAGCTGACCGTCCCCGTCCGCCTCAGGAAGGGGCAGAACCCGATCACCTTCCGCTCCGAGGAACTGCCGAACTTCGACGGCACCACCTACGCCTCGGACACCTTCCCCGGAGTGCTGCTCCGCTCCCGCTACGCCCCGCTGATCGACCGGATCACCGTCGCGCCGTACGCGCGGGAGGTGCGGTGAAGTAGTCAGCACAAGGCGGCAGTGCGGCTCGGGCTCTGCGAGCGGAGCGGGCCGCACTGCCTGTGGGACGGCTCAGACGCCGGTGATGGTCCATTCGTTGTTGGTGCTGGAGTTCGGAGTCCACATCACCGCGGTCGAGCCGGCCGTGGTGCTGCCACTGCCGTCAAGGGCGGTGCCGGTGCCCCGATTGATGATCTGGTAGCGGTCGCCGCCGAGGCTGCCCAGCGACCACTGCTGGTTGTTGCCGCCGTTCCAGACCTCCTGGCGGGCGGGAGCGCCGTTGGCGGAGTTGCCCCAGCTGTCGGCGGCCATACCGTTGGTGCGATTCATGATGCGGTAGTAGCCGTTGCCGAGGTCGATCAGCTGCCACTGCAGATTGGTGCTCCCGTCGTAGTTCCACTGCTTGAGGTTGGATCCGGAGGCGACGTCGCCCCCGCTGTCGAGCACCAGTCCGCTTGTCACGTTGGCGATCTTCACCCAGGTCGTCGAGCCGCCCGGCGCGCCCAGGACGGGGATCTCACCGGAGAAGGTGAGCTTGACCGTGTACGCCAGGGCACTGAACGGTGGGTTGGACGAGGGCATGGTGAGGTGCAGGCCGGAGGCGTCCTGGACCGGAGCGGGCAGGTCGATGTAGGCGCCAGCGGTGTTGCTCAGCAGTTTGGCGCCGGTCAGGCTGCTGAGGTTGATCTGGTTCGAGTTCAGTGTCGTGATGGTCATGGTGCCGCCCTGCCAGCCCAGCGCGGTGGCGTAGAGGACCTTGTTGTCCCGGCTGCGGGTGAACCGGACGTCCTGCGGTTTGCCGGCCACCGGTCCGCTGAACGAGCCTCCGCCCATCTTGGTGGGGCCCTCGCCGTAACTGGTCCAGGAGCGGGTGGAGTAGACCGCCTCTCCGAAGCGGCCGAGCCAGTCGCCCATGGCGAGCAGGATGGACCGCTGCCCGGAGGGGATGGTGCCGTCGGACATCGGGGCGATGTTCAGCAGCATGCTGCCGCCCTTGCTGACCCGGTCGATCAGCGAGTGCAGCAGTGCCTGCGTGGAGTAGTAGCCGATGCCCTCCGTGTAGCACCAGCTGGAGGAGGAGATGCTGTCGTCGGTCAGCCAGTAGGGGGTGAGCAGCCCCGCCGGGCCGCCGCGCTCGAAGTCGAAGACCTCACCCTTGTTGTTGAGGCCGTCCTTGTAGGTCGCGACCACGTCCTTGTTCCACGAGACCGCCTGGTTGTAGTAGTGCGCGAGGAACTCGAGCCGGTAGGACTCCTGCACCAGGTTGAGGTCGAAGTCCTGCCAGACCAGATCCGGCTGGTAGCCGTCGATGATCTCGACCAGCTTGTCGTACCAGAGCTTGTTCTCCGCGGCCGAGCCCTGCTGGGCGTAGAGGACGCGGAGTATCGGGTCCGACTGGGACGGCACGTGGTCGTAGTAGCCGTTGAAGTGGTAGGCGTGGTGCAGCGAAGCCATGAACTTCAGCCCCTGCCCCCGGATGGCCTGCGCCTGCAGACCCACCAGGTCGAGTCTGGGACCGTGCTGGACCGAGTTCCACGGGTTGGAGCGGCTGTTCCACATGGAGAAGCCGTCGTGGTGCTCGGCGACCGGCCCGGCGAACCTGGCGCCCGCGGCCTTGAACAGCTGCGCCCAGGCGTCCGGATCCCACTTGCCGCCCTGGGAGACCGGTTTGGGGGCGAACTGCACGTAGTTGCCGGCCTTGTCGCGGGCGCCGTCGATGAAGTTGTTGTACGGCCAGGCCGAGGGGTCGCCGTAGGTGGCGATGTGGTGTCTGTTCTCGGCCGAGCCGCCGATGTACATGTTGCGCGGATACCACTCGTTCCCGAACGCGGGAACGCTGAAGACGCCCCAGTGGTAGTAGATGCCGAACTTGGCGTCCTGGAACCAGGCCGGCGCCGGGGGGTGCTGGTCCACGGAGGACCAGCTCGCGGTGTAGCTTCCGGGGCCGTCGGTCGCGGCGGCCTCGGGGGCGAACCGCAGCAGGCCGAAGGCCGTGGCCGCGCCGGCCGCCGCCAGCAGTCGGCGCCGGCTGAGTGGCAGGGAAGAGGAAGACATGGGGGCCTCTCGGGAAATTGACGGAGCAGGTGCGGTGGCCGGTGATCGTCGGCCGGTCACCGGATCAGTCGCGCGTCCACTTCTGGTTGCTGCCGCCGTTGCAGGTCCACAGCTGCAGCAAGGTGCCGTTGGCCGTTCCCGCGCCGGTGGCATCCAGGCACAGGCCGGACTGGACGCCGGTGATCGTGCCGTCGGCGTGGAGCGTCCACGTCTGGTTGCTGCCGCCGTCGCAGTCCCAGATGTCCACCTTGGTACCGGGGGTGGTGCCCTGGCCCGCCGCGTCCAGGCAGTCGCTGCCGTACACCCGCAGCTCACCGTCCGAGGTGTTCGTCCACTGCTGGTTGCTGCCGCCGTTGCAGTCCCACAGCTCCACCTGGGTGCCGTCCGTCTGCGACTGGTTCGGTACGTCCACGCAGCGCCCGGAGCCGACCCCGACGATCGGGCCGGTCGTGCCGCCGTTTCCGCCGCCGCCGGGGGTGATGGACAGGTTGTCGAACTGCGCCGTCTCGCCCTGGCTGGTGGCGTAGCCGATCTGCCCGCCGGCCCAGGTGCGGTCGTTCACGGAACCGACCGTGGAACCGTCGATGACGGCGGTGATGGTGGTGCCGGAGAAGGTGAGGGCCAGGGTGTGCCACCGGTTGGTGCCCAGCGCCGCGGTCGTGCCGCGGGCCAGGGTGGAGACATTGCCGCCCGTGTTGGAGTCCAGGATCGACCAGGCCCCGGTGTCGCTCACCCGCAGGTGGTAGGCGTTGAGCCCCCCGGTGCTGTTGTAGTCCTGTGCGCCTGCGCGGCCGATCAGCTCGGTGTATCCCGGCTGTTCGAGCATCACGTCGGACGAGACGGTGTAGTTGCTCCAGCCCACGTCACCGAGCAAGGCGTGCGGATCGGACAGCGCGTCCCAGGTGATCGGTTTCTGCGGGCTCATCTGGCGCACGCACTTGCCGCCGCGGCCGCCGCCGCAGCCCACCTCCTCGAAGGCGCCCTGCCAGTCCATGAGGTACTTCGCCTCGGCGCCGGTGGCGTAGCCGTCGAAGGAGTCGCTGTACGGCAGACTCATCGTGCCCTGGGCAGGGCCGGTGGCGGTGCCCTTGCCCTGACCGGTCGTGGTGGTCAGGGTGTAGACGCGACCGGGCTGCACGGTCAGGCTGAAACCGCTGCCGGACGGCGTGATGTCGGTGGCGTGCACGAGGTAGTCGGCCGGGTTGTTGGAGTTGACGTCGGTCGACCAGACGTGGACGGTTCCGGCGGACAGCCCTCCGGTGACGGTGAAGTTCAGCGTCTGGGCGCCGCCGGCGTCCATCGTCTCGATGACCGTGGAGTAGTCGGAGTTGTTCTTGGACTTCAGCGAGACGTAGCTGCCGTTGTTCCGGCTGCCGCCGATGTAGCCGCTGGAGGCGTCGAGGTACTTCCACCCCGGGCTGGTGAACTGGCTGGTCTGTGCCATCACCCAGGCGTTCTTGCCGATCCTGTAGTGCCCGGACCACGGCTGTGCGGCCAGGGCGAGCCCCATGGTGGGGTACGGCAGGTTGGGTGTGATCGCGGCGACTACCGGCCAGTTGAGATACGTGGTCATCCGGCCGTCGATGTATCCGCGGTTGATGCCGCGGGCCACGGCCGCGGCTCCCGCGTTGTAGTCGTCCGAGCCGTTCTCGCTGGCCCACAGCGGCTTGCCGGACGATGTGGCGGCCGACGGCACCGAGCAGTTGGACTGGGACGATCGGTAGCCGCAGGGGTAGTGCGTGCCGATGATGTCCACCGCGGCGGCGAACGCGGGGTTGGAGTTGACGTCGTTCGCCACGGCCCAGTCGGAGTCCGCCGCGACGATCTTGGTGTTGCCGTAGCCGTTGCTGTTGAGCGCGGTGCGTAACTGCTCGTACCAGGAGACGTTGTAGCCTCGCTCGTTCCACCCGCCGAGGTAGTCGATGCTCAACCCGTGCTGCTTGGCGCAGCCCAGCCACGAGAGGAGGTAGTTGATCATGTCGGTGGACCAGAAGTTCCCGCCACCGATCCAGCCCGGCGCGCCCCAGGCGAGCCCGTACAGCTTGATGTCCGGGTTGCGCGCTTTGGCCTGCTCCATCAGCCACCATTCATAGCCCCGGTCGCAGTTCAGGTCGGACCGGGTGTGCTGGTGACTCGGCTCGGCCCCCGAGGTGGAGTTGGTGTCCCCGCCGACCTCCGCTTTGAGGATCTGCAGGGAGGCACCGTAGCCGGGCCGGAAAAGGTAGTCGAGGATCTGGCCGCGTTCGGGCTCCGGATAGTCGATCAGCAGTCTGCTGTTGCCGCCCCCGCCGCTGATCGCGCCGACGCCGTCGAAGGTGCGGCCGCCGGACGCGCCGTTGATCGTGATGGAGGTGGCTGCCTGGGCCGGCACGGCAGCCGTGCCGACGAGGCCGCCGGCGGCCAGGACGAGGCCCGTGAGCACGGCCGTCGAGGCGCGCAGACGCCGGAACAGCCGTCTGAATGCTGACACGGTGGGTTCCTTTCGCAGGTCGGAGGCGTCCCGTGGCCGCCGGGTCCGGCCATGGGGACGTGGTGACTGTGCTGTGCTCGTGCTGCCCGTGGCGGCTCCGCGGTTGCCGGCGGTCCCTCGCGGGTCGGCGTCCGTTCAACCGCGGTCAGCGGAGGATGAGGTCTTGGTTCGTGCCGGACACGTCCGTGCACACGTTGTCGCCGGCGACCACGAGTTGGTGGCAGCCGTTCGGGAAGCCGCCGCCGCTGGACGAGTCGGGTGTCAGGTAGACGGCGAACGCGTCGTGCGATTCCTGGAACGTGAACGGCACGGTGATCGAGCCGCCCGAGGCGCTCACGTTCTGGTCGTACACGATCTGCGGGGCACCGAGCGGTGCCCGGTCGGGAATGCGGTGCACGGTGATGTGCACGCCGCCGTCGTTCGCGAGCCAGGGCAGGGACGCCAGCCCGTTGAACGTCACGGACGCGGCGCCGGTGTATCCGTTCGAGTCGCCGATGACCGCCACCGCTCGCTTGGCGGAGGAGTCCACGGAGGCCGAGATCGCCGTCGAACCGACCTGGCCGGAGGTGTCCACGAGGGTGCCGGTCATATCGGCGTAGTCCCGAAGCGCCCACCAGTTGCCGGTCGGCTGCCAGCTGCCCCCGCTCTGGGTGAGGACTCCGGTCAGGTTCGGGGTGACGCAGCACACCCAGTTGCCGCGCATCGCGTTGGTGTACCCGGACTGCGCGAACCGCGCCAGGTACCAGGCCGTCACCCCGGCGGTCTGCCGGTCGGCCGGCTGGTACTCGTTGGAGGACAGCGGCAGCGGGCCGATGCCCGCCGCGGTCAGGGCGCCGTTCAGGGCCCGCGCGACGGTGACCGGGTCGTCGACATCGCCCTCGTTGTGGTTGGCGATCATGTCCGGCACCGTCCCGGCCGCCTTCACGTGCGCGAGCCAGGTCCGCCATTGACCCGGGTTGCGCTCCGGGGTGAACGCGAATGACGGGCCGACGATCCGCGCCCCGGGGGCGATGCGCCGGATCTCCCGGTAAGCGGTGTCCCACATCTGGAAGTACTGGGCGCTGTTGACGCCCCGGGTCCAGAACGCGGAGATGTCGGGCTCGTTCCAGATGTCGTAGGAGAAGGTGAGCCCCGAAGCCTGTAGCGCTCCCACGGTGGAATCGATGAAGCCGACCCAGTTCGAGCAGTCGCCGTTGTCGCACGGGTACCTCGTGTTCGACGGCTGGCCGCCGTTCGCGCCGTAGATGTCGCTGACGAGCACCTGGTACTGCGCGTGGTAGGGCGGCCGGGTGAGCCGTTTCGCCTGCGCGACGATCGAGTCGATGTCGGCCCGGGTGGCCGAGCCGTACTGGTACCCGTCCCTGATCCAGCCGCCGGAGAACCATCCGCCGCCGCGGAAGGCGTTGATCCCCAGCGGCTGGATGAACTGGTCCGCCGGCCGGCTGCCGTCTTCGCTGAAGCCGTAGAGGAACCCTTCCCCCACGCCGGTCGACGGCCCGCGCGCCGACGCCAGGTTCACGCTCAGCGACGTGGCCGAGGCGGCCTGGCTCGTGTCCGTCGCCAGCAGCGGCAGCACGAGTGCCAGGACGATGCCGGCCACCAGTGCCAGACGGCCGGGTCTCGCTCTCGTCCTCATCCGATCCTCCTGCGGTGGGGCGCCGCTGCGTTGCGGCGCGTGTGCTGGACGGGGGCCGCCTCCCGCGGATAGGAAAAGCTCAGCGGTAGCCGGCCGCCGTGACGTTGGTCTGTACCGCGTTGTCGGTCGCATCGGAGGGGTAGCCGGCGACGATGGCTCCTTCGTAGAAGGTGCCGGCGCTCAGGTTGGCCCCGCCGCCGGGCTTGCAGCAGTCGCCGCCGCTTCCCAGGACGATGGCCCCTTGTTTCTTCATGGGGCTGTAACCGCTGGGAAGCCCGCCGTTCCACAAGGTGGTCAGGCCACCGGATTGCGCGTTGCCGCCCTTGAGGGCGAATCTCGACGTTCCGTTGTTCTTGAGCATCGCGGTGACGAACTTGTTGGAGAAGGCCCGCTGGTTGGTGTTCCAGGACTGGCTGCCTCCGGAGTACAGACCCCATTCGAGATCGGCCTGCACCCAGGGACCGCTTCCCGAGCAGCCGCCGAACCAGCACTCGGTGCCGAAGTTGATCGCGTCCATCGCCCCGGCGGCGTCGGCCTTCCTGTCCGTCTCACTGTTGCCGTAGTCGAAGCAGCAACCGCTGTTGACGTGGGTGCCGCTGGTCACCATGTACGCCCCTTCGGGTGCGGCACCGGTCGGCACGCCCGTCAGGTGACCGTCCCGCCAGTAGCTGTTCCCGGGGTTGATGTACAGCGAGTACGCCTTGGTGCCCCCGGCGGTCAGCGACTCGGAGGTCGCTTTCGCGGGGCTGCTCTGACTCGACCCCGGGACCTGGGCCGATCCCTGGTACCACAGGTCGTTGCCGTGTCCGGACTGGTCGTGGACCGCCGTGATCACGCACGAGGTACCCGCGCAGAACGAGTCCTGCGCAGCGGCGTCGGCGAAGCCGCCGGGCGCCAGCACGCCGATGTCCCTGGTCGCGTTGTCCGAGGAGCGCCTGACCTGGTAGAGGCTGCCGCTGTACGAACCGTAGAGCGCCCGCACCGTGCTGTGCGCGGCCACGCACGGCGTACCGCCATCGGAGTAGATGTCGCACGGGCCGGACCCGCCGGACCCGGGCGGAGGTGTCGGTGTGCTCCACTTCTGGTTGCTTTGGCCATTGCAGGTCCACAGGATGACCGCGGTGCCGTTGCTGGTGCCCGCCCCGCTGACGTCCAGGCATAAGCCGGACTGGGCACCGGTGATGGACCCGTCGGAGTTCTGCCGCCACATCTGGGTCGACCGCCCGTCGCACGACCAAATGGTCAGCGGAGTTCCCGGAGCCGCCTGGCTGTCGTGGGCGTCCACGCACCGGGTGCCGTTCATCGTCCTCAGCTCACCCGCCGACGTGAACTCGAACGCCTGATTCGCCTGGTCGTTGCAGTCCCAGATGTCCAACGCCGTTCCCGGCGTGCCGACGTTGCCCTTGACGTCCAGACACCGCCCCGACGCCGAGCTCACCAGGGGGGCCGTAACCGACCGCATCGATGCCGACCATGTCGGCGCGGTCGCCGGCAACATGGACAGCGATGCCATCACGCATACGGCGGCGGCCGCCGGTAAGCGTGGTCCACGAGCCACGGGGCTCCGGAGCGCAACAGATGAAAGCTGCATTCTGCTCCTTGAATATGTGAGGAAGGGGACGGAGAGTGCCGTGTCCGTCCGGGAGGAAACACTCGGGAGCATCCACAGGGAACTCTCAGACATCCCATGTCCCATAGTGATTCCACCGGTCCTTCACACTGTCAATAGGCATGTCTGCCTCAATCGGAACCGGATCCATCCCATGTTTCCTTTGCGCTGGTCAGCCCGCGGTGGCGGTATGCCGAAACCCGCGGACGGCGACGGCCGCCGTGTCGAGCGTGTGTGTTCGCTCCGGTCGCCGGCACGATGCATGGGCCGGTGCGCACGATTGGCGCCGACCACCTCACCCACCCCGGTCCTGCGGACCGGTCCCGGCCGGGTCGAACTCGGTCGTCCGGGTCCGAAGATCTCGTCGAGTCGGGCAAGGGTTGCAGCACGTTCGGTCCTGGCGCGCGCGGGCGCTGCCGCGGTTGTCCTGCCGGCTCGGAGCAGCCGCTGGAGCACTTCCGGGTCGAAGAGTGTGGCTGCCTGGCGGACCCGTTCTGCGTGTCCGCTATAGGCTTCCCGGTCCTGGAGCGCTCTGAATGCGATGTGCAGTTCGTGCGCCCACGAGGCGCGAGCATGTACCGAGTGCTGAGGCTGCGGCAGCGCAGCGACACGAGTGCGCTGCCCACCGAGCGTGTCCGGACTGACATACCAGCGGGTCCCGACCGAAGCGGCACCCGCGTCACGGCCATCTACGACGCGCCTCGGAACAACACCTGGCCACGGCCTTCGTGACGGTCCGTCGGATTCTCCGGGGGCCATTTCGGCTGTCCGGCCCGTCGCGGGTCGGACCACCGCCCGAGGCGGTATCCGCGCAGGCGGCGGGGTGTCCACCGGCGGGTGGTGCCCGTCAGGTCGAGCAGGGGCATCCAGGCGAGCACGTCGAGGGCGTGCGCCACTCCACGGCCGTCGCCCTCGACACGGACACGCGGGTATGACCCGACATGCTCGGTCACCGGAGAAGTGCTTCTTTCCCCGCAACCAACAGGACTCTCGACAAGCCCTATCGTTGCAGGTCAGAAGCACTTCTCACGTTTGTGATCAAGCCTCGGACAGCCCACCCGATGAAAGCGCGAGGTCAGCGCTGCAGGGTAAGGACACCCGGGCGCCAGGGCAGTTGGTCGTAGGGGCCGCCGGCGGAGGGGGACTTGCCCTGGTAGAGGAACTGCAGGTTGCAGGGGTCGATCGTCATGGTCTGGTCGGGGTTGTTGCGGACCAGGTCACCGTGGCTGATGTCGTTGGTCCAGGTGGCACCGCTGTTGGCCTTGCCCGCGAAGGGGTTGCTTTCGCTGCTGGCCTGCGGGGTCCACGAACCGCTCAGGCTGGAGGCCGTGAACGAGCGGAAGTAGCGCCCCCTCGCACCCATCGCCTCCACGATCATGAGGTACTGGTTCTGGTCCTGAACCTTGTAGACCTGCACCCCCTCGAACAGGTTGTTCGTCGAGTCGCTCATGATGGTCGTGTACGACGAGCCGAAGCTGCCGGGGAAGTTCCCGATCGGCATGCTCGCTCGGTAGATCTTGCCGTTGTCACCGGCGAAGAACAGGTACATGTTCTGCCCGTCACCGATCAGGGTCTGGTCGATCGGGCCGGTGCCGGAGCCGGAGATGCTGCCGGTGAACAGCGGCTGCGGCGAGGACCAGCCGTTGGGGTTGGTGGGGTCGCTCGACGTGCGGTAGATGAAGGGCCACGCACCCCACTGGTACGCCAGCACCCAGATGTTCTTGGGCGCGAAGTAGAACAGCGTGGGCGCCACCGCGGCCTGGCTCATCCCGGTCTGGCCGGCCGACGCCATGTCCGACCAGTTCGTGAAGGGACTGAACCTCATCGAGCCGTAAGACGACCCCGACACGTTCGACGCGTAGACCAGGTGCTTGCCGTTGTACACCACGCTGGTGAAGTCCTTCAGTGAGACCCACCCGTTCGCCGGCTGCGCCAACACACCCGTCGACGTCCACCGGTATGTCGACGGAAGAGAACACGCGCTGGTGGCCGCCTGAGCCGGGTTGGCGACGAGCGTGGCCGCCAACGAGGCCAGGGCCGCAGCCGAGGCGCCGAGCATCACAGACAGACGTTTGCGGTTGAAACTTCCTCCGCGCATGAGGACCTCTTGATTCTTGAGTAAGCGGTTCCGGCCGGCCCCGTCAGGGGCTGTCCGGACGGGTTCGTGCGCAGCCGGATGCGGCTGCCCGGAACGGGCCGCGCTCATGAGCTCGTGGCCGGTGGCGGCAGCTGGCGCGCGACGACGGGAGGGTTGATGCAACCATGGCATGCGCATGAGGCGACTCCTTGCGGCTCGGCCGTTCCGGCGGGCGTGGCCCGAAGTGTCCTGCTGTGCGAGTGGAGCAGCTACCTTGTTCGGGATTTCGAACAAGGGTCGAAGTATCGAGCAACCTGGATGGTAGGGGACCGGTGAGCGGCGTCAATACCTCTCGTAAGATTCGCGGGCAACGCCGGAATATCGCGCAGGGCTTTATGGATGGCGGCGCGCGGGACAGGGTCCGCGTGGGACTTCGTGGCCGGGGTGTTGCGGACGGTGCCCGTGGCCCGGTCGCGGGGCAGGGATGAACCAGGCCACGGCAGTCCTGGATCAGTAGCCGTAGACCATCTTGTAGGCGGCCTCGGGGAGGAACTGTCCGGCCGAGGAGCCGGCTCCGACGCCGCAGTTGCCGTCGGACTCGCCCGGGGTCTTGATCCACAAGAGCATCTCGGCGCCTCCGCCCAGCTGGGTGGGCGTGCCGATACGGCGGCCTGAGGGGTTGCACCACTGGCCGTTGGAGCCGTTGCCGTTGCGGCTGGTGTCCACGACGAACGGCTTGGTGTAGCCGTAGCGGGCGTTGAGTTCACTGTTGACGGCGTTGCCGTAGGCGGTGTTCTCGGTCGTGGTGAAGTAGTTGGAGACGTTGAGGGAGAAGCCGTGGGCCTGTCGGAGGCCGGCTTCGTGGAGGCGCCGGGCCATGGTCGCCGGGTCCGCCCAGCCCGGGTTGCCGGCGTCGAGGTAGACCCAGGTGTTGGGGGCCTGGCGGCTGAACTGGGCGAGGGCGCCGGTGAGCATGCCCTCGCGTTCGTCGATCTGAGCCTGGGTCATGCAGCCGTAGTCCCCGAGAGAGTCCGGTTCGAGGATGACGACAGCCGGGCGGTTGGCGATCCCGCCGGCGAACTGGGCGATCCAGGTCGCGTAGGCGGACGGCGAAGCGGCCCCGCCCGCGGAGTGCCCGCCGCAGTAGTCGCGGTTGTATATGTTGTAGGCGACAAGGATGGGCAGTTTGTCCCCCTGGTCCGCGGCGCCCACGTACGCGCCGGTGGCGGTGCCGATGGTGCCGCTCCAGGAGCCGAACCAGCGGGCCATCGGGGTATTGGCGATGGAGGCGTTGATCGCGGGCGCCCGGCCGTCGCCGGGGTTGGCGGCGACCCACCTCTTCGCGCTGGAGTCGGGGTCCACATAGAACCCGTTGGTCATGGTGGTCGGGTCGGCCGCGTGGGCGGACGGTGCGATGGCGAGCGCCAGCGGCAGAGCGAAGAGCGCTGCCATCAGGCCGCGGAGTCTGTGGCGCATGACTGTACCTCGGTTTCCTGGCAGGGATGTGTCGCACGCTCTCGATCACGAGCGAGCGACGCGCTGAGGAAGTGCGGTGGTACGACGCCCCCTTGTGCCGGCGACTCTCCGGCAGGGACGACAGGGCCGAAGGTCGGCAGCGAGGATTGGGAGCGCTCCCAATGGAAGCGCTCCCAGAGGTGCTGAGAGCACTTGGGGTGTGGTCGGTATCGTGTTGCTGGCTGGTCAAGCTGTCAAGGGTCGACGTACAACTCGCCCTTCACAGGGCGAGGACAAGGCTCTACAGTCCCTCAATTGGAAGCGCTCCCAAACTTCCGGTCCCTGAGGGCTCCGTACTCGTCCTCCGTCGCCACCGGGCGGGTGGCAGCGGCATGAGCCGGAGGGAGACGCATCCCGTCCGATCGAGAGGGAAGGGCTCATGGCTCATGGCGGAAGACGCGCCGCGTCGGCAGCCGACGCTCGACGAGGTCACCGAACTCGCCGGCGTCTCCCGCTCCGTGGCCTCCCGTGCGATCAACAACGCACCGCACGTCAGCCGAGCCAAACGCGAGGCGGTCGAGCGGGCCGTCCGGCAACTCGGTTACGTACCCAATCCGACCGCCCGCGCTCTGGCCACCCGTCAGACCGGAGCGGCCGCCCTGGTCGTCTCGGGAGAGGACCCGTCGATCTTCGCGGATCCGTTCTTCGCCCAGGTGATCGTGGGAGCGTCGGCCGCTCTGGAGGAGGCCGACCTCCATCTGATGCTGTGCCTGGCCGCTTCCGACCGGAGCCGCAAGCGGGTGGGGGAGCTCCTTCGGTCCAAGGGTGCCGACGGCGCCATGCTGATGGCGCTGCGCGAGGACGATCCGCTGGTGCGCATGGTCGAGGAGGCGGAGATGCCCGTCGTGTTCGGCGGACGCCCCGTCGGTACAACTCCCCGGTGGTACGTGGACGTCGACAACGTCGGTGGAGCGCGCGAGGCGACCGAGTACCTGATCTCGCGCGGCCGGACTCGCGTAGCCGCGATCTGCGGGCGTCTGGACACCGAGGTGGGACGCGCCCGGTACCGCGGCTACCGGGACGCCATGCTGGCGGCCGGCCTCGGTCCGTTCCCGCCGCAGGAGGGGGACTTCACCGAGCCCAGCGGAGCCGCCGCCATGGCCGCACTGCTGGCGAACCACCCCGACGTGGACGGGGTGTTCGCCGCCAATGACAACATGGGCGCGGGAGCGCTGCGTGCGCTGCGCGAGGCCGGCCGACTGATCCCCGCCGACGTCGCAGTGGTCGGCTTCGACGACCTGGCCGTCGCCCAGATCGCCGATCCGCCCCTCACCACCGTCCATCAGCCCATAGCGGCTCTCGGCCGGGAGATGGCGCGCATGCTCGTCGCACTCATCAGCGGACAGGACCCCACCCCGCTGATCCTGCCCGCCCACCTGGTCACCCGCGCCAGCGCCTGACGGGCCTGTGCGATACCCGCACGGATTGCCACAGTCGGCGCCCACACCGGCGCCTCCGGCCGGTCCCACGGCAAAGGCCACCGACAGGGCTGCCTTGAGGTGGATGTTTCGAGCGCTCGGCCGCCGATCCAGGCGTACGCCCAGGGAAACGAAGACCGGGACCCCCGGAGCCACCGTGAGCGCGGCTGTGACCACCGTGGGGTGTTCATGACGGCCGCCAACGGCTGGACCGGCACCCGCGGGATCGCCGGCTTCCAGGACTTCTCCGTCACCTGAGCGGTGAGCCGAAAGCACCGTGTGCGAGCCGAGCCCTGCCCCGGCCCGCACACGGTGGGGACGTGGCCGGTGTCCGGGCGGAGATTGGCCTGTCCGTTCGGCGTCTGCAGATGCCTGGTCCCCGACGATAGGCTGTATACAGTTCGAGGTACGGCCCTGGCGACGAGGAGCGAAATGGCTCGGGCAACTGGCAAGAGCGAAGCTGTCTACGAGCGGCTCAAGCAGGACATCGAGTCTCTGCGGCTCAGGCCGGGAGCCAAGCTGAGTGAGATCCAGCTGGGGGAGGAGCTGGGTGCCTCGCGCACTCCGGTGCGGGAGGCCATCCGGAGTCTGGCTCGCGAGGGTCTCGTCGACTTTGTGCCGGGCGAGGTGGCCCGCGTGGCGGCTATCTCTCTCGGCGGTGTCCATTCCCTGTTCGAGTTCCGCATGCTGCTCGAGCCGGAAGCGGCTTCGCAGGTGGCGGCCCTGGGGCAGGCCCGTGAGTCCGTACGAGAGCCCTTTGTCCGGCTGTTGACGCGGTTGGACGACTTCGAGCGGTCCTTCCGTGCCAGGGATGAGGCGCAACAGGCCCAGTCCTTCCAGGACTTCTATGCCCTGACCGAGATCTTCGATCAGGAACTCATCGCTGCCTGCCGCAACGCCTACCTGGCCCGCACCATCCGTGACCTGCGCAGTCAGACCGTGCGCCTGCGGCACCTGTCGCACAGCGGGCCACAGCGGATGCTGATCTCGCTGGACGAGCACCGAGCCATGGTCGAGGCGATCGTCAACGGGGACGGACCCGCGGCGTCGGCCGCATGCCGCCACCACCTCGCGCAGACGCTGCAGGCACTGATCGACAGCCTGACCGGCCGGTACGCCGAGTTCGGAGCCGAGGTGCACCTCGACGCGCTTGGCTAGGCCGCCCTCGGCACCCAGCCGCGCGAAAAGCTGACAGTACCCGCAGGGGTGCTGTGTTTCGCCCCGTGATGTATACAGTAGTGAATACATGCCACGCGAAGTGAGGCTGCCAGATGCCGCGTACCGTCTCAGCAGCGGACTTGCTCCGGTTCGCTACCGCCGCCACCGAGTTTCACGGAGTGCCCGCGGCCGATGCCCGGCTGCTCGCCGACACACTGGTGACGGCCGAGCTGTGGGGCCACCCGTCCCATGGGATGCTGCGCCTGCCCTGGTATCTCGACCGGATCAGCAGTGGCGCCACGGCGGCCGTCGCCTCCCCGGAAGTGGTCAGCGACACCGGCGCTGTGGTGGTCATCGACGGGTGCGACGGCTTGGGGCAGGTCCTCACCAGCCATGCCGTCCACGAGGGTGTGGAGCGGGCCCGCGAGCACGGGATCAGCGCCGTAGCGGTCCGCAACTCGGGCCACTTCGGAACCGCCGCCTACTTCACCCGCAAGGCCGCCGAACTCGGCTGCGTCGCCCTGCTGGCCACCAACGCCAGCCCGGCGATGGCCCCGTGGGGCGGCAAGGAGAAGCGGATCGGTACCAATCCCTGGTCGATCGCCGCCCCCAGCGGCCGATACGGCACCGTGGTGATGGACATCGCCAACACCGCCGTGGCTCGCGGCAAAATCTATGCTGCCAAGGAGCGCGGCACCTCCATACCCGAGGGCTGGGCCGCGGACGCCGACGGGGTGGCGACCACCGACCCGCGCCGCGCCATAGAAGGCCTGATCCTGCCGATGGCCGGCCACAAGGGCTACGCCATCTCCTTCATGTTCGACGTGCTGGCCGGCGTGCTGACCGGCAGCGGCTTCGGTTCCCAGGTCGTCGGCCCCTACCGGTCCACCGGGCGCAGCGGCGCGGGACACCTGCTGATGTGCATCGACATCCGCTCCATGGCCGATCCGGCCGAGTTCGAGCAGCGGATGGAGGCCCTCGTCGCAGAGACGAAGTCCACCCCGACAGCGCCGGGCACGAGCGAGATCTTGGTCCCCGGCGAGCTGGAGATCCGCACAGCCGAACGGCTGCGCACCGAAGGCATCACCGTCGTCGACGACACCTGGGCCTCTCTCGCCCGTATCGCCACGACCACGGGCGCCGCATTGCCGAGACCCCAGGCCGTATCGACCACGCCCCCGCAGGAGTTTCCCGCATGATCGCGCTGACCGTGCCCCGCTCCTGCCGTCTTGTCCACCACTCCTGACGCGATCGAACGGAGCGAACCCCATGTGCACCAAGCCCGCAGAGCCGAACCTGCTCATCCACCCCGACGAGGTCGAGCGCTTCGACCGCGGCGGCGGCGTGGCGACCATTCCCTACGTGGGCAAGTGGAACTCCGAGGAGACCGTCATCACCACCGGCCAGACCGTCTTCCAGCCCGGCAACGGACTGCCGCTGCACAGCCACAACGTCCAGGAGTCCGTCCTGATCCTCGAAGGCCAGGCCACCGCCGAGATCGACGGTGAGTTCTTCGACCTCGAGGCAGGAGACGCCACATGGGTGCCCGCGGGCATCCCCCACCGCTTCCTCAACCGCGGCGAGGGCGTCATGCGCATCTACTGGGTCTACGGCGGCCGCGACGTCACCCGCACCATGACCGCCACGGGCGAGACCTTCGAGCACCTCTCCGCCAACGACAAGGGAGGGGCGCCCACCTCATGAGCACCATCCAGACCAGCAACCCCGCCACCGGCCGGCCCATCACCAGCTATGAGGCATGGGATGCCGAACGCATCGAAACCGCCGTCCAGCGTGCCCACGCCGCAAGCCGCGCCTGGGCCTTGGTCCCGGTCGCCGAACGCGCTTCGCGCGTCGCCCGCATCGGCCAGGCCCTGCGCAGCCATGCCGGGCATCTGACCCGCCTCGTCGTCGAGGAGATGGGCAAGCCGCTGGCCGAAGCCCGCGGCGAGGTCGACAAGTCGGCGTTGACCGCCGACTACTACGCCACCAACGGTCCGGGCATCCTGGCCGACGTGCGCGTCGCGGTCGACGGTGCGGAGGCCTGGGTCTCCTACGAGCCCGCCGGTCTCGTTCTGGCGGTCATGCCGTGGAACTTCCCCGTCTGGCAGGTCATGCGCTTCGCCCTGCCGTCGCTGGTGGCGGGCAATGGCATCCTCCTCAAGCACGCCTCCAATGTCACCGGCAGCGCACTGGCCCTCCAGGACTTGTGCGTGCGGGCCGGGCTTCCCGAACACCTGGTCACCACCCTGCTGATCGCCGACGCGGACGTGCCCGGGACCACGGCACGCCTCATCGAGGATGACCGGATCGCCGCCGTCACCCTCACGGGAAGCAACCGGGCCGGCGCGGCCGTGGGGTCGGCCGCCGGACGTGCCGCGAAGAAGTCGGTCCTCGAACTCGGCGGCTCCGACGCCTTCGTGGTGCTCGCCGACGCCGACATCGAGCAGGCGGCCGCGGCCGCGGTCACGGCGCGGTTCACCAACTCCGGCCAGAGCTGCGTGTGCGCCAAGCGGTTCATCGTTCACCAGGATGTGGCCGACGCCTTCACCGAGGCATTCGTCGCAGGGGTCGAGGCACTCACGGTGGGAGACCCCCGCGACCCCGGCACCCAGGTCGGCCCGCTGGCCCGGAACGACCTGCGCGAGGCGATTCAGCGGCAAGTGGAGGATTCCGTCGCCGCCGGCGCCCGGCTGCTGACCGGAGGCAAGGCCCTCCCGGGCGACGGCTTCTTCTACCAGCCGACCGTCCTGGCCGACACCGGACCGGGCATGGCCGCCTTCGACGAGGAGACCTTCGGCCCGCTGGCCGCCATCGCCGTCGCCTCGGACGAGGACGACGCCGTCCGGCTCGCCAACGCCACCAGCTTCGGTCTCGGGCTGAGCGTATGGACTGCTCGGTCCGCCCGCGGCATCGAGGTGGCCCGCCGCATCACCAGCGGCGCCGCGTTCGTCAACGCTGTCGTCGCCTCCGATCCGCGCCTGCCCTTCG
Source organism: Streptomyces sp. 5-10 (assembly GCF_014712245.1). Classification (NCBI taxonomy): domain Bacteria; kingdom Bacillati; phylum Actinomycetota; class Actinomycetes; order Kitasatosporales; family Streptomycetaceae; genus Streptomyces; species Streptomyces sp. 5-10. The sequence goes on from NZ_JACVYG010000010.1 coordinate 117,790, forward strand.
GCGGTACCAAGCGCAGCGGCCACGGCCGCGAACTGGCGGACGCGGGCATCCGCGAGTTCACCAACACACGCACCTACTGGATCGGTCACTGACGAGAAGGGGAAAACCAGTGCAGAAGCAGCAGCCGTTGATAGCCATGGTCCACGCGGTTTCTGCGGCGGCCCGGATCGCGCAGAATGCTTTCGCTCGCGAATTCCCCGAGGCACGGCTGTGGAACCTGCTGGACGACCGGTTGCTGGTCGACGCGAACACCGCCGGAGGACTCAACGAGCGCCTGCGCCGCCGCATGCTCCGCTTGATCGAACACGCCGTCGAAGGCGGGGCCCAGGCCGTGCTGCTCACCTGCTCCTCCTACGGAGAGGTGGCCGAAGTCGCGCGCAAGCTGTGGACCGTGCCGGTACTGAAGTCCGACGAGTCGATGTTCCAGGCGGCGTTGGCCGGCCCCTACGAACATCTCGGCGTCGCCGCTTCCACCCCGTCGGCCGTCCCGGCGGCTCTGGCTCAACTGGATCAGCTGTCGGCGCGGATACGGCCGGACAATCCCATCCGAGTCACGGCCGCGCTCAGCGAAACCGCGGCGAAGGCACCCACACCCCGTCAAGCCGCGCAGCAGTTGGCCGACGCACTCCACGCGGCCGGGGCGGACACCGTGCAGGCCGTGCTGATGGCGCAGTACTCGCTGGCCCCGGCCGGACCCGAGCTGTCCGACCTCTTGGGGGTGCCCGTCCTCGACGGTGCCGGTGCGGCCGCCCGCGCACTGCGCGCAACTCTACTGGCGCGGCATCCCATCCCCGTCGAGTCCGACTGATGAACGCCCAGCCTTCCCGCGCACCGCGCTGGTCTTCGGTGTGCCCGACGCCACAACGCCGCTGCCGGCCGACCGCGAGGCCGTGGTGGTCGCCCTGAAATCCCGCTCCGCCCCGGTCCCGGAAGCCCTTGAGGAACCCCTCGCCACCCAACGCTGGCTCACCGGGAAGGCGTGGACGCTCCTCCACGGTCCCCGGCCGACCAAAGAAGCCTTCCGGCATGCTTCCTTCCACCGCTCCCGGCCACAGTCCTCGCCAACCACGGGCTCAGACGGGGAAGGCGAGTGTCAGGCTACCGACGCCGAGCATGATCAGCCCCACCACCGCGGCGCGCCAGATGGTCTTGCGGTGGTGGTCGCCGAGGTCGACCTTGGCCAGGCCCACCAGCAGCAGGAACGAGGCGACGATCGGACTGGACTGGTGCAGCGGCTGGCCGACCAGTGATGCACGCGCCATTTCCAGTGAGGTGATGCCGAAGTGCGAGGCGGTCTCGTTGAGTACCGGCAGCATGCCGAAGTAGAAGGCGTCGTTGCTCGTGAAGAAGGTCATCGGGATCGACAGAAGACCGGCGATGACGGGGAAGTGCCCGCCGAGGGATTCGGGGATGATGCCGACGAGCCATTCGGCCATCGCCTTGACCATGCCGCTGCCGCTCAGCACGCCGGTGAGCACCGTGGCAGCGAAGACCATGCCGACGACGTTGACGACGCTGGACGCATGGGCTTCCAACTGCGCTCGCTGCTCGGCCACCTGCCGGAAGTTGAGGATCAACGCGCAGGAAACACCGATGAAGAAGACGACGGCCGGCTCGACCGCGCCCGCGACCAGCAGCGTCATGACGCTGAGGGTCAGGATGAGATTGACCCACCGCAGCTTGGGGCGGGCGTGGGGCCGACGAATATGGCCATCGGAAGCGATGAGCGACTGTTCGTCGGTGTCCGCCGCGTCGCTGGGAGAGGGGCCGGGGTCCGCAGAAGCGTCCGGGCGAGACCCGCCGGATCCGCTGGAAGCGGTAACCGCGGCGGTGGCCAGCGCGGGGACGTCGTTCGTGCCCATGTTGGTCTCACGGTTCCTGCGCAGAACCCCGTCGCGTAGCTCCACGGTGCCCAGCCGGCGACGCTCGCTGCGGCCGAGGAAATAGGCGAAGAACAGAGTCGCGACGAGTCCGGCTGCGATCGCAGGGATCATCGGTACGAAGATCTCGATGGGGGAGACCTTCAAGGCCGCCGCCGCACGAGCGGTGGAGCCACCCCACGGCACGGTGTTCAGAACACCGTTCGCGGTGGAGGTGACGCAGGTGAGGACCACAGGACTCATCCCGAGGCGAAGGTAGACCGGCAGGAATGCCGACGTCACGATGATGAACGTCGTCGATCCGTCCCCGTCGAGCGACACGATCGCGGACAGCAGTGCCGTTCCGACGACGACCTTGACGGGGTCGTTGTGCACTACCCGCAGAATGCCGCGGATCAGCGGATCGAAGAGACCGACGTCGATCATGACCCCGAAGAAAGTGATGGCGAAGAACAGCAGGGCAGCCGGCGGGGCGGCGTCCTCGATCGACTTGGCGATGTCGTCACTGAGCGACAACCCGCCGCCGGCGATGAGCCCGAAGATGCTGGGCACGAGGATCAGGGCGGCGACCGGCAAACCGGCTCATGGCGGACGGTGCTTGTGGTGGTGCTGTATGCGATCCGTGCCGTGCCTCACCCGGGAGGGGGGGGCACAGCACCACGCGGGAAGATCAGCCGGATGCCTCTGTGGCCTCAGAGGTATCCAACCGGGTGGCCACCCGGTTGATGTGGCGGCGCATCGCCACGCCCGCGGCCGTGGCATCCTGATCCCGGATCGCGACGTAGACGGCGTGGTGCTCTTCGTACTTGTCCGCGTTGCCGCCGCCGCTCTCCTGGTTCCGCTTGATCCACGCCCCGAGCAGGGAGCGCAGCCGCAGCAGGTAATCGGCAAGGGCGCCGTTGTGCGAGGCGCGCGCCACGGCGAAGTGGAACTGCATGTCGTGCTCGACCCAGTCCTGCGGCGAGTCCACGCTGTCCTTCATCCCGCGCAGGTGTCGCTCGAGATCGGCCAGGTCCTCCTCCGTGCGGCGAGCCGCGGCGAACTCGGCTACGGCAACCTCGATCACCAGCCGGGCCTCGATCATCTCAGCCGTCTTGTGGTCGCTCAGCATCAAGCCCCACTCGATCACCTGCGGCAGCAGGTCCGAGCTGGGATTGCGTACATACGTCCCGTCACCCTGGCGAATCTCCAGCAGTCCAAGGAGGCTGAGGGACTTCAACGCCTCGCGCACGGACGACCGCCCGACACCGAAGGTCTCCACGAGTTCCCGCTCGGCCGGCAGCTTCTGGCCCACCTGAGCCTTTCCGGACTCCAGGAGATAACCAAGGAGCTGCCGCGCGACCTGCAACGCGGGAGCATCCCGCTGAACACGCTCCACCCGGGTCAGGCCGGCGCTCATGCTGAGTCCTCTCGTGCAGGCCCGGCTCCCTTGTGCGCCGGACATCAACCTGTCATCCAAAGGGTACTCGGCAGCAGCCCGACCATGAGGGTGCCGGTGCCGCACTCGGCGTGCGGGTCGAGGGGCGGCAGGCGGCGGAACGTCAGCTTGTCGCAGCCGTCTCGGGGGAGGAGAGGTGGATCGTGGTGCCGAAGGCATTGCTGTGTCCGCCCTCGACGAGGAGGTGAGGCATCCGCTCGCGCCAGCGCGCGTAGTGGGCAGAACCGCGGTGCCCCTCGTAAAATGCCTGCTCGTCCTGGTACACCTCGTACAGCAGAAACCGATTCTCGGCGTCGTGCTGCTCGATGATGTCGAACCTCAGGCAACCCGGTTCATCCCGCAGGGAAGCCTCCGCATTGGCCTGGATGACCCGGAGGAACTCCTCCCGCTTACCGGGCTGGACGTGAAGCGAAACGATGAGGGCGAACAAGGTTTTCTCTCCTCCGTAGGGGTCTGAAGGCGCGCGGTACGAGTGGGGAGCACCGGGTGCTGTGCGGGCGGCTGGTCACTCCGCGGCGATGCGGCTGCACAGCTCGCGCGCGTACTCGATGGTTGACGCGCTGCCGCCGAGGTCCGCAGTGACGGTCTTGCCCTCGGCCAGTACCTCGTCGGCGACCTCCTCGATCCGGGAAGCGGCAGCCTCGAACGCGCTGTTCCCCGAGCGCCCGCTCCACCAGCGCAGCAGCAGTGCGCTGGAGAGGATCAGGCTGGTCGGGTTGGCGATTCCGCGGCCCGCGATGTCGGGCGCGGACCCATGGCCGGCGTTGGCGGCCGCGTAGTCGTCACCCACGTTCAGCGACGCCGAAAGGCCGAGACCGCCGGACAGGGCCGCCGTCAGGTTCGACAAGATGTCGCCGAACATATTGGTGGTGAGGATGACGTCGAAGTCGCCGGGCTGGGTGTAGACGGCCGCCGCCATGGCGTCTATGTCGATCTCACGCAGTTCCACATCGGGGTGGTCCGCCGCGACCGCGCGCACCTGATCCATGAACAGGCCATCGGTCACCTGCAACACGTGGCGCTTGCCCACCACCGTGACGTGCCCGCGCCGCTGCCGAGCCCGTTCGAAGGCCACCGTGGCGATGCGCCGCGAGGCGCGAGCGGTGATCACGCGCATGGACATCGCGACGTCCTCGGTGGGCATGAACTCGCCGTACCCGTTGAAGAGGCTGCGGTCGGCGTAGAAGCCCTCGGTGTTCTCCCTGACGATCACACAGTCAAGGCCGGGTCGGGCGTTGGCGACACCGATGCGCGAGCGGGCGGGGCGGATGTTGGCATAGAGCTCGAAGCGCTTGCGGACGGTACCGGGGACGTTGACGCCGCCCTGGTCGAGAGGCGGGTACTCGGTCATGCCGGCCGGGCCCAGGACCATCCCGTCGGCCTCCTGCGCCGCCCGAAGGACGGATTCGGGCAGCGTCGTGCCCTCCGCGCGGTGTGACGCCATGCCTACCTCGTGCCGGTCGTACTCAAGCCCCAGGCCGAAGCGTTGGTCCGCGGCGTCCAGTACTTCCAGGGTCGCCGCCGTGATCTCGGGGCCTATGTCGTCGCCGGGCAGTACTGCCAGCTTCACGATGCCTCCTTGGCATTCAGCCACCTATCAACCTGTCAACCATTTCGCTTATCTGTAGCACAGATCGAGGGCAGCGCAAAGGGGCTCGCACCCGATCCGGCCCTGGGCCGTCGTCATTGAGCCTGGGCCACCCGCCGGAGGCGGGTCCGGCGGGTTCGGCGGGTTCGGCGGGTTCGGGGTTACCGGTTCGCGGGATCAGGCCGCAGCTGACGGCGCCGGCGGCGAAGATCGCGCTGGTGGCCCGGAAGGCCATGCTGTAGCTGTGCATCGCGGCGTTGGTCTGCGGCCTCTTGGTCGACCAGCTGCCGCCGCTGCCGCCCTGGCCGCAGGCCGCGTCGACCGCGCCCTGGACACAGCCCCGACCGGCGGCCGGATCGATCGCGCCGTCCAGGCCGGCCCGGTCGGCGGCTCGCTGCCGACCCTGATCGGGCTGACCGGGGACCCCGACCGCGTTCTCACCGTCTCGGACTCCGCCGCCGCGGCCGAGCTGGGCACCCACCCTCACCGCGCTTCGCTGACGTTCCGGCTCGCAAGCCGTCGACGAGCAGGTCGAGCGTCAGCCCGGCCTGCTCGCGGTCGTCGGGCGCGAGGAAGATCCCTACCAGGGTGCTGACGATGTCGCCGGGGCCGCGTGCGGGCGGAGGCGACCGTGCCCTCTGCGGTGATCACCTTGAGCCTCTCGGCCATGCCGCGCTTGGTGGCGATGAAGTCGGCGTAGTCGCCCATCCACGTGCGCAGTGCGGTGACGCGCTCGTGCTCGGCGAGCAGCGGTTCCACGTGCGAGCACAGCCGTGCGCGCTCGGCGCGATAAACCGCTTCGATGAGCGCCTCACGGGTCGGGTAGTGCCGGTAGAGAGTGCCGATCCCGACGCCGGCCTCGCGGGCGACGGCCTCCAGGGTCGGCGTCTGCCCGGCGGCGAAGGCGGCGCGGGCCACCTCAAGGAGGCGGGCCCGGTTGCGCTGGGCATCGGCCCGCAGGCGTGGTTCACGGTCGACAGCAGCCATGAAGCGGAGGTACCTCCGGTTGTGATACGTTCCGGAGGCTCCTCCGTTTAATCGTGAGCCTAACGTTCCACGGGAGTACGACCATGACCACCACCCGCACCACTTCAGGCGCACGCCCACACCCCGGCGGGCTCGCGTCTCTCGCCGGGCGTCCCGTCGCCCGCATCGGCTACGGCGCGATGCAGCTCGAGCACGGTGACGAGGAGCGCGCCCTCGCCGTGCTGCGTCGGGCCGTCGAGCTGGGCGTCGACCACATTGACACCGCCGAGTTCTACGGAGCGGGCCGCGTCAACGGGCGCATCCGAGCCGCCCTGCATCCCTACCCCGAGCATCTGGTGCTGGCCAGCAAGGTCGGTGCCACCAGCGACCCGGGCGGCCAGTACGGGCTGCGTGCGGCGCAAAGGCCCGCCGAACTGCGCTCCGAGCTGGAGGCGAACCTGCGCACGCTGGGCGTCGAGCGCCTCGACGTGGTCAACATCTACCCGATGTACGGGACGCAAGGAATCCCCGTCGGCCAGCGAGTCGACTTCGACGACCAGCTCGCCGAGCTGATCGCCCTGCGCGACGCCGGGCTGCTCGGCGGAATCGGCCTCAGCCACGTCGACGCCGATCAGCTACGGCACGCCCTGCCGGCCGGCGTCGTCTGCGTGCAGAACGCCTACAGCCTCGTCGACCGTTCGTCCGAGCCGGTGCTCGACCTCTGCCGCGAGCATGGCATTGCCTGGGCGCCGTACTTCCCGCTCGGGTCGGGGTTCCCGGAGCTGCCGAAGGTCGCCGACCAGCCTGCCGTGCGGGAGGTAGCGACGCGGCTGGGGGCAACCCCGTCCCAGGTCGGGCTGGCATGGGTGCTCACCCGGGGACCGCAGACGCTTCTCATCCCCGGCACCCGCAGCATCGACCACCTTGAGGAGAACCTCGCCGCCGCCGACGTCGTGCTCGACGAGGAGGCGCTGGCCGCGCTGGAGGGGTAGCCCGCGCTTCCTGCCGGCCCTGGAGACGCGCGCCGCCGACTTGCCCCCCACGTGACAGGCTTAGGCGATCACGTCCAGGGCAGATGTGCGGGCGTGTCGGCGAGCGCGTCCTGGACGCTCGGCAGGGCGATGTTCACGGACGAGTCGTCCAGCACCCGCAGTAGCTGGGCCGGCGCGATCACCAGCGGCGGAACCATCTCACGGGCGGCTCGCGCCGGTTCCCTGACGGCCGGCCGCCGACGTGCCGGTCCAGCGCCAGAACCCGTCCGCGGCGTCCTGGTTCGCCCGGTGGATGCCTCATACACGGTGGGCCCTTCAGCGGTCGGTGTAGTAGGTGGCGGTCTGGCGCAACATGTCCAGTGCCGGCCCGCTGCCGTCCATGGGCAGGACCTTCCGGGACGCGATCGACCATCGTCCGTCTTCACGGACGAGCGACCAGCGGTTGGCGACGATGCGGTGGATGCGGAATCCCGTCGACGTTCCGTGGTTGGCCAGTTCTCGTTCTTCGCCCTTCTCGTCCGGCGTGATGAGGGCGATGTAGGAGGTGGCCATGGCGGTGTCGCCGTTGAGTTCGATGAGCGGCAGATTGCCGAAATGCGCCAGCCCGCCGGCGATGGCGGTGTGGTGCGCGTCGCTTCCGACGAAGGTGACCATGTTGTCGCGGCCGCGTGCGCCTGCCAGCCCGGCGCCACGGTCGAACACGACGTCGGGAGTGTAGATGGATTCGATGAATCCGGGCTCGCCGGTGTCCGCGCTGAGTGGGTGCGCGGCGAGCAGGTTGTAGATCGCCAACCGGTCTTCGATGACGCGCAGCCGGTCTTCCAGGTTGTCTTGCATGTGATGTGTTCCTTCGTGCGGGATCTCGCGGGGCAGGACAGGTGGCGGTGGTGCCGTAGTCATGGGTGATGGCCTGGAGGACAGGTTCCGCGACGTGGCCATCGGTCACGTTGTCCGGAACGCGGCGGACCGTTCGCGGGAGTTGCATTTCCTGGAGGCGCGCGTACCCGGCGGTAGCCGTTCGCGGCTGTGGTCGGCAGCCGCTGGTGTGCCTGCGTGGCTTCCGGCGTGCTTCCGCCGTTGTTGAACACGGTCGAGTTCGAGCACCCCGATCCTCGCGCCCTCGGCTGCCGGATTGACCGCGAGGGCGTGCTCGATGCCGCGGCCGGCGCCAGTGATCAGGATCGACTTACCGCTCAGGTCGGCATCCGTGCAACCGTCCCATCGCTTGGCGGAATGACGGGGATCAGCAGGTGGGAATCGGTGTCCCCGCCGGTGTGCACGGTGGTGCGTCCCGCGAACACCTCAGCCGGCCGGTCTTCCGGATGCGTGTGGAGCCACGGGCCCGAGCCTCGCGACACCCAAGCCTCATGGGGCTCGTCCGGGAGTTCGCGCTCGAAGTCGTGGCCGCTGATCTGCAGCCCCAGCCGGTAGCTCGCGGGCAGGACGCGCTGGCCGCGGTCCGGGCCCGGGTCGAGCACGGCTTCGCGTGCCTGAAGAACTGGCGCGTCCTTGGCGAGATCCGCACGGATCCAAGGTGGGCGACCGCGCTGGTACGGGCCCTGCTGGTGCTGACCAACAGGGAAGTCTCCCGCTGACGGATGACCTTGCCGGTGGGCTACCGCCCCGGACCTGCCCGGGCTCCCGACGCCCACGCACACCAGGCCACCAGGCATGGAGTTCTCATCATGCACCGTGCTCAGCGCGGTGCGCAGAACGGCCGGTAGTCCGCCGGAAAACCGTCGCGTCAGGGCTCGTCCGGCGTCCAGGCCGCGATCAGGTCCAGGAGGCCGGGGAAGCGGGCGTTGAGGTCGTCGACGCGGACGTGGCTGCGGCGTTCCAGGCCGTACTGGCGTTGTCGGGTGATGCCCGCCTCGCGCAAGACCTTGAAGTGGTGGGTCAGGGAGGACTTGGGGCGGTCCAGGCCGAACCAGCCGCATGTGTGGTCGAACTGCTCCGACTCCAGGAGGAGTTTGCGCACGATGCGCAGGCGCAGCGGGTCGCTCAGGGCCCCCAGTACCGTCTCCAGGCGCAGGTCCTCCACTGCGGGCTCGGGCAGCGGCTCGGGCAGCTCCGCGGGCTCCGGCAGCACCTTGATATCCGGCACTCGCACGAACACTGGACGCGCCGTCGAAGGCATAGGTGGCTCCTCATGACCCGAATCCTATGTACGACTCCGATCGTACTACATGCTATGTTCGAGAAAACTCGTACTGCTTTACTCGCGGAAGGAACCTGTCATGTTGGAGAGTCGAACGGCGCCCGTGAAGGCGGTGGACGAGCGGGGTTCTGGGGTGGGCCGACCGTCGGAGGCGGGTACCTCCCCCGCTCCCACCTGGTGGGTCTGGCTGGCCGCCTGGCCGGTGACCGCGGTCTTCATCCTGTCCAACGCGGCCACTCCGCTGTATGTGCTGTGGCAGCGCGAGATCGGGTTCTCCAAGGGGACCCTGACCGTGGTCTTCGCCTTCTACATCGTCGGCTTGCTCGGGTCGCTGCTCATCTCCGGCGTCGTGTCCGATCGGCTCGGCCGCAGGACGGTCCTCCTGCCCGCCCTGGCACTCGCCCTGGCCGCCTGCCTCGTCTTCGCGACCGCCTCCACCGTGGCCGCGCTGATCGTGGCCCGGTTGTTCACCGGCATCGCCGTCGGCGCGGTCGTCTCCGCGGGCATGGCCGCCGTGACGGACGTCGCCGGCCCGCACCGCAAGCGGCTCGCGGCCCTGCTCGCCTCCTGCGCCATGGTCTTCGGGGCCGGCCTCGGCCCGCTCCTCGCGGGCATCCTGTCCGAGACCCTGCCCGCCCCGACCGTCACCGTCTTCATCGTCGAGATGGCGCTGCTCGCCACCGCGCTCCTCGCTGTGCTGCGCATGCCCGTAGGACGCCCCGCCGCCCCCGCCAAGGGCGCCTGGATCCGCGTGCCCGGCGTACCGCACGGCAACGGCGTGCAACTCACCCTCGGCATCGCCGTGTTCGCGCCCGGCATCACCGCGACGTCGTTCGTGCTCTCGCTCGGTCCGTCACTGCTGGCCGGACTGCTCGGCACCACCAGCCGGATCCTTGCCGGAGCCATGGCGTTCGTGATGTTCCTGGCCGCCACCGGTGTGCAGTTCGCGGTCCAGAAGCTGCCCCGGCGCACCATCCTCACCGCCGGAGCGGTCAGCACCACGCTCAGCATGGTCACACTCGTCACCACTGTGCGCACCTCGTCGGTCCCGGTCCTGATCGCCTCCGCGCTGCTGGCTGGCGCCGGCCAGGGCATGGGACAGCTCGGCGGTCTCTCCCTGCTCAACTCCACCGTCCCGGCACAGCGGCTCGCCGAGGCCAACGCGGCCCTCAACGTGGGCGGTTACGTACCGGCGGGCATCCTGCCGGTCTCGGCCGGCTACCTCAGCGACGCCGTCGGGCTGACCAACGGCGCGACCGTCTTCGCCACCGTCCTGATGAGCCTCGCCGTCATCGGCGGCCTCGTGGTCGTCGCCTCCCGGCGCCGGGTTCCCGAGCCCGCGTGAGCGGCTGGCACCCGCACGCCCCCTCCCGCGGCGCACCGCAGCACGGTCTGCGGTGCGCCGCCGCGCCGAGCGCCGCGTCAGGCCACCTCCGCGACCAGCACCCCTGGCACAACCCTCATGCCGAAACGGACACCACTGTACGAATACGAACCGACCACTTGCGCGACGCGGGCAGTGGGTATGGGTTTGCGGAGGTCTTGCGGTGGTGCGCGGGTACTGCCGGTGGTGTGCGGACGCCTGCCATAGCGAGCCCATGACCGGCGCGTACGAGCGGATGGTGCGGGCCAACCAGTCGAACCGGGACGCCCGGACCCGGCAAGGGCGCCCTGTGCTACCTCCCCGGGCGGCCCTTCACGTGCCGTGGACCACCCGCCGACGGGAGGCACTGCCCCCGGACCGGGTGCCGGCCACGGCCATCCACCCACCGGGCCCCCGTGCCCGGCGCACTCCCGGACTGCGCCGCGAAGAGGTGGCCGCACTGGCCGGGGTGTCGGTCAACTACTACGAGCGGCTGGAACAGGCCCGCGCACCGCGCCCGTCCCCGCAGGATCAAGCGGACTTCGACGGGGTCCTGCCGCTGCTGAGCCAGGCGCGGCGTGACGTTCTCAGCGGGTGGCTGACGCGTGTTCATCCCGGACATCCCTGGTTGGCGAAGCTGGCGCGGCAATGACGCGACCCTGTCCCTGGGACACCACGGGCGAGTTGCGGGTGCCGGCTGCCTGGGTGATCGCGGTCGTCACGATCGCCTACGCGGCCCGCACCCTGGACAGGTACGAGCCGCGTCGGCCGGTGCGGTGGCAGGCGTGATTCTGAGCGACGACCTGGCAGAAGCGGTGGTCACCCAGGTGTCCGCTGTCGAGAATGCAGCAGTGGTCAGGAACCGGCGGGGCGCCGAAGACCGGCCGGCTCCACATCGAGCGCCGCCAACAGCCGGACACTGCGGTTGCCCGGCTCGCTCAGCAGCCGGTCCAGCAGGTCGGAGGTACCGCCGGCCATCGTGTCCTTGAGCAACTCGCGCGGCGGCACCGTGTCCTGGCCGAGGTCTGTACTCGCCATGACCGCACGCACCCGTTCATGGTCCACCCCCGTCTCGACCAGGACCCGGCCCCCGTCGTAGTCGGCCTTCGCCTCTTTCGTCAGGTGGGGGTAAGCCTGCGCGACCGCGTACGTCCGCAGCATGCCCAGGAGGACATCGTCGGTGCGGACCTTCCCACCGTGCTGTCTGGCGAGTTCCCCGGCCTCCAGGCGCGCCCACAGCACCGGGTGCGCCGCGGCGTTGAACGGCATTACCTTGACCAGCAGCGTCGTCCAGAACTGCCCCAGCTCACGAGGCTTGTAGCGGCGGCGGCCCACCAAGGCGTCGCGGGTGGAGCGCAGTTCCGGCGGGACGGCGTCCTCCACGGCAGGGACCTGTCCCGACCGCACGGCCCGCTGCAGCGCGACGACGTCGACCCCGCATCCGTTCAGGTAGCTCACCGCTCCGCAGGACGGGTCGTCCAGGATGGCCACCAGCAGATCGGCCGGCGAGCGCTCGGCGCCCTGACCGGTCACGGACGGTTGCTCCTGGCACCGGGCGAGCGCCGCGGCCCCGGCCGTGCTGAGCGTGAGCGAGCGGTCCTNGGCCCCGGCCGTGCTGAGCGTGAGCGAGCGGTCCTCCTGCTCGGCCAACGGAACCTCGACCCTTCCGGGCTCCTCGTCCATCTCCCCGACGCCCCTGCGGATCACGTGCGTCGTGAGGTCGTACGAGGCGAGGAACTCCTGGACCCGTTCGTCCTTGCTGATGCAGGCCAGCAGGATGTGTGTGCTGACGTGGCGCATTGCGTAGACCGGGCCGAAGGCAGTGCGCAGGGCCTTGTCGGCGCGGAAGTCTGAGGTCATGCGGAAGATCTTGGCCCAGGCGCGTGGGGTGTTGCATCAGCCCTCGGTCGGACACCGGTACGACGAAAGTCGGACACCGGATGCGACGAAAGGGAACATCGCGCTCCGACCCCGGCCTGGGCCTCTGCTCGGAGCCCGCGTGCTCGCCGAGATCGGCGACGACCGAAGCCGCTTCGTCGGCGCCAGAGCCCCACAACACCCGGACCGAAGACGTAGAAGAGGGCCCTCACCCCCGGCCCGCAGTCACCCACCGTCTCACCCCGCTCCACCGCGACGGCTGGTCGGCCCTCGGCCCCGGCGCGGCGACCAGGTCAACGATTACCCGTTCCCCGATGAGGAGACCGTCACCGCCTCCAGCGAGGACCAGGTAGGTGTACATCTGGGAGTTGGTCACCGGCAGCCGGTCCCGGCTCACGGCGACGTCGGTGGTGGTGTCGGCCCCGGGGTAGGTGCGGGTGGAGCCGACGGTGGCCCGGGTGGCGTCGGTCTGTGTCGTGATGAGCGGGGACGGCGGGTCCCGCTGCGCATCCGGGCGATCATCGGACATCACCTGCATGACCCCGACCTGACGCCGGGCACCATCGCTGCCGCGCACAACATCTCGGTCAGCCATCTTCACCGACTCTTCCAGGGCGAGGACGAGACGGTGGCTGCCTTCATACGCCGAGCACGCCTGGACCGTGTCCGTCGCGACCGGCTGTCTCATCGGCTCCCGCGGACTGCTCCATGTTCCCAGGCCCAGGCCGCTACCTCGACCCGGTTGCGGGCGTTGAGCTTGGCCTGGATGCGTCCCAGGTACGTTTTCACCGTCGACAGCGACAGGAACAACTCATCGCCGATCTCCTGGTTGGTGCGCCCCACGGCCACCAGCCGGACGATGTCCCGCTCCCGTTCGCTGAGGCCGGCGGCATCGGACGCCGCGGCCGCCTGCGCCACCCCGCGTTCCGTCGCTTCCAGCCTCCGCAGGAGCCGCACGGTGACCGCGGGGGAGACGAGGGCGTCCCCCCGCGCCGCCGCCTGGACGGCCTCCACCAGAAGGGCGGGAGAGGCGTCCTTGAGCAGGAAACCGCATGCGCCGTTGCGCAGCGCGGTTCGCACATAGTCGTCCTGGTCGAATGTGGTGATCACGACGACGTTCATCGGATCGGCCACGCCGGGACCGGCCAGCTGTCGCACAACCTCCAGCCCGTCCAGTCGCGGCATACGAATGTCGGCCAGCACGACCCGGGGACGCAGACGACGCGCGAGTTCGACGCACTCCACACCGTCTGCCGCCTCACCGACCACCGTGATCCCTGGTTGCACACCAAGGATCAGGCTGAATCCCATCCGCACCAGTTCCTGGTCGTCGGCGATGACGACGTCAATCTGGGGTTCGTGCACTGACCGTTCCTATCATCGCGGGGCTGGGCCGCGTCGAGATGGCCCGGGCCGCTTCGCCGGGGCCCGGCTCGGGCAGGGCTCGGCCCGGGGTCATGACTGTACGAGCGGGAGGGCGGCGGAGACTTCCCAGCCGCCGTCGGGCAGCGGCCCGGCGCGCAGGGTGCCGTCGAGGGCCTCGATGCGCTCTTGGAGCCCGAGCAGGCCGAAGCCGCCCCGGCCCCCGGCCGGCGTGAGCGCCCTGCGGTGCGGTGGAGTGTTGGTGACGGTCACGCGCAGTCGCTCGGTGTCGGCGTCCAGGCGGACGGTGGTGTGCGCGTCCGGTGCGTGGCGGCGTACGTTGGTCAGGGCTTCCTGGACCACGCGGTGGGCGGAGGTCTCCACTTCGGGGCGCAGTCGGGCCACCCGCGCTGCCGCTGTGGCTTCGAGGCGGGCCGTATCGGCTTCGGAGGGCCCGGAGCCGGGCGACGCGGCGGCGCAGTGGGCGGACACCAGGTCACCGAGATCGGTGAGCAAGTCGCCGGGTCGCAATGGCGTGTTGCCCTCCTCGCGCAGGACGCGGACCAGACGGCGCGTGGATTCCAGGGTCTCGGCACCGGCCTCGGCGATGTTGCGCAGGATGGGCTCGATCTTCTCCGGTGCGGCGGCCTGGATGGACAAGGCGGCGTTGGCCTGCACGATGATGCCGGTCATGTGATGGGCGATGAGATCGTGCAGATCGCGGGCCAGGGCGAGGCGCTCCCCGTAGCGGACCTCGCGGGCTGTGCGCTCTCTGCGCGCTTCCAGGGCTCGGATGGTATAGCCGAGCGTGATGAAGACGGCGAGCGCGACGGTCAGCACATAGCCGCCGCCGGTGAACGCCTGCCACGACCCGGCCCGCAGGGGCAGCAGAAGTACGGTCACGCTGATCAGGACGGTCTCCGCCACCGCGGCGGCCGGCCGGCCGGGTTGGGCTGAGGTGCGCAGGGCCATGCACAGCAGACCCAATGTCTCCAGTGCTCCCCACCACGCCATGGTGCTCTGCGCGATCACGCTCCAAGCGGTCAGCGCCAAGGACAGTGACACCGCGGCGGCGACGCACGTGCCCAGCGACGGCGACCAGCGGGTCTCGGCGACGGCCAGGGCGATCAGGGGGCCGGAGGCCACGACGGGCAGCCAGACGGTTCCGAACGTCATGGAATCGCTCCTGACCACGGTGATGTCCGCCAGCCAGGTGAGAACGAACGCGAACAGGCCGCTGACGGTGATCAGTCGTCTGACGTGCGGGGTACGCGGAAGATGTCGATCCACGATGTTCAGCGTAGGAGGGTGGGTGGGCGCGCGGCTGTCGGCCGAACGACCGACAGCCGCGCGCCCACACGGTACGTAGGGCTGACGTGCCGCCCCGTGCGCCGGGCCGACGATGGTGATCGCGGGCGGTCGGCGACATTCACCAAGGGTCGGCCTGTGCCCAGCGCGCCGTCCAAGGAAGCGGCGTGTGCGGCACGTCCCTGTCCCAACCTCCCGTCCCAACATCGCATGAGTAGAAAGTTTTCCGCACCCTCATGGCCACCTTCTTGCACTGGATCGGTCGGACCGCTTTCAAGCGGCGCTGGCTGGTGCTTCTCTTCTGGGGCATCGTCGTTGCCGCTGTGGGCGCCGCCGCCGCGCAGACCACCAGCGGTTCGACGTCCGCCATCACCCTGCCCGGCACCGAGTCACAACGCGCGAACGACCTGCTGGGCGACAAATTCCCCGAGGCCAACGCGAGCGGCGCCACCGCCCGCGTGGTGCTGCGGGCCCCGCACGGGGAAAAGATCACAAGTAAGGGCAACCATGCCTCGGTGGCCACGACCCTGAAGAACCTGGCGGCCTCCTCTTCCCGGATCGCTACCGTCAGTGACCCCTTCAAGAGCGGAACGGTCAGCAAGGACGGCGCGACCGCCTACACCACGGTCACCTACCGGATCACGCCCGCAGAGCTCACCGATCGTGACCACGAGCGATTCGACGACGCTCTGAGCGAGGGCAGGAAGACCGGGCTGACGGTCGAAGCCTCCGGCAACGCGGTCGCCACGGAGGAGGAAGGCACCTCGGCCGAGGCCATCGGCTTCGCCCTGGCGGCGGTCATCCTCCTCATCGCCCTCGGCTCATTGATCGCCGCAGGTCTTCCGCTGCTGACGGCCGTGGTCGGAGTGGCCATCAGCCTCTCCGCGGTCACAGCGCTGGGCCCGGTCTTCGATCTGAACAGCAGCACCTCGGCACTCGCCTCGATGCTGGGCATCGCGGTCGGGATCGACTACGCGCTGTTCATCGTCTCGCGCTACCGCTCCGAACGTGCCGCGGGCCACGACGCCCGCGAGGCGGCGGGCCGGGCGAACGGCACCGCGGGGTCGGCCGTCGTCTTCGCCGGCCTCACCGTCATGATCGCCCTCGTCGGCCTGGCCGTGGTCAACCTCCCGGTGCTGACCGCCATGGGCATCGCCGCCGCCGGAGCCGTCGCCGTCGCCGTCCTCGTCGCCATCACGCTGATCCCGGCCATGCTCGGCTTCGCCCCCGAACGCGTCCGTGGACGTTCCCGCGACCGCGCGGAGGGCCGCGACAGCCGTGAGGCCAAGGCGCAGTTCGGCCGACGGTGGGTCACGGCGGTGGTGCGCCGACCGGTACGGGTTCTCGTCCCCGCTGTGGCAGCACTGATCGTGGTGGCGCTCCCGGTCAGCGGTCTGGAGCTCGGCCTGCCCGACGACGGCTCCAAGCCGCCGTCCACCACCCAGCGCAAGGCATACGACATGCTCGCGCAGTCCTTCGGAAAGGGCTTCAACGGCCCCCTGACCGTGGTCGTCACCGACCGGGCCGCGGCCACCGCCAAAAAGGCCGCCGCCACCATGGGCTCGAAGATCCGCGAACTGGACGATGTGGCCGTGGCGACCCCCGCCGTGTTCAACCCCTCCGGTGACACGGGCATCATCACCGTCATCCCCGACAGCGCGCCGTCCGACGACGCGACCAAGGACCTCGTCAACGACATCCGTTCCCTGGCGACGGCGACGGAGCGCTCCATCGGCGCCCAGAGCATGGTCACCGGCACCGCCGCGCTGAACATCGACGTCTCCGACAAGTTCAGCGCCGCCCTGATGCCCTACCTCCTGGTCGTCGTCGGACTGGCCTTCCTGGTCCTGATCCTCGTCTTCCGCTCCCTGCTCGTGCCGTTGAAGGCGGCACTGGGCTTCCTGCTGTCCGTCCTGGCCTCGCTCGGCGCCGTGGTAGCCGTCTTCCAGTGGGGGTGGCTGAAGGACCTGTTCGGCGTCGAACAGCCCGGGCCGATCATGAGCCTGATGCCCATCCTCACCGTCGGCATCGTCTTCGGCCTGGCCATGGACTACCAGGTCTTCCTGGTCACCCGCATCCGCGAGGCATATGTCCACGGCGCCGATCCGCGTCAGGCCGTCGTCACGGGCTTCGAGCACAGCGCCAAGGTGGTCACAGCCGCGGCCCTCATCATGATCTGCGTGTTCGCGGGCTTCATGAGCTCCACCGACTCTGTCATCGCGGCCCTCGGGCTCGGTCTCGCGGTCGCCGTCGCCCTCGACGCCTTCATCGTCCGCATGACCATCGTGCCGGCGGTCCTGACCCTCCTCGGCCGCCGGGCGTGGTCCCTGCCCGCCTGGATCGACCGCGTCCTGCCCAACGTCGACATAGAAGGCGAGCGGTTGGCCAAGTCCCCAGCGGCCGGCGCGCGGCCAGAACCCGCGACCGAACTCAGCACCCGGCACTGATCGCCCATCACTTCCCGGTGCTCGCAGTGCCTTTCGGCCCACCCGGTGGACGTGGTCACCGGGTGGGCCTCTACGCTCACGGCACCCCCCCGTGCTCGCCGACAAGATCCGCCGGACAGGCCGTAGGCAGTACTTCCAATCGAGACGGCACCGCACGGCCTCAGCGGCCTGGTGACCGTTCGTGGCTCCAGCACTGAAAGTGACTCTGTCGCTGATTTGGGGGTGGCTGTCGTCGTTCGGCGAGTGGGAATGACCTGGGTGCGGACGAAGCGGTGCGCGTGGTCGACCCCTCGCTCCGTTCAAGCACCCCTCACGGCGCGTCGCCCGTCACCGACGTGCCGGGGCGACACACCTAGCCCGCGTTGATGTGCGTAGGGGTGAAGGTGACGGGAAGGCTGGACGGGGCTCGGCACCACAGGGAGTCAACCCACTCGAGCTCCTCGGGCTCGACGGCCAGGGTCAGATCCGGAACCCGGTCGAGCAGCACTTCGATCGCCGTCTCCGCGATGATCCTGGCCAGCTCGGGCGCCCCCGCCGGGCATCCGTAGTCGCCGCCGGTGAAGGACAGATACGCGTTGTTCCCGGCGAAGCCCGCCGTGGTGTCGGGCCACAGCAGCGGGTCCATGTTCGCGGCGGCGAGGCCGAGGACGAGGAGGTCACCGGTGCGGATGCGCTGACCTCCGAGCATGGTGTCCCGAATGGCGAAGCGCCCGATGGCGTTCGGGACGGGGGAGTCCGCCCACAGCACCTCGGCCATGGCCTCGCCGATACTCCTTCGGCCGCCCGCGAGGGTCACGGCGAACCGGCTGTCGGTGAGCATCAGCCGGACGGTGCTGCCGATCCAGTACGACGTGGCGGGAAAGCCCGCGACCATCATCACCATGATGTCTCCGACCAATTGCTCGTCGGTGAGGTTCGGGGAGTTCTGGATGAACCGGGAGGTGATGTCCGGGCCCGGCGCATCACGCTTGGCCGTCACCAGCGGCCCCACTATCTCGGCGGCCCGCTGCTGGGCCGAGATGGCGTCCCCGCTGGCGTCAAGGCTCGCGGTCAGGGCCTGCGCCATGTCCTCGAGCTGGTCCTCGGGCAGGCCGAACATCATGCCCACGGCGAGGGCGGGCACCGAGTAGACGTAGTCGGACACCAGGTCCGCCTTGCCGCTGCCGGCGAACTCGTCGATCAGACCGTCGGCGAAGCGCTCGCAGTGCGCACGCAACTCGAAGGGATCGACGGTGGAGAGAGCGTCGCTGACGGCCGCCGAGCGCCGCCGGTGCTCGTCCCCCTCCGTAAAATGGATCATGGGACTGTAGGCCACCCAGGGCATGAGGGACCAGTCGGGCGGAACCTCGTCCCAGCGGTTCCAGCGACGGGGGTCACGGCCGTAGGTCTGGGTGTCGCCGAGGACCTGGCGCATCTCGCGGTAGCCGAGGACGAGCCACGCGGGGATGTCGGCCTCGAGCAGGACCGGGGCGACCTGCCCGTGGTCGCGCCTCATCCGCTGGTAGCTCTCGGTCGGATTCCGCAGAAACTGCCGCCCGTACAACGGCGAGGCGTCGCCGTGGGCGGGGCAGCCGGGAGGCGGCACCACCGAGCCCGTGCCGTCGGGCATGTCCTGAGGGTCCGGAATATCCTGTGGGTCCTGGAGATTCGTCACGAAGTCTTCCTTGGAGCGGTGGATCAGCGCGGCCGCTGGTACAGCGAGAGGCATAGGCTAACCGTGGGACCCGGTCGGACCAACCGCCAGAACGTCTCCGTCCCACAACTATGCGGGATTGCTGCCTCAGTGCGCGGACCAGCGCCGCCGCCACACGACGGGCACTGTTTCCGGGGCGGCGGGGGTGGACGGTGTTCGCCAGAAGTGCCACGTAGCAGCCCGAGGCGCGGTCGACCACCAGGCGGGTGCCCGTGAACCCGGTATGCCCCGCCGCTCCCCGCCCCGCCAACTCTCCCATGGACCACGCCTGGTCGACATCTGTAATGTCACCGGCAAGCTCCTCGAACTACCCCACCTACGGCGCCCTCGACGCATGGCCCCATACACCGAAATCTCCAGCGTCCGCGTCTACTTCATCCACGTCCGCGTCCTGCCACCCACCACCGCCGGCATGGGGTTGCTGAAGGAGCGGGAACGCGCCGCCCGGCAGCGGGTGGAGGCTCTTCAGACCGAGTTACGGGAAGCGGAGGCCGCCCACGCGACACAGCTCCCGTGGGCCGGTGCTCTTCGGCGTCGTGGTGAGTGGAGTGGCCGCTGGGGCCTGGCCGCTTGAGGAGACGGCGGTGGAACCGATACGTGCGTCCGGCGATCCCGTCCTCAGCGACCTTGACCTGCACTTCTGGACGGCATACGGCATACGGCATACGGCATACGGCATACGGCATACGGCATACGGCATACGGCGCCGGCGTGAGGCGTCGCGCGGCGTTGACCACGTCGGCGCTCGGATGTCTCCCCGGGAGGGGTCCCGGGCCCGGCGGGATAGGAAAGTCGAGCAAGATTCCCCCTTGAACACAGGAGGTCCAACAGATGAGTTCCGGTACGCGCCGACGGGCCGCGACGACCGCCGTGACGCTGGCCATGGGGGGCACACTCGCGTTCGGCCTGATGACGCCGGCGGCGTCTGCTGCCAACGGGCCCTGCTACGACGGGCGGTGCAAGACCACCGTGTCGGCGCCCAAGACCATCACGGTCGACAGCCGCAAGTTCGGGTTCGGGAAGTTGAAGATCACGAGCGTAAGCTCCCGGTCCGTGAAGATGTCGGCCGCGGGCGGGAGCCTCAGCGGCAGCACCAGCCCGGGCGGCACCGTCAAGTTCAACAACCTGAAGATCTGGGTGAAGTCGGTCTCCGGCAATAGGGCCAGCCTCCAGCTGTTCCCCACGCGGTACTGAGCCTGTCGTCGAACCCCGGTGCGTTCGGCTCGCGCCGGGGTTCGCCATCCCCCGGACAGCAGGCACGGCCGCCCCTCGCGCCTGGAGATGTCTCGTAGTTGTCCGTGGCTCTTTGGCGGTCGTTGGCGGGTGCTCAGGGTGGTGCAGGCGGGGGTCTTTGGTGAGGTGAGGAGTGGTGCGGAAGGGAGCGCTGATCGGTCCTTTCGTGCAGGTCAGGGCCGTGCGGCGTTGGCCTGCACGATGGATATCGAGTTGACCGCCGCTGGGCAGATGCACCGCTATTATTTCGTACGGATCGAAGCGGCCGGTGAGCACACAACGGCACATACGTGGGATCGGACGAAGGCGAATCCGGGCTCCGACCGTCTCTGCGGGCTAGATCCATATCAGCGCGATCGAGGCCGCGATCGAGGCGACGAGCAGCCCGACCAACAGCAGATTGACACGGCGAGCTCGGCCGGGCCGGTGGCCAGAGCGGCGAACGAGGTCGCGGCGCCCAGTGTCATGGTCCAGCCCTTGGGGTTCTGCCAGAGCATCCACACGCCGCCCAGAAACCCGACAGGCCGGGCGGCAGCCCCCGGACTGCCGGGGGCGCCCGCACGCGCGGTGCCCACCGTCAGCCACAGCAGGTAGAGCCCCGCGGCCAGCTTCATGACCACCTGCAACCAGGGAACGGCCAGCAGAGCACCGCCGAGCCCCGTGTCGGCCGCGGCGGCCATCGAGGCGAGCCCCAAGGCGACTCCCGCCATCAGCGGAATCGAACGCCGAAACTGCGTGTTGTTCATCCGCAGCAGGCGTGGCCTCCGCCTCACCCCGCACGGTGAGCGCCTGATCGGCCGGGCCACGCGCTATGCCGCCGAGTTCACCTCGGGCACCGACCACGAACGCTTCGACTTCACCATCGTGCTGATACTCGACGGACTCCTACGCCGCTGGGAGCTGTCACGCTCGCAGCGACCTCGCCGACGGCCGAGCCGCTGCTCGGCCGCGGCTGACCACGCGTGGGCTGTGGCCGAGGTCAACGGCGGCGCCGTCGGCGCATGAGTCACCCGATCGGAGAGACACGCCCTGATACTCCAGTGTGACTTCGCGATCTTGTAGGGATTCAGTCTGGGAACGGGTACGGCCACCGCGTGATCATAGGAGGTTGTGCGGACTTCTGAAGATCGTGGGTGGCCACGGGCCTTGGCGTAAAAGCCTGTCCGGTGGCGGGCGATGTCAGACCAGGCCATAACCCGGATCGCGGGCGGGTTCGGGCGGGTGGAACCGTGAGCGACTGCCCGCGCCTATCTGCTCGGACCGCTGTCGAACACTCTCGTCTGGCCAGGCCAGCGAGGCGATCACAGGGCGAGTATGAGCTTGCCGCCGGATCGGCGGGACTGGCTGAGCTCGGCTGCCTCCTGGATCTGGTCGAGGGTGTAGGTGCGGGCGACCGATACGGCCAGGATGCCCTCGCCGGCCAGCCGGGCGAACTCATCCATCAGGTCGTAGCGCAGGTCGATTTGGGTGATCCGGGTGCCCAGTTCGGCCGCGGCGGCGAAGTCCGAGACGGTGAGGACGCGGTCGGGATCCCCGGTCAGCGCGGTCAGGGTCGGCAGCGAGCCGCTGGCCGGGCCGGCCTGGTCGGCGCGGTCGATCCGGCCGCCGGTCGGGGCTGTGTCCAGGGCGCGGTCGACGCGGCCTGCGGCCAGTGCGGCGACGCGTTCGGCCATGCCGTCGCCGTAGCCGGTCACGTGGGCGCCGATCTCTTCCAGGGCGGCGGCCCGGGTCGGCCCGGCGGTGGCGATCACGCGGACGCCCCGGTGCAGCGCGAGGCGCACCGCCGCCTCGCCCACGGTGGTGCCCGCGCCGTGGACGAGCAGCAGCTCGCCCGGCTGGACGCCGAGGTCGTCGAGCGCGTGCCACGCCGTCTCGGCCGCCACCGGCAGTGCGGCGGCCTGTTCGGCGGTGACGCCCTGGGGAATGCGCGCCCAGGCCGACATCAGCGCGTACTCGGCGGCCCCGGCCGTCGGGCCGTCGAAGGGCGCCGGGCCGAACACACCGTCGCCGATCTCGACACCGGTGGCGCCCTCACCGAGCGCGTCGACGGTGCCGGCGACCTCGAACCCGAGCCCGCGCGGCAGCGGCGGCAACTGGTCGGCCAAGAGGCCGTCGACCACCGCCCAGTCGGCCGGGGTCAGGCCGCACGCCCGCACGGCGATCCGGATCTGGCCGGGTCCCGGCTCCGGCTTCGGGACGTCGCGGAGCACGATCACATCCGGGGATCCGAATCGGTCGAACTGAAGAGCCTTCATGACGATCTCCTGCCGATGACAGCATCTGTTGTCATTGAAGGTAGCACCGTGACGACAGCGTCTGCTGTCATATCCTGGTCGGCATGCCACGATGGGAGTCCGACGCACAGGGCCGGCTCGAGCGCGCGGCGCTCGACCTGTTCGAGACGCAGGGGTTCGAGCGCACCTCGGTCGCACAGATCGCGCGCACCGCCGGTCTGACCGAGCGCTCCTTCTACCGCTACTTCCCCGACAAACGGGAAGTGCTCTTCGCCGACAAAAAGCTCGAGGCCCACCTCGTCGCCCAGGTCGAGGCGGCCGACCCGAGCCTCACGCCGTTCGAGGCGCTGCTGACCGCGCTGGGGACCGCAGATGAGATCTTTCGCCCGCGCGAGTTTCTGCTGCGCCGTATCAAAGTGATCGCCGCCAACCCGGCGCTGGCCGAGCGCGACCTGATCAAGCTTGCCCACATCGCCGACGCGCTGGCGCGGGCGCTCGAGCGCCGCGGCGTCGAGCCCGGCGCGGCACGCTTCATCATCGACGTGGCGATTGCGATTTCCCGGCGCGCCACGTCACGCTGGCTGGCCGAGCCGGAGGCGACGCTCTCCGAGCTCGTCGCCCAGGCGGCCGCTGAGCTGTGCGAGGCGGTCGCGCCGCCGGCCCCGACGGTCCACTGAGTCCACCGCGCGAAGAGGGCAGCGCCCGCCTGGTGTTTCGGTGCGGTTTCGTGATCTATCTGCTGGCCGCGTTGCACGGGGTTGCTCCGCCTCCGGGGCCGCCGCGTGTGCTGCGCGGCCGGTGTGAGGGGCCTTCGCTCGCCTTGACCCGCGCACGGTGGACATCACGATCGATTCGGTTGCGCTCGGCCACACCGCGTCGGTGCGCATCATCCTTCCGAATCGGTTCGGCTCGCGGGCCGGCGCCTCATGGCCGGTGCTCTACCTTCTCCATGGCGGTTACGGCGACTACACGGACTGGGCGCGGCACAGCGACGTCGCGCGCCTGGTCCGCAAGCGCGACGTATTGGTCGTCATGCCGGATGGCGGAGCGCTCGGTTTCTACACGGACTGGTGGGCCCGCGGTGCGGGTAGCAAGCCGGGCTGGGAGACGTTCCACTTGGTGGAGCTCTCGCAGATCCTCGCGCGGGGGCTCCACGCCGCCGACCGGCGCGCGATCGCGGGTCTGTCCATGGGGGCTTCGGCGCGATGTCGTTTCCACTCCTGATGTGGGCGATCGAGGCGGGGTGAGTCCGCGACACATGTGGGCTGCCCCCCGCAGGCCACCCGAATAGGGCGTTGCGCGCGAGCGTGACAAGGTGCTGACCGTGGACTGCCGCCGACTGTGGCCGCTGCGTGAGGTTCGCGTGACCTGCGGCACGGCCTGTTCGCCTCCTTGAGGGCTGCTCATGACGGCATCTTTGAAGGACGTCTGCCTATGGGGTTCCGAAACAGGGCCGCCGCACTGACCTGCGAACTTATCCGGCCCGTTCATACTCATTGATCAGTCCTCCGAGGGCGGGTCGACGCTTGATCCGTTCTTGTGAGAGGTCGGCGATGGGATGGTCGGGTCGGGGCGGTTTGAGTTGGCGTCCGCGGTGGGGTCTTCGCCCGTTGTAGCTCACAGGCGCCATGGACGCGGGCTTCGCGAGCGAGTAGAGCGGACACGCCCTCGCGCGGACTTTCCTCAGGCCGGCTACAACAGCCGGCGCAGAGCGCACGGGCTGCCCCCGCTGCGCTTGTGCAGCGCCAGCGTCGCCTCGGCATCGACGTCGGCGTCGACGTGAGTGGCCACCAGTGCGGCGACCGCCTGCTCGGAGAGGCCGCCCAGCCGCAGGATCAACGTCCGGGCGCTGTTCAGCAGATGGTCCAGCGTCGTCTGCGGTGTGCCCTCGGAAGCCGGGCCCGGGTCGGCGCTGGTCACCAGGACGCCCAGCGGTACCTCGGGCAACCTGCACGTGAGCAGGTGCAGCAGGTTCAGGGAGGAGCAGTCGGCCGACTGCAGATCGTCCAGCACCAGCAGGAACGGCTTCTGCCGGGCCAGCGCTACGAGGATGACGCACACGGCGTCCTCGACGAGGAAGGGCGGCTGCACGTCCTCCGCCGCGTCTGACGGCACGTCGGACAGGAGGCCACCGAGCAGACCGCTGTACCGTGCGCTAACCGTACGGAAGGCCTCGGGGCGTGTGTGGGAGAGCTGCCGCAGTATCCGGGCCCACACCCCGTACGCCGGACCGTCCTTCCCGGGGCAGGAGACGCCGATCACTTCGTGCCCGGCCTCCCGCGCCCCACGCGTGACTTCCACCGTCAACTCGGTCTTGCCGATCCCTGATTGGCCCGTCACTGCGGCCAGACCGCCCTCGCCGGAGAGGGCGGCGTCCGCCCAGGCGCCGAGTACGGCCAACTCATAGGTGCGGCCGACGAATGGCAACGATGTCAGAGCGTGAGGAACCCGGGCACTGTGCCCAACGGCGGTACTGTGCGGGACGCCGGCAGTGTGCGGAACCGCAGCCCCGGCACCCGGCTCCGCCCGCTCATGGGAGAGGGCCGACCGGGCCGTCCGCGCGCCGTACGTCACCATGTCCTTGTGGCCGCCACCCGTGGGGTGTTCCGCCTGCGGTGAGGCCGTCGCGTCAGCCCGGTCCTCGCTCGTGGTCACGTCCACACGCGTGGCGGGACGGTCCCCGAATGGCAGCTCCTGCCGCAGTATGGCGGCGTGGACCCGCTGGAGTTCGGCGCCGGCGTCCACTCCCAGCTCCTCCGCCAGGTGCGCACGCGTCCGCTCGAACAGTTGCAGCGCGTCGGCCTGTCGGCCCAGCCGGTACAGGCCGGTCATCAGATAAGCGATCAGGCATTCGCGCATCGGGTGCCGCTGGGACTCCGGAAGGAGCCGCGCCACGACGGCGTCGTTCTCCCCGAGCGCGAGGGACGCCTCGGCGTGCAACTCCACGGCGGCCAGCCGCGCCTGCTCCAGCCGGGCGCTCTCCTCGGCCATCGGGGCGTAGTCGACGAGCTCCAGGTAGGGGGCGCCCCGCCATAACGCCAGGGCGGCGCTGAGCCGGTCCTGCGCCACCCGGTGGTTCTGGACCGCCATGTCGCGCCGTGCCTGGCTCACCAACCGCTCGAACCGGTGGGCGTCGACCTGGTCCGGGTCGAGGGCGAGGACGTAGCCGGGCGACTGGTGGCGCACCAGCATCGACGGGCCTCCCGGCCTCGCGCCGAAGCTGAGCGCACGGCGCAGATGGCAGATGTACGTGTGCAGGGCGGCCGTTGGGCGTCGGGGCGGACGGTCGCCCCACAACTCCTCGATGAGCTGGGGGACGGGGACGACCTGATTCAGCCGCACCATCAGGAGTCCCAGCAGCGCCCGATGGCGCGGGGCACCTAACGACAGCTCCCGAGTCCCGTGTAAAGCGACCATCGTCCCGAAGACCCGCATCCTCAAGCCCTGGGCGGAACGCGCACGTCGCTGCTCACTCATAACTCTCCCGCCGTGCTTCGTCGGTACGGTGATTTGTTACCCTCCCCGCCAGGTCCTTATCCGCTCGCCCCACGTCCTTGGGCTGCCTTTGGGGTGCTCAGCGACAGGGACCCGACGACCCGTCAGGTCAACAGGATATGGTCAAGCTTGTCCTGTTCTGCCTCGGTTTGGATACTTCTGTATGCCTTCTGCCCAAGGGTCCACATCCACGCGCGCGTCGTTGCCCGGCTACGGGGGGTTCCTGACCGGCTGGAGTGCCACCGCGTTCGGCAGCGGTCTGATGCTGCCCCTCATCGTGGCCTACCTGCGGGAGACGCTCGGCGTGTCCACCTCGGGTGTCTCCCTCTACTTCGCGCTGTTCGCGCTCTCCGGGCTCGTGGTCAATCCGTTAGCCGCCTGGATCGGCCGTGTCCGGGGACCCGGCCCGACGGCGGTCGCCGCCACCGTCCTCCAGGCCGCGGGCGCGACCTGGCTCACGGCGGCGGACTCGATGGCGGTCACGGTGCCCGCCGCCTGCCTGTCCGGTGCGGGCACCGGCATCTACTATGCGGTCCAGACCCCGTTGCTGACCAGGGCGTTCGGCGACGCGGCGTTCAGCCGTGTGCTGTCCGGCCAACACCGCGCCTCTGCACTGATGATGACGGTCGGTTCGCTGCTGGGCGGCCAGGCCGTCGAGCGGCTCGGTGACGATGGCTACACCGTGTGCCTGGCGGCCAACGCCGCCAGCTACCTGGTGTACGGGGTGATGCTGGTCCGCCTCAGGCGGACACGCGTGGAGCCACGGGACACGGTGTCCAGCGCCACCGAGGCCGCCGCCGCGCCGGGCAGGCGCTCCGCCGCCCTGCGTGATCCCGTGTTCCTGCGTCTGCTGGTGCTCCAGTCGGCCCTCGTGATCTTCGGACTCGGCCAGTTCGAGTCCGTGGTGCCCGCCGTACTGCGCGACGCGCACCTCTCGGTGGTGGCGATCAGCGTCGTCATCGCGTGCAACACCGCCGGAATCATCGCCTTTCAGGGGCTCGCCCTGCGTGCCGTCGAGCGCGTCGGCTACACAGGTGCCCTGTCGGTGGCGATCGTGGCCTGGATGGCGGCGCTGGCCTTCCTGGCGGGCGCCCTGCTGGTCCCCGCGCCGCGTGGACGACTGCTGCTGGGAGTCCTGTTCGGCCTCGTGTTCGCCGTCGGGCAGTGCCTCATCGCCCCCAGCGTCCAACCGCTCGTCACCCGGACCGCTCCGCCGGGCGCGGTGGAGGGCTATGCCGCCGCCACGTCGCTCGCGCACGGCCTCGGCATGTTCGTCGCGCCCTTGGTGCTGCTTCCCGTCGTGGAGAGCGGCGGGACCGGGAGCTATCTCTCCGTCCAACTCCTCGGCTACTGCCTGGCCCTGTACGTCCTGTGGTCCTTCCGCACCCGGAGGACCACCCCGCGCGAGGACACCGTCCAGCCCGCCGGCAAGGCGTGGGCGTCGCGGTGACCCAAGGCCCGTCGTGTGCGGGCGAAGCGGGCGTTCAGCGGGGTGTGGGTCCATGGAGGTCCCGTGGAGCGGATACGGAGATCTCAGCGACCTGGCGCATATCTCCGAGGTGCCCCAGGAGCCGGAGCCCCTGGCCGCCGCCACGAGGTGCGGCAGTAGCCGTTGCCGGCCGCCGCACCACGGTCCCGCACGGGCCCACAACCCGGCCCCGAACCGGCCCATGGGCGCTGTCACTTGTGCCAGTCGGTGGTCCGCGCCGGCCGTACGGTGATGCGGTGCGGCCGCTCGTTGCGGAGCAGAAGGCGGTAGAGGGTCCGCTTGATGTCCGCGGCCAGCGCCGGACTCGGGTGGTCCACGTACACGTCGAGCTCGTAGCGGTGCTCGCCGTTCTCCGCGTGCACCCGGCTCGTGGACCGGCGCACGCCCGGGATGGCCTCGGCGGCGGCGCGGACCGAAGGAAGCCAGACCTTCTCGCCGCCCACGATGATGAAGTCGGAGAGTCTGCCCTGGATGTAGTGGTATCCGTCCTCGTCAATGGTGAAGAGGTCGCCGGTGGCGATGGTCCCCGGTGCGACCAGCGGACTGCTCTGGTCGTCCGGCACCCTGCGGCGGAGCACCGTGCTGGATTCCACCAGGAGTTCCTGGGAGCCGTCGGCGAGACCGGACGGCCGCAGCCGCGTACGGACTCCGTGCAGCGGAAGGCCGCTGGACGCGTACCGGCGGGGCGGTTCGCGGTGCGCCGCCAGAGTGGTGACCCGTGGGCCGGCCTCGGTGAGGCCGTACGTGAGGTAGAGCTCGAGTCCATGCCGGGACGCCAGCAGCCTCTGCACGTGGGCCGGTGGCAGTCGGTCTCCCCCCACGGTCAGGGTGCGCAGTGTGCCCGGCAGGGCGAGGTCCTGCTCGATGAACCGTGCGACCGCGGCCGGGGTCAGGGACGAGAGGGCGACCTGGTGGGTGCGCAGCGCCTCGACGTAGGTCCGCGGAGTGAACGGCGGACCCGTGATGACGAGGCGTGAGCCGCGGACCAGCGCGGCGAGGGCCTGCGCCACGAGAGCGTACGAGTAGTGCAGCGGTAGGTTGAGCAGCACTGTGTCGCCCTCCCGCTGGCCGACGGCGTTCGCGTGCCGTGCCGCGTTCTCCAGCAGCGAGTCGAGGGCGTGCAGGCACCCACTGGCGATACCGGAGGTGCCCGAGGTCATCAGGATGACTTCACCACGGGAGTAGTGCCGCCGCTCGCCCCACGGCAGGGGCAGCAGATCGGCGTCGCCGAACGGGCGCGGGGGCGCCGCGCCGTAGCGCCGTGCGTCAACCCTCGGCGCGATCAGGGCACTTGCGCCGAGCCGGCGGGCCACTTCGGTGAGACGGGCGGAACTCGACGCCGGTGCCAGGGGAACGGGCACGCCACCGTGGAGGAGCACCGCGAAGAAGGCCGTCAGGAGGGACGTACCGTTGGGCATCGCGATCAGGACGGGAGCCCCCGCGCCCACGACCGTCCCGGCGAGGTCGTCGAGCGCGGCCGCCAGAGGCCGGGGCGGACCGTGCCCGTGCACGTCCACCGTGCTGTCGAGGAACGTCTCGATCACGTCCGCGTCCGGAAGGGAGTCCGTCGGCATGGCGCTCACCCCCGGCCTGCCGCGGCACGGCCGACATCCCCGGCGTGCGCGACGCTGACCGCGGGGGCCAGCACGGCACAGCGCACCGAGTGCCCCTGTCCCTCGTGCCTCTGGTGGGCGCAGAGCACCACGTAGGGGGCGGCACCGGAGCGCAGCCATGAACGGGCGACCGTACGCGCGGCGGGCAGACCGTCCTCGGGTGTCATCGAGAACGTCAGGGACGATCCCTTGAAGCCGTGCAGCAGGCAGAGCAGACTCCCCGCGCTGCCCGGGCTCGCGCCCGCGAAGCGCAGCGGGGACACGCGTGGGGCGGGAAGCGAACGCGCCACCGCGTCCATGGTGTGCAGCGTGAGTTGCGCGCTCACCAGGATCACGGCGACGTCTTCGCGGCAGGCCAGGACATCGGCGGCGCACTCCGACAGCGCGTTCTCGACCGCGTCCGCGACCAGCCAGGCCAGCGGGTCGGCGTACAGGGACGGGATACGGCTGCGGACAGCCGTCAGCTGTTCCCGGGAGGCGTCCCCGTGGCCCACGACGGCGACGTCCGCCGTGTCCGGCGGACAGATGGCGTATGGCCCGAAGGCCGGGAAGGCGTTCATGGTGCTCCCTCGAAGGCCAGGCAGGTGTTGAAGCCGCCGAAGCCGAGGGTCACGCTCAGCCCGAGTCGGCCGGTGAACGTGGCGGGCCGGCTTTTCGGCACCGGCAGCGGGAAGTCCGGACGGAGCGTGGTGAGGCCGTGGACTGGTGGCACCGTGCGGTCACGGAGAGCCAGCAGTACGGTGATGGCCTCGATCGCACCGGTCGCCCCGAGGGTGTGGCCGAACGCCCCCTTGGTGGCGAACACCGTAGGGG
Organism: Streptomyces sp. 5-10; assembly: GCF_014712245.1. Lineage (NCBI taxonomy): Bacteria > Bacillati > Actinomycetota > Actinomycetes > Kitasatosporales > Streptomycetaceae > Streptomyces > Streptomyces sp. 5-10. Next base: position 147,740 of record NZ_JACVYG010000010.1, read on the forward strand.
TGCCTGGCGCCTGGCCGCCGGTGCCGAACAGCCTTGTGTAACTGACGGATTCGACGGCGTCGTTCGCGGGAGTGCCGGAGCCGTGGGCGTTGACCACGTTCACGTCCGCCACACCACGGGCCGCGCCGCGCAGTGCCTTGCTGACGGCCCGTACGACGCTGTCACCGGTCGCGTCGGGGGCCGCGGGGCTCACCGCGTCATTGGCCGAGCCGGTGCCGATGAGGAAACCGTGCGCCCGAGCCCCGCGGGTACGGGCCGACCGGCTGGATTCCAGGACGAGGAACGCCGCGCCTTCCCCCAGGATCGTGCCGTCGTTGCCGGCGTCGAAGGCGCGGAGCGAGGTGGGCGACATGGTGCCGAGCGCCGAGTGCCCGAGTCTTTTGGCCGGGGTGAGGACGTCCACTCCTCCGCAGACGCAGAGGTCCTCCGCACCGCTGCGGATGAGCTCCACGCCGACCAGGAGGCTGTCGGAGCCGGAGGAGCAGGCGGTCGTCACCGAGAGCGGGGCCTTCGGGATGCCGAGTGCCCGTACGGCATCGGCGGCCCAGCGGTCCAGGGCCGGTACGCCGACCGTGTCCAGGTGCGGTCCGTAGCTGGTGCCCAGCACGGGCCGCAGGCGTGCGTCGGTGAGTTCGAGTCCGGCGTCGCGCACCGCGGCGGCCAGGGTGTCGCGGGTGAGGAGGTGTTGGCGCTCGACCGGGGTCATGGACAGCGGAGGGTCGCGGACGACCGCGGCGTCGCCGTTGCGCAGCCGGTGCTCGGAGGGGACCGCGTCGACACCGGTACGGCCGTGCAGCAGAGCGCTCCAGACCTCCTCCAGCCCGCATCCGAGCGCGGTCGCCCACCCCATGCCGGTGACCCACACGTCCGCGTTCTCCCCTGCCGACGCGGGAGTTGACGCCGGTGCCGGAGGTGAGCTGGACGTCACCACAACTGCTCGCCCAAGTCCGCGATCTTGGACCGCACCAGCGTGCCCTTGAACGCCGCGACGAGGTGGTCGTCCACGGTCGCGCTGCAGGAGAAACTGAAGGTGTTGCCCCTGATGCGGTCACTCCGCACATCGAAGATCACACGGTCGCCCGGGACCACGACGCGGGTGAAGCGCGCCTTCACCGAGCCGATGAGGGTGATCTCGTCGTCGGTGAGGCGGGAGGTGCTGAGCTGGTAGAGGATGATGCCCGACTGGGCGAACGCCTGGGTCAGATGGCTGGCGGGGAAGACGGCCCGGTCCGGGAAGTGTCCCGCGATCACGTCCATGGTCCCGGAGACCGACAGGCTGCTCCGGAGCCGGACCCCGGTCTCGTAGTCGAGGATCCGGTCCAGATACACCATCGGGTGGCGGTGGCGAAGCCAGCTTTTGAGCTCCGTGAAGCCCATGGTCCGCTTCGCTGTCGGCGCTGTCGGCGCTGTCGGCGCTGTCGGCGCTGTCGGCTCTGTCGACTCTGTCGTCTGGGCGGAATCAACCCTCTGCACGGACAGTGCACTCCTTCAGTGTGGTTGCGATGTTTTCTGGGAGCAGGGAGGGTGCTCCGGTCGAGAGGTCCACCGCGCCGAGCAGCAGGCTCCCGGACGCGCACCTCGGCACCTCGCCGGGGTTCTCCCGCGAGATCTCCCCGGAGACCTGGACGCGCGCGGGCCCGACTCGTTCGACACGGGCTCTGACGCAGACGTGGTCCAGGAAGCGGGCCGGTGCGTGATAGAGCATGCGCAGTTCCACGACGGCCAGTTCGAGATTCACGCGAGCCAGGGCGTCGAGCCCGGCGCCGAGGCGATCCAGATTCTCCAGCACGGCGGTTTCGAGCCAGGAGGAGTATCGGGAGAAATGCACGACACCGGACGCGTCGGTGTCGACGTGCTCCACACGTCGACGGACCTCCGCCCATTCCCGCGGTACGGGTTCTGGGGCGGTCACGCGGATACCTCGAGAAAGTGGCGGGAACCGGCCGACAGACGCTCCACGATCGCGTCCGCGTCCGCGAGGGTGGAGATGATGGGAGGGGCGACCCGCATGGTCGGGAAGACGTAGCGGAGGCCCGCCGAACGCCGACCCGCGCCGCCCATGAATTCGACGAACACACCGCTGCGGATCATCGCCTCGCGGAATTCGCCCAACCGGTCGGCTGCGCGTTGCGTCAGCTCGACGCCGTGCATGACGCCGGATCCTCGGCTCTCCGTGTAGAGCTCCGGGAAGACGGTGACGAGTTCCTCGTCCAGCCGCTTGGCCAGGTGCTCACCCAGATCCCGTGACTTCTCCAGCATTCCCTCGGCCTGGATGTGTTCGAGGCCCGCCCGGATCACCGCGCAGGTGAGGGGGCGAAGGTCCGAGGTGGAAATGGCGCCGGTGGCCCGTACGGTCAGGTTTCGGCGGGCGATGACCATGGACGTGGACAGCACGCCCATCCCGAGGCTCTTGCCCACCACGGAGACATCGGTCGGAATCGGCCCGTTCTCGTCGGCCATGCCGAAGAACTGGCCCGTCTTGGCAAAGGTGAGGACCTCGTCCGCCACGAGGAGCGCCCCGCTGTCCGTGCACAACCGGGCGACTTCACGCAGATAGCCGGCGGGCGGCACGATGATTCCGGCGTCGCCCTGAACGGGTTCGATCACCACCGCGAGTACGCGGTCACCGTGACGTGCGAAGAATTCGCGGGCCGTGTCGAAGTGCCCGAACGGGATGTGCCGGACGGTGAGGCCGTACGGCTCCGGTGCCACGGAGGGCAGTCCGATCCGGTAGTGCCTCTTGTTCAGCAGCGGGAGCAACCCACCGGTCCAACCGTGCCACGCCCCCTCGAATGCGAGAACGATGTCCCGATTTCCCCGCCCTTCCGCGGGCTGTAGGCGACGGCGGTCGAAGCGGGATTCCAGCGCCAGCCGCAGCGCCATCTCCATTCCCTCCGACCCGGAATTGCGACCGGCGACGTGGTACTCGTCGGCCGGAAACTGCTCGGCCCACAACCCGCCCCCGCTGAAGAGGAGTTCGAGCAGTTTCGAGCGTTCCCATGAGTGGATCTCGTCGGTGACATAGCCCGCCTCCGCCACGGCGCGGGAGAGAGCCGAGCCGACCACTGGTGAGCCGGCCCCCAGACACGCGCTGGCGTAACCACCGCTCGCATCGAGGACGTTCAGCTCCCGCCCCCGGTCGGCACCGCTCAGCTCCACGAAGCGGTGAGTCAGCCCCTTGGCACCGAGGCTGCCGAACGGAAGCCGCGTTCCGTACTGGTCCATGTGCATCGTGCGGTCGAACCAGGACTCGACCGTGTCGCTGTCATGTCCGTGAGTCATATCAGGCAGCTCGCTTCGCGGAAGGTCCTCTGCGGACGTCATGGGCTCAGGTCGTTTCGAGCTGGGTCTCACGCAGGCGGAGAACCAGGTCGGAGATGGATCGGATGCTGGTGAAGTTCTCCGGAGTGAAGTCGTCCTCGGAGATCTCGATGCCGAACCGCTCCTCGCAGGTGACACGCAACTCGAGGAAGCCGAGTGAGTCGAGTGCCAGTACGTTCCGCAGGCCGTCGTCGACTCCTATCTCGGATTCGGGGATCTCGCAGAACAAGTCGTTCACGATGATCGACCTGATCGCAGCCTGAATTTCATTCATCGCGCGCTCCCTTCGTAGGTCACACATAGGGCCCCTGGACGGTCAGGGCGCGTTCGGCCTCGGTGAGCCGTTCGTGGACCTGATCGGCGTGGGTGCCCTCCGCGATCACCCACCCGGCCCGGCCGAAACAGTCCTCGGGCGGAGGCTCCACCACGGTGCCGCGTTCAGGTAGTTCACCGATCTCGTGGAGCCACGGCTGTGCCCTCAACTCCGGTGCCTCGGCCAGCCCTTCGAAGCGCTGCCGGCGGGCGGGGTAGAGGAACTTGACGCCGGCGGCGCGGTCCGGAGCGGGCTCGGCGTGCAGCGGGCGCCCGAGCGCCGCGTCCGCCAGCAGGCCGCCGACGCTCAGACCGGTGCCGAGGTGTGCGATCACGGAGGCCAGGTCCCCGGCGGGGCGCCCGTTGATCTCCATGACGCGGGGGCCGTGGGGCGTCAGCACGACGTCCAGGTTGGCGATCGTGCGGTCGATGCCGGCGGCTAGGACGGCGTCCCGGGCCAGGGCGAGGCCGGCGGCGTACTCAGCTGTCGGGAGCGCCCCCTCGCCCATGATGTGCCCGGTGTCGATCGGGTACGGGTCGTGCGCCATGTACTTCCGGCCGCAGTAGACGACCTCGGCCGTTCCCCCGCTGCTCCAGACGTCGACCAGGAACTCGGTTCCCGTCACGTACTCCTCGACGAGGACGCCGTCGCTGGCCATGCCCATCTTGTCGACTCCCGCGGCCAGTTCGAAGAACCGGGTGAAGTCCGCCGGGTCGGCGACGCGACCGACACCGAGGCTTCCGGACAGGCCACGCGGCTTGACCACGACGGGATAGCCGATGTCGGCGGCGGCCCGCAGCCCCTCCTGGACATCGTGTACGGGGACGGACACGGTGGGCGAGAGACCCGTGCGGTTGAGCAGCTCGCGCTGCCGGTGCTTGTCCCTGCAGATCCGCGCCGCCTCGACGGGCAGGCCGGGCAGCCCGAGCGTCGCGGCGAGTTCGGCCGCCAGGAGGACTTCCGACTCGTTGTAGGTGACGACGGCTCGCACATCGTGGTCCCGGCACAGCCGGCGGGCCTGCTCCAGGGGGAACGGCGTGTCCCGAGGGTCGTACGCCTCCGCGCCCTTGAGCCAGGGCTTCTGCCAGGTCGGTGCCACGGTGTCGAGGAGCACCACGTCAGCGGCGGCGGCCAGATGGGACAGTAGGTGTCCCTGACGGAGGCGGGAACCGGATCCGACCAGAAGGAGGGTGGACGAGGTCGCGGGTGGTTCAGACGGAGGCAGCTTCAAGGCGCGAACTCCTTGCCGAGGCTGGACGGTGTCCGGGCGTTCCACGGTGAGATGTGTCTCGATGACGTCGCGTGCGGCCGAGGATCCCCCATCAAAGAAATAAGCGGCGATGGGATTCAGGGCCAGGAAAACAGATTCCGTCGCCATGGTCGATACGGCGTGGTCGATCCGTGCGTGGTGCCAGTCCCGGAAGTCTCCACCATGCTCCTTGCGGTTGTCTTGTCCGCGGGCTTGTCCAACTCCTTACGGGGTTCTTGCGACTGGCTTGATTCCCGCGGCCGCTGCTGTTCGAACGGCCGATCACGTAAACGTCGGGCAGCTGACTGCGGAACCCTGCAAGGAGTTGGACGAGGCGGTGAACAAGGCGTTGGACAAGCCGACGGACAAGACGGCCGTAAGGCGCGTCGTGGAGAATTCAGGAATTCAGCGCGACGCTGTGTGCCGCGAAACTGATGGCGTGAGGGGAATGGCGAATGAGGGCGTTCACCGACCGTTGGGTCGACAAGTTCTCCACCACCTACTCGGACGAACCGTTGGCGCAGCTGTCCTGGTTCACGGCTGACTGCCGGCCCGGCACGAACTGATCCGTCTTGTGGTCACCCCACCCGTAGACGTGGCAGAACAACCGGTCCTCGCTGGTCGGAGCGTCAGGGCGGAGCCAATTGCTTACGTCCACGGCCAGCATGATCCGCCTGTCGGCCGCCCGGTACCGCCTTGCGGGGAGCCGACGGGATCCTGCGCCACCGCAACGACACGGCGAGGGCCCGAGGAGACTTCATGCCGGAACGCACCGCCGGTCCTGCGTCGATCCCGGAGGAGCGTGAACCATGACCCACGACTTGCGCTTCGAAATCCTCGGTCCACCTCGCCTCGTCGTCGACGGTCGCCCCCATGCGATCCGGTCACGAAACCTGTCAGTGATCCTGACCACCCTGCTGGTCCGGAGTGGCCGCGTGGTCAGCGTCGAGGAGTTGATCGGCGAGGTGTGGCACCAGCCGCCACGGCGGGCCCGGGATGCCATCTACGTCTACATCTCCAAGCTGAGGGATCAGATCGGGAATGGGGTCGTCGACAGCCAGTTCCCCGGCTACACCATGCTTGTCCGCGGTCAGCAGCTGGACGTGCAGATGTTCGGCCGGTATCGGGCCGACGGCCATCTCAGCATGGCCAACGGTGATCACGAGGGGGCGGCGCGGGCGTGGCGCAACGCGCTCGCCCTGCACCGAGGCAGCCTGATGGGAGGCGTGTATTCGGGACCGATCCTCAGCTCGTTCGATTCATGGCTGCGGCAGTCGCGCACCGAATGCGTGGAACTCACCGCGTGGGCACAGCTCAGCGCCGGCCTATACCACGAGGCAATCGGCTTCCTCACCCAGCAAGTGCCGCGGAACCCGCTCAACGAAATCCTGCACCAGCAGCTGATGCTGGCGTTTCTCCTGACTCGTCATCGCGCCCAGGCGCTACGGGTGTTCGGCAACGCCCGTCGGACGTTCTCGGACAGGCTCGGTCTGGAGCCCGGCGGCGACCTGGTGAACGTGCACGACATCGTGCGGTCCGACGACGTCGGTCGGGCCAAGCGGGCCATCTCGAGCGCCGTCGCCTCGCGACTGAGCTCGCACCGGTCGCCGGTGGAGTCCTGACATCGGACGCGCGGGGAGCACGGATGGGCTCCCCGCACCGCCTGGCCTCGCGCTTTCACGTGGCAGGGCGTCCGGTGGGTGACCCGCTGCAGACCACACCGAAGCGGCGCACAGTTGAGCTTCACCGACGCCGACGGCATGCGCCTGACCTGCTTCGCCACCAACACCAAGAATCCCGATCGCAGCACTCGAACTGCACTGTCAGCGCGCGAGGGCCGAGCCGCTCGACGGCCGCGCTCTGCGCTCCCGCAGCGTGACCCGGCGGCATCAAACCACGGGCGAGGCGCCGCCGTCCATATTGATCGCCGTCCCGGCGGTGAAGCCCGCATGATCCGAGCACAGGAAGCAGGCCATGGCGGCGAACTCCTCGGCCTTGCCCATGCGGCCGACCGGGATATTGGCGCCGGCCTTGGCAACATAGTCCTCGAATGAGACGTTCGTGTTCTCGGCCTTGTAGCGACGCGCGATTTGATCCGAGACGATCTGGCCGACAAGCATGCCGTTGACCAGGATGCCATGCGGGGCGCCCTCACTGGCGTAGACCTTCATCAGCGCCATGCCGGCCGCACGCGACACCACCGTGGGGGCACCATTGGCCTGTGGTGTCTTGGCCCCGGTGTTGAGCACGTTGATGATCCGGCCCCATTTGCGTTGCTTCATGCCCGGCCAGACAAGCCGGGTAAGGCGGATCGCCGCGAAAAGCTTCAGGTCCAGGTCTTCCTGCCAGATGTCATCGGTAATCTGGTCCGACGGCATGGACCGGGTCTGGCCAGCATTGTTGATCAGGATATCGACCTGTCCGAACGCGCCGACGACCGCATCATAGGCTTTCTGGATGTCGGTGGCCTTGGAAACGTCACAGCTGAAGGATTCGACCCGTCCCTGGGTACCGGCCGACGCAACAGCCCTGGCTTCGGCCAGCGTATCGGGATTGCGGGCCAGGATCGCCACATTGGCGCCGGAGGCAGCAAATTCCTTGGCCATCGCGAGCCCAAGGCCCTTGCTGGCACCTGTGATGATGGCGCTGCGGCCGTCCAGACGGACTTCCATCGGGTTCCTCCCGTGCGGTGGTGGCGTGTTCAGTGTGGGGTAGGCAGGGAAACGCTGGGTGCGCAGGCGTCCTTGCGGGGCGACGGCGTCGTCAACCCCTCTGGGCCACTCCGAGGGCGACAGTGTGCAGTGGCGCGTCGCAGTGGGCGGCAAGGAGGTCGTCGCCGAAGTCACCTGAGTGGCGACGCCAGACGGTGTGGATGTGGTTGGCCTCGTTGAATGTGTTGTCGTACTCGATGAGCAGTTCCGGGCCCTGGACGCGGTAGTAGTGGCCTTCGCCGCGACGCAGCGAGCCCTCCCACGAGAAGTGCAGGCGTTCCTGGTCGATCTGCGCGAACTCCTTGTCAGCGAGTTCGTGCCTGAGCCGGTCGAGGTAGAGGCGGACGATGTCGACCAGTAGCTTGCCTGCGGGCTTGCCGAGTTGCGCCGGTGTCACGCCGACCGGTTCTGATGGATTGATGCGCGGGGAGTCGCTGCTGCGGATGTCGTGTGGCGTGAGGTCAGACACGACGGCGAGGCGGCGGGCGGTCGGGTCCATGCGGTCGAGGAGTTCGCGAGCGAGTTCTTCTTCGAGCGGCAACGGTTGGCCGACGACGCGCCCGCGGTAGGTGACGCGGGCCGGGTTCGCGCCGAGGAAGAACGGTGTCGCCGAGACGCGGCCGTTGGCGACGACGACGTTCACCGAGAGGTGGTGGCCTTCGATTCGCCATCCCCACGGTTCGTCGCCGTCCGGGGTGCCGAAGAGGATTGTCCAGTAGTCGCCGCTGTGACGGTCGCGGTGCCCGCCCTCTCGGTGGTCGAGGACGTCTTCCAACGCCATGACCGCTGCGGCCTGCGAGTAGGCGTGCGGGCTGAGCACTGTCGCGAGCATGCCGTGCACCGCTTTGCGCTGGTCGCGCCGGAGATCGCCGAGCACCAGGCCAGGTCGTGTGCCGGGTGCGTACCCCCAGCGGTGCCTGAGATCGTCGTCGGCGACCGCGCGAATCGCGTGTTCGCGTTGGTCAGCGTCCAGCAGACCGATAAACCGGCGCGTAGCGTCGGTGACGTCGTGCAGCATGTTTCGAACTCCCATTCACTCGCTTCCGCGGGGGACTGCGCTCCCTGGAGGTCCGGCGAAGTCACCGCTGGTGTCGATCTCCGGTCGTGACGTCGACCCCTCGGCCTCACCTGTCGCAGCAGGGCTGGTGAAGCCGAGGCCCGGCGGTCTTGATGCGGGCCGCGTAAAGCTGCGGATCGAGGTCGAAGAGTCGGGCTTGGGCCAGGCGTACGAGCAGCACGCCCAGCGAGTCCTCGACCGAGGCCTACCGCCGGGCGACGTCCGCTCCCGCCTCGGTGTCGCCCCTGACCATGGCTGGGGCGACACCGAGGTGTGCGGAACGCCGACTGCAGCCACTCCGCCATCGGTGACTCAGCTCCCCAGCGCTGACAGGACGGGTGCCGCCACCTCGTGCCGGGCCACACGATAGATGTCCTGGAACAGGATCAGGGTGTCCAGCCCGGCCCGGTCGTCGGCGATCATCTTGTGGCCGTCTCGCACGGCCGCCGCGAAGTCCGCGATCTGCCGGCGGTGGGAGATGCCGTAGTAGCCGATCCCCGGCGGAGCCTGCTCCACCTTCGCCGAGGCGAGCTCTGCCGCCGCCGCGCGCAGCTCCTCGTTGCCGTCCGCAACGTGCAGGGTCCCGGGGTGGTCGAGGTCGAACAGGACCGACCCTCCGGTGCCGATGATCTCGACGCGGGTGCGCCAGGTGATGCTGCTGGCCACGGTGACCTGGTAGGTCACGAGTGCGCCCTGCGGGCCGCGCAGCAGAGCCGCGAGGGTGTCCTCGGTCTCCATGCCGCCCCGCGGCGCGGTGTGCCCGGCGGCCGCGCCGACCACCGCGAGCCCGCCGGTCAGCCAGCGGGTCACGTCGAGCGCGTGGTAGCCCTGGTTGACCAGGGCCGACCCGCCCTCACCCGCGTAGGTGCCGCGCCAGTCACTGCCCGCGTAGTACGCGTCGTCACGGCCGCACTGCAGGCTGACCACGCCCGAGACGAGGCTGCCCAGCAGGCCGGCCTCGATCCAGTCCCGGACGGCGGTGACGACGCGGTCGTAGCGGTGCTGGGAGACGACCGACAGCACCCGTCCGGCGCGCTCGGCGAGGGATGTCAGGGCCGCGCCGTCCTCGACGCTGAGGGCGAGCGGCTTCTCCACGAGCACGTGCTTGCCCGCTTCGAGCGCCGCCGCGACCAGCCCGTGGTGCGTGGCATGCCCGGTCGCGACGGAGACGCTGTCCACCTCCGGGTCGGCCAGCACCTCGTGCACGTCCGTCGTGACGCGCGGCAGGCCGTGTGCACGAGCCAGCGACTCCGCGGTCGTGAGATCGCGGTCGCAGGCCCAGCGCACCTCCAGGTCGGGCAGGACGGAGAAGCCGTCGACGTGGTTGGGGGCGACACGGCCGCAGCCCACGACGGCATGGACGAGACGCTTCATTTCGAACTCCCGGCATCGCTCGAACCAGTGGGGGAGAGGAACGACGGCGCGCCAGGAGCTCGGCCGAGGTGCACCGGGGTCAGCCATTCGTCGTGCTTGCCGGTCACGGCTCGCACGGTGTCGTGGTAGCAGACCTCGATCGCCTGCGTGATCTCACCCGCGGTCTTGCCGTCGCCGATCGGGAAGCCGTCCACCTCGACGGCGGGCAGCACCTCGGCCGAGGTGCCCATGAGGAAGATCTCGTCGGCGAGGTACAGCTCGGTGCGCTCCACCGTCCTGGTCTCCACCTCGAGACCTAGCTCCTCCTGGGCCAGTTGGATGAGCGTGCGTCGGGTGATGCTGTCCAGCACACCATCGGACAGGATCGGGGTGATCAGCCGGCCGCGTTTGACCAGGGCGATGCACGCCCCCGACGACTCGGTGACCTGACCGCCTGTGTTGAGGAAGATCGGCCAGTCGGCCCCGCGTGCTCTGGCGTCGATGTTGCCCAGTCGGCCGTTGTGGTAATTGGAGAACACCTTCATCGACGCCGGTGAGGCACCGTGGTTGAACCGCGGCCACGAGCTGACCGCGAGCGTGCAGGTGCTGCCCTGGCCCAGCTTGCTCTCGAACTCCCAGGTCTCGATGGCGATCTCGGCCGGGGTGCCGCGCGGCACCATCTGTTGGCGATGTGTTCCGGCGGCGAAGCCCCACGGGCGGATGTGCAGGTCCTTGCCCGTGGTGTGCCAGGACGCGAGAAGTTCGACCGTTGCGGTGACGAGCGCGTCCGCGTCGAACTCGGGCTCCATCCAGCTCATCCGCAGCGATTCGAGCAGCCGTTGCATGTGGTCACGCAAGCGGAAGCCGTGGAGTGTCTCCCGCGTGCTGCTCCAGTACGAGTGCACGCCTTCGAACGCGGCTGAGACCGAGGCGTGGCCCACTGAGCTGATGTGGACGGTGGCCTCCTCCCACGGCAAGAGGACGCCGTTGCGCCAGATCAGCCGCCCGTAGCCAGCAGACATGAACGTTCCTTTCCGGAAAGGATGGGACGGAGAACGGGGATGTCTTTGCGCGCAAAGCCGTAGTGGCCGGCAGGGTCAGTTGTCGGGGCCGGTCGAACGGGTCCAGAACCTGTTCGCACAGGACGCCGTGGCTCTCATCACAACATGCCAACCAGCGGCTGTCCAAGCTTTCAAGGCGTCGACAATGCTTCGTTTAGACGAGGCATAGGCGGGCGTTTAGGTGGCATTTAGATTACTGGCAACCGGGCGATCCGGGCTGATACAAATATGCGGCACGTTTCTTTCGGGTCCACCGGGAACGGCAGAGCCGACCGCCCTCGACCACAGGTGGGTGTCTGCGAACATCCAGGGCACGCTCGCGCGCAACATGATGACCAAGGCGAGCGACCTCGTTTGACTGTCGGTGACACCGACGAGCGGGATCTGAGCGAGGAAGTCTCGCACGAAATGATGGAAGACCTTTTCTGCGTATAGAAGCCAGACGGCTTCACCCTGCGCTTATCCGGCTCATTCCAACCCCGTTCTCGCGAGGAGTGTTCCTTATGTCGAACGTGGATGAACTGGCCAGGCGGGCCCGACTCCGCGTCGTCGAACTAGCGGCGCGCAAGGCCATCCACTTGGGCCCCGCGCTTTCGCTGATCGACGTGCTGGCCGCGCTCTACACCAGGATCCTGCGTCGCGACCCAGCCCGCCCCGACTGGACGGACCGCGATCTGCTCGTCCTCAGCAAGGGCCACGGTGCCTACGGCCTGTACGCCGTGCTCGCCGAACTGGGCGTGCTGACCACGGACCTGAACGAGCTTCCAGGGCACCCGTCGGACGGTATTCCCGGGATCGAGGCGGCCACCGGGGCGCTGGGCCACGGCCTGTCCCTCGCAAGTGGCCTGGCGCTGGGCGCACGGCTCGCAGGCAAGGACCGCCGGGTCTACGTGATCACGGGCGACGGCGAACTCGACGAGGGCAGCAACTGGGAGGCGGCGCAGTTCGCCGCCCACCACCGGCTCGGCAACCTCGTGGCCGTCGTCGACCGCAACCGCCTTCAGCAGGAGGGTGACACGGAGGAGGTCTGTGCCCTGGAACCCCTGGCGGACAAGTGGCGTGCCTTCGGCTGGCGGGTCGGCGAGAGCGACGGCCACGACATCACGGCTATCGCCGACGCCGTCACCGCGCTGGAAGCCGGTGACGGCCCGGCGGTGCTGATCGCCCACACCACCAAGGGCAGGGGAGTTCCCTTCGCCGAGGGTGATCCCGCCTGGCACATGGGAGAGCTGGACGCCGCCCAACGCCGGATCGCCGTCGCGGCGCTGACCGCGACGGCGTGAGGAGAGCACCATGACCACCACATCCATCCCACCGCACCACACATCCGTCGCGCCGCGGAGCATGCGAGCCGCGCTCGCCCCGGTGCTGGCCGCTGCCGTGGACGACGACTCCAGCCTGATCGCCGTGGGTGCGGACGGACGGGCCTTGTTCCACCAGGTCCTCGAGCGGGATCCGCGTCGCTATGTGGACGCGGGCATCGCCGAGGCCAACCTGGTCGGCGTCGCCGCGGGGCTGGCCCGCGCCGGCCTGCGTCCGGTGGCCGCCGCCATGGCGCCGTTCCTGGTCCGCCGGGCGTACGAACAGATCCGGCTGGACGTGTGCGTGCCCGGCCTGCCGGTCGTGCTGCTCGGCGTGGGCGGCGGCTTCGGCTATGGCCCGCTCGGCCCCACCCACCACGCCCCGGACGACATCACCCTGATGTCGGCCATGCCCGGCATGAGGGTGTACTGCCCGGCCGATGCCGCCGACGCCGTCTCTGTGGTGCGAACGCTGCTGGCCGACACCTCGGGGCCGGCCTACGTGCGGCTCTCCGCGCGTCCTGATCCCGTGCTGCCGACCGCGGCTTCCGAGGGTGATCCCCGCGGACCCCGGCTGCTGCGGGACGGCGACGACGTTCTGGTCCTGGCAACCGGTCGATGTGTGGCCGAGGCGCTCGACGCCGCGGACGGGCTGGCCGCGGACGGGGTGGTGGCGGCCGTCGCCTCGGTGACTACCCTGCGCCCCTTTCCCGCCACCGCGATCCGAGAGCTCGCCGGCCGCTGGCCGCTCGTCGTCACCGCGGCGGAATCCCTGGCGCCCGGCGGTCTCGGTCCGTCCACCGCGGAGGCACTCGGCCGCCGAGGTCCGGCGGTGATCAGCCTGCACACCGACCACCGGTACCCGCCGGTCGCCGCCCACCAGGACCTTCTCCGTTTCTACGGCGTCGACGGCCAGGGCATCCGGTCCGCCGTACTGAGCTACCGCCACCGGAAGACGAGGGAAGCGTGACGATGAGGATCTTCTCCAGCGCCCAGGCCTGCGGTTTCGGACCCATCTCCAAACTGACCGCCATATCGCCCCTGTTCGAGGGCGCCACGATCGACTTCACGGGTCGCGACGTCGCGCTGGACTTCGCGCGGCGCCACCTGCACCGCTTCACCAACATCAACGAGGGCGACACTCAGCGGTACGAGGACGTCGCGGCCGGCCTGGCCGAGGCTGACTTCGTGGTCAGCGTGATGGACGCGGAACTCGTGTTCTGGGCGGTGCGCGCCGACGTACCGGTGCTGTTCTTCGACAGCCTGCTGAGCTTCTGGCTCACCGAGCGCAGCGTCGAGGAACTGGCCGCCCGCGCGTCGCTCGTGCGCTGGTCCGACGACGAGACCGCGCGGTTCGTCTTCGACACGCTGACGCCGCACGAGCGCATCCTGCTGGCCCACCTGCTGGCCACCCGGTCGTACGCGCAGAACTTCCCCGGTGTCGCGGCGCGCATCGACTCCCTGACCAGGACGGGCGCGAGCCACATCCAGCTGTGCGGCCCCATCGTGGACCGAGGCGCGCTGGAGGCCGAGCTGTCCGCTTCCGCACCGGACCGCATTCCCGACCTGCTGATCAACTTGGGTGGCTTCCAGAACTTCTTCCTGGACTACGAATCCCACAATGCCTATCTCGACCTGCTGCACCGGTGGGTCACCGAACTCGCCGCAGCGCAGCCCGAACTGCGCCGCGTCCTGGTGTGCGGTGGTGCGTTCCGGGAACCGGTGACCGAGACCCACGCAGGCGTCGAGATCGAGTACACCATGTTGCCGCACAAGGACTTCCTGCGGCATCTGGCCCACGCCCCGTTGTACGCGGTGCCGCCCAGCCTCACCTCCTTGCACGAGGCGGTCATCCTGCGCAAGCTCCCGCTGCTGCTGCCCGAACAGCACTACGGGCACGTCACCAACCTGCGGGCCCTGCGCGGTACCGCGATCGGTGACAACGCGGCCAGCCTCATCGACCTCGGCACCCGGTTCGAGGTACCGGAGGACGACCTGGAGGGCACACGGGCGCTGGACCGGCTCACCCGCGAACTCCTCTCGGACGAGACCGAGTACCGCGTCTTCGCCGACTACCTGAACAAGCGGCTGGCCGACTACCGGCAGCTGACGAACCAGGAACGCGACGCAGCCGTCGACGAGCTCGGCGGGCTTCTCGGCGGCCCCGCCCTGGCCGACCTGCTGGCCCACATCAGTGACCGCCTCACGCCCGCCGGGAGGACGTCGTGACCGCCGCCGACCTCGCGGAGCGCACCGTCGACACCGACGAGATCACCCAACTCATGCTGGCCGCCCACCGGGAACGCACCGGGCAGGGCGAGGTGTCGCCGGAGCGCGTGAACACCAGCACCTGGACGCCTGCCGGCGCCCGCAAGGTCCGCCGTCGGACGTTCGTCCGTCTCGACATCGACGGCGAGGCCGTGGCGGTGGCCAAGATCCCGCTGTCGCACAGCGACCCGAAGCTCGCCGGCGAGCTCGAGGTCCTGCGCTCCTTCCGGCCTCCGTCACCCCTGGGCTGTCCGGCTCCGCTCGACGCGCTGGGGGGCGGGTTCACTATGAGCTACCTGCCCGGCGTCGACCTGCCCACCGCCGTCACGGGCGTGGACACCCCTGACGGCCTGTGGCGGGTGCTGCGCCCGGCAGTGGACCGCGTCGTCGAACTGCACCGGTCGGGTACCGCGGTCTCCAGCACGCCCGAGCTCGCCCTGGAGACGGCCGCTACTTACGTCCGCACGCCGGAGTTCGGTGTTCAGCACGCCGACGAGGCGCTGCGCACGGCACTGCTGGCGCCGACCCACGGCGACCTCGGCCCGTGGAACGTCCGCTGCGACCCGCGTGACGGCACCGCCAGGGTGCTGGACTTCGAGGACTACCGCGCCACCGGCATCGCCGCCATGGACATCGTCAACCTGCTCATGACGACGGCGCTCGTGGTCTTCCCCGACTATCGGGAGCGCGGCTTCGACTGGCTCTACGACCAGGTCTTCGACCGCGAGCACTGGTTCGGCTCCGTCCTGGCCCGCGGTCTCGACCACTACGGTGCCCACACCGGTCAGCGGCCCGGCCGCGTGCTCGACCTGCTGCCGTTCACCTGCCAGTGGCTGATCGAGCGCATCGAGGCCGAAGGCCGCGACACCAGCCGGCTCTTCTACCGCCCCTTCCGCGAGCGCTACCTCGAACGACGCCCAACGGTCAACGGGAGCAACCATGTCTGACACCAACGCCACGCCGGTCCGTATGGACGCCGTGGTCATCGGCGGCGGCCCCGCCGGACTGTTCGCGGCCCTGACCCTGGTGCGGGCCGGCCGCCGCGTCGCCCTGCTGGAGGCCGGCGGCGACATGCGGGAGAGCCTGTGCTCCCGCCTGGTGGCCCGCATGGACGGGCGGTCCGTGCGGGATGCCGAGAAGTTCCGTCTGCAGTGCCCCCGCTGCACCTGCCTGACGGGGCTGGGCGGCGCCGCCTTCCACTTCGACACCAACCTCGGCTACATCTCCTCGCTCACCCGCTCCAAGATCGAGTCGGCGCCGGACGGCACGGTCCGCTCCTACAGCGGGCTGGAGCGTGCCCTCGGTTCGTTCGAGCGCGCCCAGGAGCTGATCTCCGAGGCGTACCGCATCTTCTACGAACTGGGCTTGCCGCCCGCCGAGCCGGTCCACGCCGGACAAGACGACTCCTTCGGTGCGATGTTCCAGCACGTCGACACCGCGTTCTCGCAGAGCGTCACCGTGGACGACTCCCTGGTCGTCATCGCCCGCCTCAACGCCGAACTGGAGGAGAACGGCGGCCGCGTGCTGCTGCACCACCGTGCCGAGGACATCGAGCCGCTGGGCGGCGGCGGTTTCGAGGTGCGCGCGGCCACTCCTGGCGGGCCGGCCGCTTTCCACGCCGATGACGTCGTGGTGGGCGTGGGCAAGCTCGGCCTGCCGTGGGTGCGCGAACTCATCGGCCGGATCGGCGTGCGCCACCGGCCCAGCCGCCGCGTCGATCTCGGCGTGCGCCTGGAGACGCGGCGGGAGGACCTCGACCGCCTGCTGGACGGCTGCCACAACCCGAAGCTGTCCTTCCTCAACGAGGAGGGCCACTCCGTGCGGACGTTCTGCGTCTGCGAGGGCGGTCGGGTCATGCAGTACGGCTTCCTGGACGCCGTCGCCCTGGACGGGCAGCACTGCCTCAACCAGCCCACCAGCAAGTCCAACATGGGTGTTCTCACCACCGTCGACCTGCCGGAGGGGACCGACGGCACCGAGCACGCCGCCGCGTTCGCGGCCAGGGTCGCGGCCTACGGCCGAGGCCTTCCGGTCGTGTCCACGGTGGACGAGTTGGCAAAGCGCCCTGCCCCGGAGGGGCCGCTGACCACCAGCCTGATCAACTACCACCACGGCGACCTGCGCGAGTGTCTGCCCCCGTCGCTGGTCCGCGACGTGCTGGCCATGGTCGAGCGGCTCAACGCCCTGCACCCGGGACTCGTGCCGGGCACGGCCACGGTCGCCGCCCCCGTTATCGAGCGGATCTTCCCCGACATCGAGCTCTCCGACGACCTGGAGTCCTCCATTCCCGGGCTGTACTTCGTCGGCGACAGCTCCTCGAAGATCATCGGCATCACCTACGGCGCCGCGACCGGCATGGCGGCGGCCCGCTCCGTGCTGCGCCGCCGGGCCGGCCTGGCGACCGTGACGGGTGGGGATCGGTGGTGATCACTCTCCCACAGCGCATTCCCGATCACGGCGAGCCGCGGCCCCGGCACGCCACGGCACGGGTGAGCCCGCCGGCGGCAGCTCTGTTGCGGGGGCCCGGCGGGGTGGTCCGGCTGGCCGCCCTGAGCCGCCTGCTGCTGCACCGCTACGGCGTCGGCTGGGATGTCGTCGGAGTCGCCGACGACGGCCGCACCGTCGTGTGCCACGACAGCGATGCAGACCAGGAGACCACCCCGCTGGGCGAACTCGCCCGCGCCATCCGGCCGCGGCCCGCCGCGCCGCCTGCCGAGGGCGAGCTGTACGCGGCCGTGCTCTCGGCCCCCGCCGAGGTGCCACCGGCCGTGCTCCGCCGGCCCGTCTGGACGCTCTCCGCCGACGGTGACGTACTGGACCTGGCGCACGACGCCGACGTATTCGACGACGGCAGTGCGGATCGGGTCGCGGAACACCTGGCGCTGCTCGCCCACGAGGTCGCCGAGCACCCGGACCGGGCCGCCGGCGACGTCGAGCTGCTGCTGCCGGCGGAGCGCACGCTCCTGCTGGAAACCTGGAACGCCCGGCACACCCCGCACGCCGACGTCACCTTGCACCGCCTCTTCCGCGAGCAGAGCGCCCGCACGCCGGATGCCGTCGCCCTGCGGTGCGGCGACACCGAACTGACCTACGGCCGGCTGGACGCGGCCTCCGACCGGTTCGCGCACGCCCTGCTCCCGTGCATCGAGGCACCCGGCGACCTCGTGGTGCTGACCGGTGAGCGGGACCTCGACCTGTTCACCGCCATCCTGGGCATCTGGAAGGCGGGCGGCGCGTTCGTCTACCTGGACCCGGCACTGCCCGCACCGCGGGCCGCGGACATCCTCGGCCTCACCGACCCGGTGGCCCAGCTCACCACCGCCAGTGGCCACACCGCCGTCGGCGGGCAGGCCCGGAGGGTCGAGACATTGCTCGCCCCCGACCAGCCGTCCGGTCCGCCGCCGGACACCGCACGGCCCGACACCACCGCCTACGTCATCTTCACCTCGGGCAGCAGCGGCACCCCCAAGGCCGTGGTGCGCCCGCACCGGATGCACACCTCCCGCATCCGGCTCGAACAGGACCTCTACGGCCCCGGCCCGGCGGACCGGCACTTGCTCAAGTCGCCCATCAGTTTCCGGGAGTTCGTCTGGCCGCTGGCCGGCGGTGGCACCGCGGTGCTGGCCGAGCCCGGCCGCGATCTGGACGACCGCTACCTCGCCCGGCTCATCCACGACGAGGGCATCACCACCGTCAGCTTCGTGCCGTCAATGCTGCGGCTCCTGCTGACCCAGCCCGCGTTCCGCACGGCGCCCGCGTTGCGGCACGTGTTCGTCGGGGGAGAGGCGCTGAGCCAGGACCTGGAGGGCGAACTGCGCTCGCTGGGCTTCGAGGTGCACAACACCTACACCCTCAGCGAGGCCGACTACGTCTGCCACCGCACCGCGGCCCCGGCCGCCCCCGGAACCGGCGGCCCCGGCACCAACGTCGGCGTCCCCCTCGACATGCGCGTGTACCTGTGCGACTCAGCGGGCCGGCTGGTGCCGCCCGGCATCCCCGGCGAGATCCATACCGGCGGCCCCGGGCTGTCCGACGGCTACCTCGGTCGGCCTGACCTGACCGCCGAGCGGTTCCTGCCCAACCGGCACGATCCCGGTCGCCCCCCGGTCGTGTTCCGGACCGGGGACCTCGCCCGGTACCTGCCCAGCGGCGAGCTGGAGTACCTGGGCCGGGCCGACGACCAGGTCAAGGTGCGCGGGCAGCGGGTGGAGCCGGCGGAGGTCGAGACCGTGCTGCGGGGGCACCCGGGCGTGGCCAACGCCGTCGTCGTCGGCGCGCCGGATCCCGACCAGGGGGCCGCCCTGGTCGCCTACGTCGTGCCCGCGGGCGAGGAGATCCCTGTCCAGCGGCTGCGTGAGTACCTGGCCGGGCGGCTGCCGGACTTCATGGTGCCGGCGCGGCTGGCTTCGGTGCCCGCCCTGCCCCTGCTGGGCAGCGGCAAAGTCGACCGCAAGGCACTGCGGGTCGTGCCCCGTGGCCGTCCGGAACTCGATGTGCCCTACGCCGAACCGGCCACTGACGGGCAGCGCAGAGCCGCCGAGCTCGTGGCCCGCGTCCTGGGGCTGGACGATGTCGGCCTCGACGACGACTTCTTCGCCCTCGGCGGCGACTCGCTGCGCCTGATGCTGCTGCGCGGCGCGCTGGAGACCGCGGCGGACCGGCAGTTCGCGCTGGCCGAGGTGTTCGCCGCCGGCACCCCGCGTGGCTGCGCCCGCCTGCTGGACACCGAGGAGCCCGCTCGCCCACCCGCCCGACGGCCGTCCGACCGCCGCCGGCGCGTCCGCTCGCGGACCGACAACCCACGTCGAAGGAGCTGATTCGAGGTGAACGCGCTCGACGACGAGGAGGCCGTCGCGGTCGTCGGCCTGTCCGTGCGGCTGCCCGGCTGTGACAGCGTGGCGCGGTACTGGTCCATCCTCGAAGCCGGCGAAGACAGCATCACCCGGCGGGAGGCCGCCACGGCTGCCACGTTCGTGCCTGCCTACGGATCGGTGCCGGGTCCCGGTCACTTCGACCGCGACCGCTTCGGGATCGCCGCCTCCGAGGCGCTGCTGATCGATCCGCAGCAGCGGCTGCTGCTGGAGGCCGTCGACGAGGCGCTGACCACGGCCAATGTCGACCGGGCCGGGACGACGGCGGTCAGCGTCTACGCCGGGGTCGGCCACAGCGACTACGAGCGGTGGGTCGGCGGTGCGCTGGCCGGCCGCCCCGGCGTCGACGCCCAGTCCCTGGAGGTGACCAACCGCGGCGATTACGCCGCCACCCGGGTCGCCTACCGGCTCGGCCTCCAGGGCGCCGCCGTCACCGTGCAGTCGGCCTGCTCCACCGCGCTGACCGCCGTCCACCTGGCCGTGCAGGACCTGCTCGGCCGCGGCAGCGATCTGGCCGTGGCCGCCGTGTCCTCGGTCCGCGTCCCCGCTCCCGGCGGCTACGACGCCCCGCTCGGCGGCATCGGCTCCCCGGACGGGGTGTGCCGCCCCTTCGACGCGGCGGCGGGCGGGTCCGTCCCCGGCGACGGCGTCGGCGCCGTCGTCTTCAAGCGGCTGGCCGACGCGGTGAGCGACGGCGACGAGATCTGGGCCGTGGTGCGGGGCAGTGCCATGAACAACGACGGCTCCGGCAAGTCGGGTTTCGCCGGGGTCGACGCCGCCGCCCAGACCGAGGTGATCCGGGCCGCACTGGACGTGGCCGGGCTCGGGCCCGGGGACATCGACTACGTGGAGGCGCACGGCAGCGGAACCCGGATCGGGGACTCCACCGAGTGGTCGGCGCTGGCCGAGGTGTTCGCCGAGGCCGGCCACCCGGTCCACGTCGGGGCGGTCAAGGGCGGTCTCGGGCACCTGCGGGAAGCGGCGGGCCTGGCCGGTTTCGCCAAGGCGGTGCTCTCGCTGCGCCACCGGCGTCTCGCCGCCACCCCGCACTTCGAGCGGCTGCCCGCCGACCTGGCCGCCCGGTCCGGCCCGCTGCAGCCGCTGGGCGAGGCCCTGGACTGGACCGCGGTGCCCGGCCGGCCCCGGCGGGCCGGGGTGAGTGCCTTCGGCCTGGGCGGCACGAACTGCCACGTGGTACTGGAGGAAGCGCCTGTCGCACCGGTGACGCCGCCTTCGCGGGATCCCGAGTTGCTGCTGCTGTCCAGCCACCACTCGGACGCCCTGGACATCGACCTGGCCGCTCTGCGCGACCACTTGGGCGAGAACCCTTCGCGGATCGCTGACGCGGCGTGGACGACCCAGACCGCACGCCACCGCTATGCGCATCGTGCCTACGCCGTGGTGCGCTCCCCGGCCGAGGTGACCGGGGCGTTCGGCAGCGATCGGCTGCGAATCCAGCGCGGCCACGCCACAGCCGACGCCCCCGAGGTCGTGTTCGTGCTGCCGGGCCTGGGCAGTCACTACCCGGGCATGGGCGCCGAACTGGCCCGCACGGACCCGCTGTTTGCCCGCCACCTCCAGGGCGTCGTGGCCGTGGCGGACACGCTCACCGACGGTGCCGTGGGCCGGTCGTTCGCCACCGAGCCGGCCCGGCCGGACCGCCAGGGCGACCGCGTGGACCTGCGCGCCCTGCTGCGGCGCGGCGGCTCGGCGCCCGCGCCCCGGGAACTGCGCGAGGTGCACCTGTCGCTGTTCTGCATGGAACACGCCATGGCCCGCACGCTCATGGACCTCGGGATCCGCCCGGCCGCGCTGCTGGGCCACAGCCTGGGGGAGTGGGTGGCGGCCGTGCTGGCCGGGGTCGTCGGACCGGAGGACGCGATGGCCGCCGTCGCCCGCCGGGCCGACCTGGTCGGGACCGCCGGGCCGGGCGCCATGCTCAGCGTGCTCGCCGCCGCGGAGGAGGTGGAGCGCTACGCCGTGGAGGACACCTGGATCGCGGCCGAGAACGGGCCCGGCCACTGCGTGTTCTCCGGCCGACCGGAAGCCGTGTCGACGCTGGCCGGCCGGCTGCGTGCCGCGGGGTTCACCACGTTGCCCGTGGACGCCACGCATCCCTTCCACACACCGCAGTTGGCGGGCGCCGCCGCCCTGCTCGGCGAGGATCTGCGCCACGTGGACCTGGCGCCGGCCCGCATCCCCATCGCGTCGAGCGTGCTCGGCACGTGGCTGGACGGGAAGGTACCCGAACCCGGCTACTGGCGTGACCACATGGTCAGCCGGGTGCGGTTCCGCACGGCGGCCGGGCTGGTCCTGTCCCGGCACCGGGTCCTGGTCGAGGTGGGACCGGGCACCGCCCGTCCCTGGATCAACCAGGCCGACCCGGACGCCGTGTGCGTGCGCACCGTGCGGCGGTCCTACGAGAACGCCGGTGACCGGCAGATCCTGCTCGAGGCACTGGGAGAACTGTGGGCACACGGGGTCGAGACCGACTGGCCACGCCTGCGCCATGGCCCGGCGCGCCGGGTCAGCCTGCCCCCGCGCGCCCTGCTGCGCCGCCGGTACCTGCCCGACACCGAGCCGCCTGCCGGTCCCTGGCCGGCGGCTGCCACGGAGCGGCAGGCCGAGTCGGCACCCGAGACCCCCGCCCCGGCGCCGTCGGAGGAGGCACCCGGATCCACCGTCGGGCAGTTCCTGGCCCACCGCTTCCGGGTCCTGCTCGGACTGCGCCAAGTGCACCCCGACGACCACTTCTTCCACCTCGGTGGCGACTCCCTGATGGGCGTGCACCTGATCGCCGGCCTCAAGGAACTCACTGGACGGGCCGTGCCCTCCTCTGTCGTCTTCGCCTCCGCGACCCTCGGCGGCATGACGCGCGAGGTCCAGGACTGGCTCGCCACCACCGAGCACGAACCGGAACCCCTCGACCACGGGAGCCCAGCGTCATGAGCGCACCCACGCTCGGAGTGATCGGAGCCGGTGTCATCGGCTCCAGCGTCGCCCACGCCGCCGCGGCGGCGGGCTACGCCGTCACCCTCGTCGACACCGATACCGCCGCACTGGACGCGGCCCGCGCGGCCGTCCGGCGGCACGAGCGGCTGGCCGCGCTGCTGGGCGGCCGGGGACCGCGGCCGCTGGACATCCGCCTCAGCACCGATCTGGCCGACGTGGCCGACGTCGGGTTCGTGGTAGAGAACACCACCGAATCGGAACCGGGCAAGCGCGAGCTGTACACGTTGCTGGACACGGCGCTGGCGCCCGGTGTGACCATCGCCGCCAACACCTCCGCCATCCCCATCGCCCGGCTGGCGGAGTGCCTTGCCGACCCCGGCCGCGTGGTCGGCGCGCACTTCATGAACCCGGTCGACCGCATTGACATGGTCGAGGTCGTCCGCGCCCCGTCCACTTCGGACACCGCGCTGGCCGCGGCCCGGGACCTGCTGGGCCGCATGGGCAAGCGCTCCGTCGTGGTCAACGACGCCCCCGGCTTCGTCATCAACCGCGTGCTGATGCCGGTGGTCAACCTCGCGGCCGCCGTCGTCGCGGACGGTGTCGCCACCCCGAACCAGGTCGACGAGCTGTTCAAGGGCTGCCTCGGCCACACCTCCGGGCCGCTGCGCACCGCCGACCTGATCGGCCTCGACACGGTCGTGCGCACGCTCGAGGTCCTGCACGAGCACTACGGGACCACGGAGTTCGCCACCCACCCGCACCTGCGCCGGATGGTCGACGAGGGCCGGACCGGGGCCAAGAGCGGCCGCGGTTTCTACTCCTACGACGGGAGCTGACACGATGACTGCTCAGAACGCGCCCACGAACGAGGAAATCGTCGCCGTGGTGCGGGAATTCATCACCCGGCTCAGCGGCCACCCGGACATCGAGGACGACTGGCCGCTGATCTCCGGGGGTGTCCTGGACTCGATCGCCGCGGTCCAGATGGTCGACTTCGTCGAGCGCACCTTCCACGTCGAGGTGACCGACGAGGACCTGGAACTGCTCAACTTCGACTCCGTGCGGGGACTGGCCGCCCTGGTCACCCGCCGGGTGGCGGCGTGAGCACCACCGTGCCGGAAGCGGTCCTCGACGTGCTGAGGGGCGAGCAGTTCGCCGACCGGGCCACTGCCTGGGAACGGGCGGGCGCCGTCCCGCGCGAGGACGTCGAGCGCCTGGCCGGGCACGGACTGCTCGGCATGACCGTCCCCGCCGCGCACCACGGCAGCGATCTCCCGCTGGTGGACGTGATCGAGGTGCACCGGCTGGTGGCCGCCGCCTCGCCCAGCCTGCACAGCCTGCTGGTGGTCCACGCCATGGTCTGTCACGCCCTGCGCCGCTGGGCGGTGCGGGAGACCCGCGACGCGTTCCTGCCCGAGCTGGCCACCGGCCGGGTGCTCGCCGCCTTCGCCCTCACCGAGACGGGCGGCGGAGCCGACGCCGGGGCACTGACCACCACGATCGACCGGGACGGCGACACCGTGTGCGTCACCGGAGTGAAGCGCTGGCTCTCCTTCGGCCAGATCGCCGACGCCTACCTCGTCTTCGGCCTCACCGAGGGCCTGGACAGTTGCGCGCTGGTGGACGCGGGCAGTGCGGTGCGGGTCGAGCCCGAACCCCGCACCGCGGGTCTGCGGGCCGCGCGGCTGGCCCGCGTCACCTTCGACGGGGCGACCGCCCCCACCACCCGAGTGGTGGGGCGACCGGGCACTGGCATCCCCTTCGTCGCGACGTCGTGCCTGACCCTGGGCCGGCTCTGCGTCGCGGCGGGGGCGGCGGGCATCGCACAGGCCGCGCTCGACCTGGCCGTTGGCCACGCGGCCACCCGCTCCACGGGGGACCGCGTGCTCGGGGACCACCAACTGGTGCGCGGGATGCTCGCCGACGCCGCCCTCGCCACCGAGTGCGCGACCCGCTACGTGCGATCGGCGGCGCAGGAGGTCGAGGACCGCACGCCGACGGCGGCGGTGACCGCCGCCCGCGCCAAGCTGCTGGCCTCCCGGGCGGCCAGCAGCGTGACCGCCGCTGCCTCGCGTCTGCTGGGCGCCGAGGGCCAGACCGAGAACCATCCGCTGGCCCGGCTGGCCGCCGCGGCCCGGGTGCACGAGGTGATCGAGGGACCCACCGAGGTGCTCCAGGACATCGTGGCCACCGCGCTGCTGCGGGACCCGGGCGCCACGGGGAAAGGAAGGCAGCGATGACCCCGGCCACGGCCGAGAACACCGTCAAGTGCGTGGTCTGGGACCTGGACGACACCCTCTGGGACGGCACGCTCCTGGAAGGCGACGAACTCCACGTTCCCGACGCCAACCGCACCCTGGTGCGCGTTCTGGACGAGCATGGCATCCTCCAGTCCGTCGCCAGCCGCAACGAGCCCGGCCCCGTCGAGGACCGGCTCCGCGGCTTCGGGCTCGACAAGTACTTCCTGCACCCGCAGCTCGGCTGGTCGGCCAAGTCCGCTTCGCTGCGCACGCTGCTGGAAGTGCTCAACATCAGCGCCGACAGCGTGCTGTTCGTCGACGACTCGGAGTTCGAACGTGCCGAGGTGGCCAGGGAACTGCCCGAAGTCCGCTGCGTGACGCGGGAGAAGCTGCACGAACTGGTCGCCGGCGGCCGGGTCCTGCCGCGGCAGGTGACCGCCGACGCCGCGCGTCGCCGGGAGATGTACCAGGCCGAGGACCGCCGCCGCGGGCACGAGGAGACGTTCCAGGGTCCGGCCGAGGAGTTCCTGTCCTCGCTGGGCATGACGTTGCGGGTGCGCGACGCGACCGAGGGCGACCTGGACCGCGCGGCGGAGCTGACCCGGCGCACCCACCAGCTCAACACCACCGGCCTCACCTTCGACCGGGACGAGCTGGCCGAGCTGGTGCGGGACCCCGGCCACTGGGTGATCGTCGCCGAACTCGACGACCGCTTCGGCACCTACGGCACCATCGGGCTGGCCGTGCTGTCCACCGGTCCCGAGTGGACGATCCGGCTGCTGCTGATGTCCTGCCGGGTCATGGGCCGGAACGTCGGCACCGCCCTCATCGCGGCGCTGGCCCGCACCGCCGCCGCGCACGGTGCCCGCACCGTCGCCCACTTCCGGCCCACTGACCGGAACCGGCAGATGCTCGTCACCTACCGATTCGCGGGATTCGCCGTCGTGTCCCGTTCCGAGGACCGCGTCGTCCTCGCCATGCCGGACGACCGGATCCCGGTCGTACCCCGTTACGTCCGCCTCGTCACCGAGGACACCGCCGCTGTGCTCAGCGGCCCGACCCAGGGGGTCACCCGATGACTGCCTTCACACAGAGCTGGACCGACACGTTTTCCTCCGTCTACGCCAACCAGCCGCTGGCCAAGCTCTCCTGGTTCAACGCCTCCCCCGGCCTGGAGCTGGTCAAGCGGGTGATCGACGGCACGCTCAAGCCGGGTCAGCGCCTGATCGATCTGGGCAGCGGCCCCGGTGTCGACGCCGTCTTTCTGTCCGTGCAGGGCCTGGACGTCACCGGCGTCGACCTGTCCCCGGACGCCGTCGCCCGGGCCACCCGCTGGGCCGAACTGGTCGGCGCCGACGCCGAGTTCATCCAGGGCGACGTGCTCGACGTTCCGCTGCCGGATTCCTCGGCCGACGTCGTCACCGACTCCTTCGTGTTCCACAACATGCGTGACGACGCCAGGCCGCGCTACGCCGACGAGGTGCACCGCCTGCTCAAACCCGGCGGCCTGTTCCTGCTGAACTCCTTCTCCGACAAGATGGTGGCCGGTACCGGCCCGCGCCGGATCACCAGCGAGGACATCCTCACCACGTTCACCGCCGACCGGTTCGAGTGCGTGGCGCTGTACGTGTACCGCAACGTGCCCACCCGCACCAAGCCGGACCAGCTGCACTGGTTCGGCGAGTTCCGGGCGCGCTGATGCGGGTCGTGGTCACCGGCGGCGGCCGGGGCATCGGGCGTGCCGTCGCCCTCGGCTTCGCGGCCCACGGCGCGCGGGTCGCGGTGCTGGCCCGCACCGGGTCCCAGGTGGAGTCGGTGGCAGGCGAGATCGAGGAACTCGGCGCCGAGAGCGTAGCCGTGGCCGTGGATGTCGCGGACGAGGCGGCGCTGGGCGAGGCGGCCGAGCGGGTGGTCCAGAGGTTCGGCGGCGTGGACGTCCTCGTCAACGCCGCAGGCGTCTTCAATCTCGGGCCCACTGCCGGGTTTCCGGCGGAATCCGCGCGGACCCTGCTGGAAACCAACGTCATGGGCACGTTCCTGGCCTGCAAGATCTTCGGCAGGCACCTGCTCGAGCAAGGCCATGGCAAGGTCGTCAACTTCTGCTCGCTGTTGTCCTACACCGCTTTCCCGGAACGGGCGCTGTACGCCGCGAGCAAGGGCGGCGTACTCCAGCTGACCCGCAGCCTGGGGGTGGAGTGGGCGGCGCGCAACGTCAATGTCAACGCGGTCGCCCCCGGCATGATCCGCATCGAGACCCCGCATCCGGCCGCGCTCGACGAGGACGCCATCGTCGGGCGCATCCCCTCCGGCCGGCGCGGCCGGCCGGCCGACATCGTCGGACCCGTCCTGTTCCTGGCCTCCCCTGCGGCCGACTACATAAACGGCCAGACCGTGGTCGTCGACGGAGGCTGGCTCAGTTATGGATACCTCTGAAAGCTCCCTGGCGCTCGGAGTCTTCTGCGGCTTCTCCACGGGACCGTCGGACCGGTACGTCCAGGCCGCCACCGTGCTCGGCGCCGGCCTGGCCGCCCGCGGCCACCGGCTGGTCTACGGGGCGGGCGGGTCCGGCCTGATGGGCGCGGTGGCGCGCGGTGCCGCCGAGGGCGGTGCGCCGATCCTCGGGGTCATCCCGGAGTTCCTGCGCGCCAAGGAGATGAACGACCACCTGCCGCCACAGCAGATAGTACTCACGGAGGATCTCCTGGAACGCAAGCGCGTCATGATCGACCGCGCGGACGCCTTCGTCGCGCTTCCGGGCGGCTACGGCACGCTCGACGAGGTGCTCGAAGTGGTGTCCATGGCCGCACTCGGGCAGGACGTCGGTCCCCTCGTGCTCTTGGACGTGGACGACGACTGGCTGCCCTTGCTCAACTACGTCGAGCGGCTGGAGAGAAGGGGTTTCGTACGCGACGCCGGCATCCTGCGCGTGGCCCGGACACCGGAGCAGGCGCTCGACATGGTGGCACCGGCCTCGGCCGGTGTGCTTGCGCTCGCGGGCGATCCGCAGGGCAAGCAGGCGGCTTCATGATTGCCCGGCAGTTGGCCAGGCGGCTGGGGAGATCGCCGCCGACCGTCTCCCGGGAGATGGTGCGCAGCGGCGGCCGGGACCGCTACCGTGCCATGTCCGCCGATGCGACCGCCTTTGCGCGTGGCGTCGGCCCAAGCCGGCCGAGCTCGCCCGACCGTCCGCTCCGCGCGCTGGTGGAGGCCAAGCCGGCTCTGTGCTGGTCTCCGGAGTAGATCGCGGGCTGGCTGCGACGCCCGGCAATGGTGGCGGGACGCCTCACCCGGGGTGTCGGCGTCCTGGTGTGCCGACCCGTGATCACGTCCGGAGCCGTCCCGTCCGGCGTGCGAGGCGACGCGCGCCCCGCGCCGACTCGGTCACCGGACAGAGTGTTCGACGGGATTCCTGGCGTACGAATGGTTCGATCGTGGGCGCCGCCCGGCCCCACTGCCAGGCCCCGTCGCCACCGCACCGCTGCTCGGTATCTGCTGGGTGGCGCAGTGGATGTTGCCGCCGCCGAGGAGGAGTTCGCGGGTGGGGAGGCCGACGACTGTGTGGTGCGGGTGGATCCTGGCGAGGTGGGCGAGGGCCTCGTCGTCGTGTTCGGGGTCGAGCAGGGGGACGAAGAGGTGGTCCTGCGTTGCGTAGAAGTTGGTGTAGGAGGCGGCGAGCCGGGGGCGTGGCACGGTGCCGGCGGTCGGGACGCCGTGACGGTCGATGCCTCGAAGCTCGGCCTCGGTGGCGTACAGCGGGCCGGGCAGCGGCAGTTTCTCCACCCGGAGGGTGCGGCCTCTGGCGTCCTGGACGTTTCTCAGGTCTTCCAGGGCGCGTGCGCTGCGCTCGTACTGGGGGTCACTCGTGTCGTCGGTCCAGGCCAGACAGACCACCCCGGGGGCGGCGAAGCACGCGATGTTGTCCACATGGCCGCGCGTGCCGTCGTCGGCGAGGCCCCACTCGATCCACACGGTGCGGGTCACTCCGAGGTAGGCGGCCATGAGGTGATGCATGGCGGTGCGTGAGGGGACGTCGTTGCGGGCGGGGTCGAGCAGGGTCTCGGCCGTGACGAGGGCGGTTCCCTGCCCGTCGACGTGGAAGGAGCCGCCCTCCAGCACGAGCGGGGCGCGGTAGCGGTCGGTGTCGGTGAGGTCGAGCACCCTTTGGGCGTACTGGTCGTCGGTGGCCCAGTACGGATAGCGGTTGCCGTAGCCGTTGAAGGCGAAGTCCACGCCGCGGCGCCGCCCGGTGCCGTCGACCACGAAGGTGGGGGCGATGTCCCGGGCCCAGCCCAGCCAACTGGTCGTCTCCACCACGCGGACGCGGGAGTCGAGGCGGGAGCGGGCGTGTGCGTACTGGTCGCCGGTGACCGTGACGGTGACTGCCTCCCCGGTGTCCGCGACGGCGTTGGCGAGGGCGGCGAGGGCACGCTGCGCGGGGCGGGCTCCGTCGCGCCAGACGTAACCGTTCTGCGGCCACGCCATCCAGCATCCGTCGTGCGGCTCCCATTCCGCCGGCATGCGGAAGCCGTCCGCGGTGGGCGTGCTGTCCACGGTCCTCATCGCGCGCCCCCGCGGTGGCGTTCGAGGACGAAGGCGACCGATGGCGGCGCGGGCTCGGGGTCCCGCGAAGGCACTCGGGCGGTGATACGGGTGCGCGCGTTCCTGCGGTGGCGGGTCATCCACACGACGAGCGGGATGAGGACGGCGAATTCCAGCGGTGGCGTGAGCGAGGCGGCCGTGGACACCGGCAGGGTCAGCACGAGCAGCACACGTGCCACGGCCTCTGCCATGAGTCCGGCACCGCACACCAACGTCTCGGTGCGGTGCGCGCGGAGCAGGATCGGCTCGTGCGGCGGTTGACCGTGCAGCCTGCCGGCCAGATAGGCGGTGGCGGGCGTGGCGGTGAGGCAGCTTATGAGGAACACCGATCCGGCGAGGGCGCTGATCAGTGGGTCACGCAGGAGCAGCGGCTGGGGTTGGGAGGTCACGGCGGCGAAGGCGGCCGACAATCCGTACATGAGGAGCATGGCAAGGGCCAGGCCGTCGGCACGCCGGTCGTGCAGGACGGTGGCGGCGAGCCAGAGGGCCGCCACTCCGGTCGCGGTCAGGAGCGCGGGGAGTGTGGCCACACCCGCGACGAGGCAGCCGTAGTACGCAAGGGGAGAGATGCCCAGGTCGAGGGCCAAGCGGGCCAGGCGGCCGAGGCGGCGCCGGCGCGCGGGCGCCGACGGCCGGGCCGGCTGCGGTACTGACGGCGAAGAGGTCGGCTCCGAGGGGTCCACGGCTTCTCCTTGATCCTGGTCACCGGGACGGCGGTCTGCGGCGTCCGTCCGTCCAATCTTTTTAGCATCTTCGTGCTAAATAAAACGTAGCACGGTCGTGCTATAAAAGCCGGATGCCAAAGATGGTGGATCCCGAGGAGCGCCGCCGCGAGGTCGTGGACGCCGTCTTCCGGGTGGTGGCCCGCGGCGGCATCCAGCAGGCCACTCTCCGGAACGTCGCCGCCGAGGCCGGCCTCGCCGTCGGGTCCGTACGGCACTACTTCGCCAGCCACCGCGAGCTCCTGATGGCCGCGGCCCGCGAGATGGTGCGCCGGGTGGACGTCCGAGTGGCGGCCCAGCGGGAGCGGCGGCACCCCGGGGACGACCCGTGCCTGGTGGCGCAGGAGGTGGTGGGCCAGTTCCTGCCGTTCGACGCGGCGCGCGCCGAGGAGACCGCGGTCTGGCTGGACTTCGTCGCGGCTGCCCGCACCGACCCCGCCCTGGGCGAGATCGCCGCCGAACTCCACGACGGGCTGCGGGACGTCGCCGGGCGCCTGCTGCACCGTCTGGGCGTGGACGATCCGGTGGCGACGGAGCATCTCGCCGCGGTACTCGACGGACTCGCCCTCGGTGCGACACTCCACCCCGACCGCCTGAGTCCGGACATCATCCGGGCCGTCCTGCACCGGCACCTGACCCAACTGCCCGGCGCGGCTGACGAGTCCGAGCACCCGGACACATAGGTGTAGGCGCGGCAGGCTCCGGGGGCCCTCCACGCGGCCCAAGCGCGACGGCGCTCAGGAACGGCCGCACGCCGGGGCCCCGGTGGCGACGTCCAGCTTGCTTGCAGGCCCTGCCGGAGGTTCCCGGTGGCGGCCGTGACGTCCGCACCGACACTCACGCCTCGCCCCCAGCCGACCGCGGGCAGCCGCCCCGCTCCGGGCGTGCCGAAGGCCGTAGCGCACCGACGGCGCCGGGCAGGGCCCTCCCCTCCGCGCGCGGACAACGGCCATCGGCCCCACGGTGACTGAACGCGGGACGGGCACTCGTGACCGCTTTCGCGTCGCCTACCGCAGCGCTCCACGGCGCCGACTGAGAGGGCGTGGTAAGCCAGGTGAGGCACTACGGCCGCCCGGACTGCCGACGCTCCGGTGCCGATGGGGGGTGCCACAGCGCTGGCACACCGGATGCTGCCCGTGCGCGTAGCGGCGGACCTCTACCGTCCAGGCGCACTGTCCCGGGCGCGCGTGGTCGTGCCGGATCCCATCGGTCGCCATTCTCCGTGCGTGCTTCGTGTTGCCGGGGGAGGCCAGCGGCGGCGCTGCGCTTGATACGGCGTGTCGCCTGACACGTTCCCGTGGAACTCCGTGCCCATGCGGCGGGAGGTCTGCTTGCGCTGGCCACCGCGGATCGACATGTAGCCCGCGTTGTCGACTTGTCAGGCGGTCTTGACGACGGTGCCGCCGCTTTCGAGCGCGGTCACCTCGTCGGCAGGTGCCGTGGTGTCGGTGACGAGGGTGTTGAGGAGCGTGGAGGGGCCGACGTGGGCGTAGGCGGTGTGGCCCAGTTTGCTGCCGTCCGCGGCGACGATGATGCGGCGCGCGGAGGCGATGCCGGCCTTCTTCACCGCCGCGTCGTCGAGGTCGTAGGCGGTCAAGCCCTCGGCCGCGCTCAGGCCGCAGCAGCCGATGACCGCGGTGTCGAAGCGCAGTGCCGCCAGGGAGGCGAGCGCGAGGGG
This sequence comes from Streptomyces sp. 5-10, assembly GCF_014712245.1. NCBI lineage: Bacteria > Bacillati > Actinomycetota > Actinomycetes > Kitasatosporales > Streptomycetaceae > Streptomyces > Streptomyces sp. 5-10. The sequence continues at coordinate 179,436 of NZ_JACVYG010000010.1, forward strand.
GCCGGTCAGGGCCCCCTCGGCGGTGCGGGGCCGTCCGCCCGGCACCATCAGCGTGGTCGGACCCGGGGCGTCGCTGAGTACGTGAATTGCCTGCAACGACAGGGGCATCACGGTGACCTGCCGGCCACGCAGCAGACGGGCGACCTCCAGGCAGGTGGTGCCGCTGTCGAGGAGGACGGACTCGCCGTCGGCGATGAGCGAGGACACCTCGGCCGCGATCCGGCGCTTGGCGTCGATGGCTTCGTGGGCGCGCAGCGCGAAGGGCGGCTCCTCGCCCCTGAGCAGCAGGGTGCGTGCCCCGCCGCGGACGCGTTCGAGGACGCCGTGGGCGGCCAGTGTGTCGAGGTCGCGCCGGATGGTCATCTCCGAGGTGCCGGTCAGCGCGGCGAGTTCCTGGACCGTGGCACTTCCCGACTCTCCGACGGCCTGGGCGATCAGTCTGTGTCGGCCTGCGTTGCTCATACCGCGATTGAACATCACCTCGTAACGAACAAACAAGCTGTTCGTTTATGGGCTTTCCCATCACAAAGTGCGTTCGTTATGGTGGGCGACATGGAACGCCCGCTTCGGTCCGCCCGTGTGGCGAACTTCGTCTGCTTCGTCCTGTGCGGCACGGCGGTGAACTGCCCGGCCTGCCCCGAGATCCCCGGATGCGGGCGGGCACTGCCGCGTTCGCGGGCTGGGCGTTGTTCGGCACGGGACTGTCCGGCTGCGACCCTCAGCTCTTCAACGCGGTCGGGCACGCCAACGCCTCCGCCGTCGGCGCCGACGTCTCCCGCATCGCCGGGCTCGGCTGCCTGGGCATGCTCCCCGGACCCGCCGTCATCGGCCGGCTGACGCATCTCGTGGCGTTGGACCACGCCTTCGTGCTGCTGACCCTGCTGTGCGTCATCACCGCTGCGGCCGCCCGAATCCCGCGCACCGGATCCGACCGCACGCGCGAGCCGGCACACCGCATGCGCGAGCCGGCCCGGAGCAGCCACTGACCGCCTGTGCGGCACGGCACCTGACACCGTGTGCCGCACACCGGCCCCCACGCTCGCCCCGGCCGGTCGCCAGACCGGTGGGGGAGAACCCACCGCCACCAGAAGGAGCCCTTGATGCCCGAGACCGATACCATCCCCGCTCGCGGCCGTGTCGGGATCATGCTTCCCCGCGACCTGCCCGTACGGGACGTGCTGCCGTACGCGCGGCGAGCCGAAGAGCTGGGGTTCGACCAGGTGTGGGTGGTGGAGGACCTCGGCTGGCGCGGCGGACTCGCGCAGGCCGGCCCCGTCCTCGCCAGCACCACCGGCATCACCGTCGGGATCGGCATCATGCCCGCCGGCGCCCGCAACGTGTGCTTCGCCGCGATGGAACTGGCCACCCTCGCCCAGCTCTACCCCGGTCGCCTGATCGCCGGCATCGGCCACGGCATGCCCGACTGGATGCGTCAGGCGGGAGCCTGGCCCACCAGCCCCCTGACGCTGATCAAGGAGTACACGACCGCGCTGCGCCTGCTCATACGCGGCGAGCCCGGCCCGGCAGGCGGCCGCTATGTGCGCTGCGAAGGCGTCGTCATCACCGAGACCCCCGACATCGTCCCCCCGGTCGTCCTCGGCGTACGCGGTCCCAAATCGCAGGCAGCCGCGGGCGAGGTGGCCGATGGGCTCCTCCTGGCCGAGCCCGCGGCCCCCGCCTACATCGCCTCCTCACTCCGGCACCTGTGCAGCATCTCCGATGCGAGCGCGCCCGAAGTCGTCACCTACGACGCCGCCGCCGTCGATGACGACGAGGACGCCGCTCTCGCCCGCGTCCGCGACGGACTGACCGCCATCGGCGAGCCGGCCTGGGCCGCCCACATCGACCCCCTGCCGTTCGCCGCGCGGCTGCGCGAACACCGCGCCGCCTGCGCCGACGCCCGGCAATTCGCCCAGACCATGCCCGCCGCCTGGGTCCGCCAACTGAGCATCGCCGGCACCCCCGACCAGGCACGCGAAGCGATCACAGCCCGCCACGCAGCGGGCGCGACCAGCGTCGTCCTCACTCCCACCGGCCCTGACGCCCTGGCGTCCCTCGACTCACTCGCCCGCGTGCTGGATCCCCGCCCCTGAGCCGAAGAGCCGAAAACCGCTGCCCCCGGAGGAGCCGCCATGTCCACCGACCGACGGATCGTGCTGTTCGACCTCTTCGGGGTCATCGCACTCCACCAACGCCCGGGCGCCCTGGCGGAGATGGCCGCCCGGTGCGCCGCACCCGCGGACGCCTTCGCCGAGGCCTATTGGGATTGCCGCCCGCCCTACGACGCCGCGCAGTGGTCCGCGCCCGAGTACTGGACGGCCGTGCTGCGGTGGCTGTCACTTCCCGTCGACGCCGACACGATCGAGGAGCTGCGGCTCGCCGACATCGACAGCTGGTCACGCGTCGACCACCGCATGGTCGCCTACGTGCAGTCCCTGCGGGACGTCGCCGAGGTCGCCCTGCTGTCCAACATCCCCGCAGACCACGCGGACGCCTTCCTGGCCGCACAACCCTGGCTGAACCACCTTGACCACGTCGCCTTCTCCGGAAAGATCAATGCGGCGAAACCAGACCCAGCGACGTTCCACCACTGCGTCGTCTCCATGCAGGCCGCGCCCGCCGACTTCCTCTTCGTCGACGACCGCGAAGAGAACGTACGGGCGGCACGGGCCACCGGTATGAACGGACACGTCTTCACCAGACTCGACGAACTGGCCGCAGCCATCGACACCTGGCTCCCGACCCGATGAAACGCCCCCCGGTGATGATCAGGGCCGCGACCCGTGCTACGTACTTTCCGCGAGAGACGGCGCTTCGTCAGTGGCACGGACACCGGACCGTGCCCGAACCGGCACGGCCCCGCAGCGCGTTGCGCAATGCGGCGGACAGACCCGTCGAACGCCACACGGCTGCGGGAGTTCTTCGCGGCCCGGGACTGCCGCTGGAAGGCGCCGAGGAGGCCGGCGATCCGATCGCCGTGCTGCCGGTGCTGGTCCACCTGATGTGGCGGCAGGAACCGCTCACTGACCTGTCGGTGCTGCTCAGCGACCGCATGGTGGTGCGTCTCGCGGTGGAGGACAGGCGGTGAGGCCGCGCCCGCCCTGCTTGCGGCGTTGGGTCACCGGCAGCCCAGCTCTACTGACCCGAGGCGATCGATGGTCGCGGTGACGACATCCCCGGGCCTGACCGGGACGGCGGCGGTGAGTCCGCCGGAGAGCACGATCTGCCCGGCGGCCAGGCCTTCGTCCTCGGCGGCGAGCTGCCGGACGAGCCAGGCGACCGCGGCTGCCGGGTGGCCCAGCGACGCCGCTCCAGCGGCGGTCGCGACCACTTCACCGTTCTTCTCCAGGAGGACGCCCACCAGGCGCAGGTCGACCCCAGACGTTGTGACGGGCACCCCGACGACGAACCGGCTCGCCGAGGTGTTGTCCGCGACAACGTCGGCCATGGTGAAGCCGTAGTCCACGAATCGGGAGTCGAGGACCTCGATACCGACGGCGACCCCCGACGACGCGGCGACGACATCGGCCGCGGTGACGTGCGGGCCTTTGAGGTCCCGACCCAGAGTGAACACGATCTCCGGCTCGCAGCGCGGCTGAATGAGCGCCGAGGTGTCCAGTGGCTCGCCGAGGTCCACCGCCCCCGCGGCCGGCAGGAAGCCGTAGATCGGGCTGTCCACCCCGACCTGGGCCTGCTTGGCACGCGAGGTGACCCCGAGCTTCCAGCCGGCGATCTGTCCGGTCGCGGACCGCAGCTCGCGCTGCACCCGATAGCCGGTGGGGATGTCGAGTTCGGGGAACTCGTCGGTCAGCTTGGTGATGGCGGTACGATCCGCAACGGCCTTGCTCAGCCGGGCGGCCAACTCGCTTACGTTCACGCTCATGCGATCCTCACTGTCACCGGGCCCAGCCGGTCGAATTCGGCCCGGAACACGTCGCCCGGGTTCATGGGAAGGGCCGCGTGCAGCGCGCCCGTCAGGATCAGGTGCCCGGGCTCCAGGGCAACTCCGTGCTCGCCCAGGGTGTTCGCCAGCCACGCGACGACGGCGACCGGGTCTCCCAGCGCGGCGGCGCCGGCGCCCGTGTCGACCACTTCGCCGTTGCGGGTCAGAACCATCCCGACCAGCCGGGGATCCCAGCCGTTCGGACCATCGTCGAGAGGCACGATGCGGCTCGAGGTGGCCATGGCGCCGTTCGACGCCAGGTCGGCGACGGTGTCGGCGAGTTTGATCCGCCAGTCCGCGATCCTGGAGTCGATGATCTCCATCCCGGCCACGGCACCCGCGATGGCGGCCCGGGCCTGGGTCACGGTGACACCCGGGCCCTCGAGCCGGTCGCCCAGAACGAAGACGATCTCGGCCTCGACCTTGGGTGCCACGAACGCGTCGAGCGGGACCGCGTCCCCGTCGCGGTAGGCGGTGGAGGCCAGAACCGGTCCGTAATCGGGAGTGTCGATGCCGAGCGCCTTGCGCATCGGGGCAGCGGTGAGCCCGACTTTGTGCCCCACGACCCGATCGCCGTCGGCGAGCAGGAGTCGCACAAGCTCCTGCTGGACGGCGTAGCCGTCGTCCATGCCGAGACCGGGTTCGGCGTCGGTGAACGGCGGGATCGCGGTACGCGTGCGCCGGGCCTCGTAGAGAGCGTGGGCCTTGGTCGTCGTATCGGTCATGTGGTCTGCTCCTCGGCCAGCCCGATGGCGATGTCGATGATCATGTCCTCCTGGCCGCCGACGTAGCCGCGCTCGCCGCAGCGGCGCAAGATGGCGTGCGCGGGGACCTTGTACCGCTCGGCTGCGCGCTCGGCGTGCAGCAGGAAGCTTGAGTAGACCCCTGCCCAGCCCTGCACGATCGCGTTGCGGTCCATCTTCGGCCACCGGCTCAGGTACGGCCGGACGACCTCTTCGGCAGCGTCGAGCAGCAGCCCGGCGTCGAGCCCGGTCGCGATGCCGAGCCGGTCGAAGACCGCCCCGAGCACCTCGGTGGGGGAGTTTCCCGCACCGGCACCGAGTGCGCACAGTGAGCCGTCGATGTAGCGGACGCCGGCCTCGTGCGCGATCACGGAGTTCGCGACGCCCAAACTCATGTTCTGGTGACCGTGGTAACCGACCCAGGCCTCGTCACCGACCTCGGCGACCAGGGCCTCGAAGCGAGCGCGCGCGTCGTCCATGAGCAGAGCGCCGGCGGAGTCGGTGACATACGGTGTCTGGCAGCCGGCGTCGACCATGATCCGGGCCTGCTTCGCCAGATTCTCCGGGTCGGTCTTGTGGGCCATCATCAGGAACCCGGCGGTCTCCATGCCCAGCTCCCGGGCCACGGCGAAATGCTGCGGGGAGACGTCGGCCTCGGTGCAGTGGGTGGCCACGCGGACCATCTCGGCGCCGGCGTCGTGGGCACGTTTGAGGTCGTCGACCGTGCCGATGCCGGGGACCAGCAGGACGGCGATCTTCGCCCGGCGGGCCTCCTCGCGGGCGGCGTTGATCAGGCTCATCTCGTCGGTGCCGGAGAAGCCGTAGTTGAACGAGGAGCCGCCGAGGCCGTCGCCGTGGCTGACCTCGATCCACTCCACCCCGGCGGCGTCCAGCGCGCGGACCGTGTCGCGGACTTGGGTTTCGGTGAAGCGATGCGCCACGGCGTGGCTGCCGTCGCGCAAGGTGGTGTCGATGATGCGGACGTCGTCGCGCAGCACGGGGCGGGTCATGCGGAGGCCTCCAGCTTGGCGCGGGCCATCAGCTCGCCGATCCGGGCGGCCGCGGCGGTCATGATGTCGAGGTTCCCGGCGAAGGGCGGCAGGTAGTCGCCGTTGCCCTTCACCTCGAGGAACACCGCGACCCGGGCGTGCCCACCCCAGGCCTCGGCCGGCTCGTCGAACTGGGGCTCGGCGCGCAGCGTGTAGCCGGGCACGTATTCCTGGACCGCGGCGACCATCTCGTGGACCGAGGCGGTGATCGCTGCTCGGTCGGCGTCGTCGCCGATCATGCAGAACACGGTGTCCCGCATGATCATCGGCGGCTCGACCGGGTTGAGGATGATGATCGCCTTGCCGCGGGTGGCGCCACCGACTTCGGCCACGGCCTGCCCGGTGGTGCGCGTGAACTCGTCGATGTTCGCGCGGGTGCCCGCACCCGCCGAGCGGGAGGCGATGGATGCGACGATCTCCGCATAGGGCACCGGTGTGATCCGGGAGACGGCGTGCACGATCGGGATGGTGGCCTGGCCGCCGCAGGTGATCATCGAGATGTTGGGCGACGCGATGTGGTCGGCGCCGTTGACGGCCGGCGAGACCATGGGGCCCAGGTGCGCCGGGGTGAGGTCGACAGCCTGGACGCCCGCTTCCGCGTAGCGCGGGGCGCTGGCGGCGTGGGCCTTGGCCGAGGTCGCCTCGAACACGATCTGCGGGAGCGGATCCTGCCGGAGCAGCCAGTCCACCCCCTCCGCGCTGGCCTCGATGCCACGGGCACGGGCGCGGGCCAGACCGTCGGACTCGACGATGCCCACGACATACCGGACGTCGATCACCGGGCTGTGGGCGAGCTTCGCCAGCAGGTCGGTACCTATGTTCCCGGGGCCGACTATGGCCGCCGAGATCTTCTGCTGTCCCATGGTGGGACCGTCACATCCTCTCGGTCGGGTGGGGGGAGAGCGCCCCGCTCAGCGGAGCGCGGGAGACTTCAGGGGCGACGAGTTCGCGCAGGTGGGCGTACATCCGCGAGGGATCCGGCTCCAGGCCGGTGAACAGCCGGAAGGCATCGGCGGCCTGGTGGGCGTTCATCCGGCCGCCGTCGAGGAAGGCCGCGCCCGCCTCGGCGGCGGCCGCGAGCAGAGCGGTGTGGAGCGGCCGGAACACGATCTCGGCGACCCAGAGGTCGGGCCGCAGGCAGGTGCCGGGCACTGCCTGGCCGGGGTGACCAGCCATCCCGACCGGGGTTGCGTGCACGACCCCGTGCGCGTGTCCGAGCAGCGTCGGGAGCTCGGTGAGTCTGCCACCGCGGACCCGGTCCGGGTCGAGGCCGGCGGCGAGACGAGCCGCCCGGTCCGGGTCGGCGTCGACGACGTCGAGTCGCTCAGTACCCAGGTCGAGCAGCGCGTAGGCTGCCGCGGCGCCCGCCCCGCCCGCGCCGACGAGGACGACCCGGTCCAGCGGGGCGCCCGCGAGCCCGTCGACGAGGCCGCGCCGGAAGCCGGTCCAGTCGGTGTTGTGGCCCGCGAAGCCGTCCTCACCGATGACCACGGTGTTCACCGCGCCGATCGCCGCCGCATCAGGGGACAGGGTGTCCAGGTGCGCGAGGACCAGCTGTTTGCAGGGATGGGTGATGTTGAGGCCCCGGTAGCCGGCATCCCTGGCTCGCAGCAGCAGGTCGCCGACATCGCCCGGAGAGGCCCCCAGGGCCTGGAGGTCCCACAGGTCGTAGCGCAGCTCAAGGCCGAGGACCGCAGCCTCCCGCTCGTGCATCGCAGGGGACAGCGAGAACCCGATCCCGCTTCCGATCAGGCCCGTCAGCACAGTCGTCACGATTCCCCCTCGGGGTCGGCCGAGGCGAGCACGGGCTCGATGTCGTCGACGCCCACCAGGTCGACACCGGGGATCGCCTGAAGCGCGGCGGCGTGGTTGACGGCGATCCCGGTTCCGATGATGCCGGTCCGCAGCGTGCTCATAGTGCGTCCTTCCGTACGAGGGCACGGTCCAGCGCCTCGACCGCGTAGATGTAGCCCTGGATTCCGGCGCCGACGAAGACGGCTTCGGCGATGTCGGAGACGTAGGAGTGGTGCCGGAACGCCTCGCGCTTGTGCACGTTGGTGATGTGCACCTCGGCGATGAGCAGTTCGGAGGCGAGCAGCGCGTCGCGCAGTGCCACGGACGTGTGGGTGAACGCGCCCGGGTTGATCACGACGCCGTCCGTGCCCCCGCGCGCCTCGTGGAGCCGGTCGATGAGCGCGCCTTCCCAGTTGCTCTGCAAGAAGTCGGCTTTGTATCCGAGCGCCTCGGCGCGTTGCGCGGTGATGCGCTCGACGTCGGCGAGGGTGTCGGCGCCGTAGAGGGCGGGCTCACGGGTCCCGAGCATGTTCAGGTTCGGGCCATTGAGGATCAGCAGCACGAACTCTCCTGGACGGCATAGCCGTCGTGCACGCCGAAGCCGGGTTCGGCGTCGGTGAACGGCTCGATCGCGATACGGGTGCGCCGGGCCTCGTAGAGGGCGCGGGCCTTGGTGGTCGTGTCGGTCATACGGTGTGCTCCTCGGGCGCTGTGGTGGCGGTGCCGGTGGACCTGCCCCACACGTAGGGTTCGCGCGGGACCCGGCCGGTTACGTCAGATCCACCGGGAGGCCGGTTCGCGACGACTCGTAGATCGCCAGTACCACCGCCAGTGCGGTGCGCGCGTCCCGCCCGGTGACGAGCGGATCGCGGCCTTCACGGACGGCGGTCACGAACTCGGTGATCTGCTCGCGGTGGAAAGGCATGAGGTCCTCGTGGATCCGGCTGAGCGGCGGATCGGCGTCGATCCCGGTGGAGAGCAGTTGCCGGTACGCCTCCTCGCCCTTCACCGTCCACAGATCGGTGTGCCCGGTGCCTTCCGGGTACTCCGTGACAGTCGCGGCCTGGCCTGCCGCGTCCGACACGAACACCGTGGTGCCGAGCCCCGGGGCGAACGTCGTGCCCGCCTGGATCGTGGCGACCGCGCCCGAGGCGAACTCCACGGTCGCCACCGCGGTGTCCTCGACCTCGATGCAGTCGCCGTGTTTGAGGGTGCGGATCGCGCCGTACACCCGTACCGGTGTGCCGAGGTACCACTGGAGCAGGTCGACGTAGTGGATGCCCTGGTTGAGGAGGGCTCCGCCGCCCTCGGTGTCCCAGCGGCCGCGCCACGGCTCGGCGTAGTACTCGGCGTCGCGGCCCCAGCGCATGGTCACCGTCCCCACGATCGGCGGGCCGAGCCTGCCCTCGTCGATCGCCGCGCGCAGGCGCGCCGCCGAGGGCCAGAAGCGGCGCTGGAACAGCACACCGAACCGGACGCCCGCCTCTTCCATGGCCGTGACCATGCGGTCGGCCTCGGCGAGGGTCACCGCAATCGGCTTCTCGCACAGCACGTGCAGACCGTGCCGGGCGGCGGCGACCACCACTCGCTCGTGCGAGGGGTGCGGGGTGCACACGGTGATCGCGTCCAGCCCGGACGACAGGAAACTCTCCGGGTCCGGGTCATGGCTGGCAATCCCGAACCGTGCGGCGAAGGCCGCCGCACGGTCGGGTTCGACGTCGCTGACGCCCACCAGGTCGACACCGGGGATCGCCTGCAGCGCCATGGCGTGGTTGACGGCGATCCTCCCGGTTCCGACGATGCCGATCCGCAGCGCGCTCATGGGGTGTCCCTCCGTTCGAGGGCACGGTGCAGCGTCTCCACGGCGTAGATGTAGCCCTGGATTCCGGCGCCGACGAAGACGGCTTCGGCGATGTCGGAGACGTAGGAGTGGTGCCGGAAGTCCTCGCGCTTGTGCACGTTGGTGATGTGTACCTCGGCGATGAGCAGTTCGGAGGCGAGCANCGCGCCCGGGTTGATCACGACGCCGTCCGTGACTCCGCGGGCTTCGTGGAGCCGGTCGATGAGCGCGCCTTCCCAGTTGCTCTGCAGGAAATCGGCTTTGTATCCGAGCGCCTCGGCGCGTTGCGCGGTGATGCGCTCGACGTCGGCGAGGGTGTCGGTGCCGTAGAGGGCGGGCTCACGGGTCCCGAGCATGTTCAGGTTCGGGCCATTCAGGATCAGCAGGCGACCGTGTCGCACGGCGGCTCCTCAGGTGGTGGTGGTCAGACGGGCGGCGGGGGTCTCTGCGGCTGGACGGGAGGTGTGTCCCAGCTGGTCGAGCGGCACGTGAGCGGTCTCGGGGCCCGCGAGGCTCGCGGCCGCGGCGAGCAGACAGAGCACGGCGAGCAGGATCGCGAGCGGGACCCAGCCGAAGGTACCTGTGCCGATCATGAGCGCGGCGATGGTGGGCAGGAAGCCCTGGGGCACGTTGGCGAACTGGGTCGAGACAGCCATGCCGGTGTAGCGGACCCGGGCGTCGAACATCTCCGCGTACAGGGACGGCCAGACGCCGTTCGGCGCGGCGTAGCACACCGAGCCCAGCAGGACCGAGGCGAGCACGACGAGTGACCAGTTCGAGGTCGTGATGGCCCAGAAGTAGACGAACACCGACGCGGCGCAGCCCAGGGCGCCCGCGGCGAACACCGGGCGGCGGCCGATCTTGTCCGACAGCCTGGCCCACAACGGGATCGTGACGACCTGGCCGATGTTGGAGATCACGATCGTCCACAGCATCGAGGAGCGCGAGATGTCCCACTGATCCACCGCGTACCCCAGGCCGAACACGGTCACGGTGGTGGAGATCGTGCCGTAGAGGTGGCAGACGACGATCCGGAGGAACGAGCCCCAGTAGTGGCGAATGAAGACCATCAGCGGGAACTTGACGACCTCCTGACTTTCCTTCATTTCCTCGAACGCGGGCGGCTCCTCCAGCGTGCGACGCACGAACATCGCCACGACCACTACGATGGCGCTGGCCCAGAACGGCACCCGCCAGCCCCAGGAATAGAGGGCCTCGGTCGGCAGGGCCGCGACCGGGATGAAGGCCAGTGTCGCCACGACCAGCCCGGCCTGGGTCCCGGAGAGAGTGAAGCTGGTGAAGTAGCCGCGCCTGCCCTCGGGAGAATGCTCCAGGGTCATCGAGCTCGCGCCGCTCTGCTCGCCTGCGGCGGAGAACCCCTGCGCCACGCGGCACAGCACCAGCAGGATCGGTGCCCAGACGCCGATGACGGAGTAGCTGGGAAGGCAGCCGATCAGGAAGGTCGAACCGCCCATGGTGGCCAGCGTGAAGATCAGGACGCGCTTGCGGCCGATCCGGTCGCCGAAGTGGCCGAGGAAGAACGAGCCGATCGGCCGGGCGATGTAGGCGACCGCGAAGGTCGCCAGCGCGGCCAGCGTGCCGGTGGCCGCGCCGGCGTCAGGGAAGAACACATGGCTGAAGACCAGCGCCGATGCCGATCCGTAAATGAAGAAGTCGTAATACTCGACCATGCTGCCCAGGAAAGACGCGAGCGCGGCCTTCCGGGGTGTTTGGCCCGTTGTCTTCGTATGGGACACGAGACACTTCCTTGTGTCAGGTTCGAGCTGGAATGTGTGACAGATTCACGCCGGAGCGAGGCGGAGGTCCGCGGATCAGCCGTTGAGAACGGCGGTGGCGGAATCGAAGGCCTGCCGGGCGGCCTCGTCGACCGGCAGGGCGCGGAACCACGGATCGTTGACCTCGACCGACCAGGGGCCGGTGTAGCCGAGGGTGCGGAGCTCCGCGACCAGCGCGCGGACGGGAAGCTCACCCCTGCCCGGCAGTAACCGGGTCGAACGGGCCTTGTGCAGCATGTCCGGGTCGTCCGGGCGGACCCGGGGACCGTCGTTGAGCTGGACGCCGGCGACTTCCCGGGCGTCGATGTCGTGGAGCACGGCGGTGTCGGCACCGGTGGCGAACCAGTGCCAGACGTCGATCATCACCCCCGCGTTCGGCGCTCCGCTGCGCCGGACCACGTCGAGTGCCGCGGGATAGTCGCACAGGGCGCCCCAGGCGAATGCCTCCACCGCCAGGGTGACGCCCAGGGGGGCCAACCGGGCAGCCAGCTCGGCGAGGCGGTCGGCCGCGCGTCCGGGATCGGCCGGTCCGGCGGCGAACTCGCCGGAGGTGACCCGGAGCGGCCCCCAGACGCGCGCAGCCTCAGCGAGCGTGACCTCGGCGTCCGACGGCGCCGCAACCGACTCGGCGAGCGCCCACCCACCGAGGAACTCGGCCTCGGTGACGGCGAGCCCGGCATCGGCGGCCACGGTGCGCACGGCACCGACCCCGCCGTGCGCCGCGAGGTCGGCGAACTGCACACCGATCCCGGTGAATCCCGCCCTCGCGGCAGCGGCGGCCCGCGCGGCGAAAGGAGTGCGCGCGGGATCGGTGAACCCGGCCCCGTGCAGCGTCACGTAGCTCGCGGTCAGCCCGGTCACGCGGGCGCCCCTCCGAACGGCGGGGTCGCGTGGGTGTGGAACGACTCCGGCACGCCCAGGCCCCATGCGGTGCCGCGGCCTTTCGACTCGGTGTCCCATGTGACGGTCTCGAAGTCCGGCGCGAAGATGTGGATCCCACCGGTGAACACCTCGACGCGGTTGCCGCCGGGCTCATACACGTAGAGGAAGAAGCCTTGAGTGCGCGAGTGCTTGGCGGGACCGAACTCGATGAACACGTCGTTCTCGAGGAAGATATCGGCGGCGCGGATCACATCCGAGGTCTCGGGCACGGCGTAGGCCAGGTGGTGCAGCCGTCCGGTGGTGGGGGCCGGTTCTTTCGTGAGCGCGAGGTCGTGGGCCTTCGTCATGACCGACAGCCAAGCGCCGACCTCGTCGCCCCCGGCGGGGACGAGCCGCTCACGCAGCTTGAACCCGAGGACCTCCTGCTGGAAGCCGCTCGCCTCGGCGACGTTTGGCACCAGCAGGTTGATGTGGTCGATGCGCGCAGCAGCGGCGCCCTTGGGGGCGAAGCGCTGCGGCTGGTTCGGAAGAGCCGGCGCCTCGCCGGGCGGCGGCACGTACTTCTCGGTCTCGAAGTACACCTCCTGGATGTGCCCGCCGACGCCGGTATAGCGGTAGGCCTTGCCGTGGCCGAAGTCGCCGTCATGCCAGGTGCCCTCGACGCCGTGCTTCTCCAGCGCGGCGACGCGTCGCTCAAGGGCCTGCGGGCTGGTCGCCCGCCACGCGACGTGGCCCAGGCCGGCCTCGGGGGCGCCCGTCAGAGTGAGTGAGGTCAGGACGTCGTCGTTCCAGGCACGCAGGTGCGCCCGACCGGGGTCCTCGCCGACGAGGGTCAGCCCGTAGACCTCGGTGAAGAACGCGACGGACTCCTCGAGCCGGGGCGTGCGCAGCTCGGCGTGGCCGAGCTGGGCGATGTCGTAGATCGGCTCCGGGCGGCTGCTCATCGCACCGTGCCTTCCTCAGCGATGGCCTTGGCTTCCAGCTCGGCCACGCCCTCCAGGATGGACGGCGCGTGATTGGCGATCGAGACCCCACCGAAGAGGTAGGCGAGGTTGATCGCAGCCTGCAGCTCTTCCCAGCTCGCCCCGGCCCGCCGGGCCGCATGTCCGTGGATCTTCGCCGCGTCCCGCAGCTGCACCGCCAGCACGGCGAACAGGATCAGCTGGACGGTCTTCTGATCCAGCACATCGGTGTAGGTGACGAGGTTGCGGACCTTCTCCTGCGCGAGCAGCAGCTCCGGGTTCGTCCGGCCCAGGCTGTCGAAACGGGCCTGGATGCGTGGTGGCACGAAGCCCGCCATCTCGCGGTACGTCTGCAGGTAATGGTCGATCTCGTGCTGCTGCTCCGTGGTGGGGACCGCGCCCTCGGTGTCCGGTGTACTGCCAGTCATGGGTGACCTTCCCGTTCGGTGGCAAAGGTCACAGTCGCGGCCGCGGCAGGTGCGGCGAAAGCCTGCGTTCCCATTGAGCGGGAGTGCAGGGCGGAAAAGTCAGGGATGGGAGCGAATCTGCTGGTCACGTAGCGCGCGGGAAATGGAGATGGCGGCGGTGCGCACGGCGGGCGCCAGCCGTTCCGGGCGTCCGCCAGTGGTGTGCAGGACGACATCGAGTGCTGCGACAACCGCTCCCGAGGCGTCTCGAATGGGCGCTGCGACCGACAGCGACCCGAGTGTGAGCTCCTCGTAGGCGAAGGCGACGCCCGTCCCGCGTACGTCGTCGAGGACCCGGACGAGCCGGCCGGGTTCGACGATGGTGTGTCGGGTGAAGCGCGCCAGTGGCCCCGCCAGCACATTGGCCTGCACCTCTTTGGGCGCATGAGCCAGCAGCACCTTGCCGACCCCGGTGGCGTGCAGCGGCAGGCGCCCGCCGCGGCGCGACTTCACCAGCAGCGCACCGGCCCCGGAGATCTTCTCTATGTAGAGCGCCTGACTGTCCTGACAGACGGCGAGATGAACGTTCTCCTTGGTCCCCTCGAACAGGTCCTGCATGACCGAGAGGGCGACGTCGCGCAGCGACTCGCCGCGAGGGGCGAGCGATCCGAGCTCCCACATGCGTAGCCCGACCCGGTAGCCGGCACCGTCACAGCGCTCCAGTCCGCCCCACGCGACGAGCTCGGTGGCCAGCCGGTGCGCCGTCGACAGGGGCAGCCCGGTGCGGGCGCTGAGCTCGTTGAGGGTGAGCTCAGGGGAGTCAGGGCCGAAGGCGTCGAAAAGCGCGACGACCTTGCTCGTTACTGAGCGCCCCGGAATCTCGGCCATGGTCCCTCCGCTCTCCGCTTGAACCCGGACATCTCCACAGACGCCGTTCACTGGACAGACCCGTGTCACCCGCAGCTCTCCCATAAGGTGGGTGTTCCGGCTGCGAGCAGCCCGGCGGGTCCATTGGAATGCTGCGGTGACGCTGTTGTCCAGAGTCGCGCTCAAGACTGGGATGGGCAGGGTGTCGCCAGAGCCGATCTTTCTCCTCGCGTGATCGAGAACGCGCGCCGTCTCCATCCGCGATGCCGCTTCAGCGTGGCCTCTGCCACCGACCTCGACCTTGGTGTAGCCGCCCTTGGCGGCGTGCTCGGCCCCCGCGGCGTGGATCGCCGCGACTACGACTTCGCCGGTCTTGGTCAGTTTCATCGGCGACGCCGTGGTTGCACGAGGCGGGAGAGCCCTGCTCGACGACTGCGGCGCCGGTCTCTCCGGGCGAGCGGAGGTGTGCCGTTACGGAGGCGAACCGGCCGACGGTAAATCCCGGACCATGATGACCTCGTTCTCCGGGGTCGTGGTGGTCCGGGCCCACCGCGGTCGTCACTCGGCGCCGGTGACGATGACCCGCACACCCGCCGCCGCCAGCGCGTCGGCGAGGTCGCCCTGCGGGGCCTTGTCGCAGACGAGGTGGGAGATCGCGTCGAGTCCGGCGATATGAGCGAAGGCATTCCTGCCGAACTTGGATGAATCGACCACGACGATCGTGCGATGGGCCGCGTGCAGCATCTCGGCCATCATCTGCGCTTCGGGCAGGTTCGACGTCGACAGCCCGGCCTGCGCCGACAGCCCTCCGACGCCGATGATCGCGACATCCACGCTCATGCCGGCCGTGTGCGGGAAGGCGATGGGGCCGATCGTGACGTTCGAGGCGAGCCGGCAGGCACCGCCGATCAGATAGAGGTCGCGTACGGCGGACGCGGGGATCTCCCCGGGGACCCGGATGTTGTTGGTGACGATCGTGAGGTCCTGCCGCGCGCCCAGGGCCCGAGCCACCGCCAGGGTTGTCGTACCGCCGTTGAGCAGTACCGTCTCACCGTCGGCGACGCAGTCGGCGGCCGCCTGGCCTATGGCCTTCTTGGCGTCGCCGTTGAGTGAGGCGCGGGCGGAGAAGACGGTATCGGCCGAGGCGAGATCGGCCAGTGTGACCGCTCCGCCGTAGGTGCGGGCGATCGCGCCCTGCGCGGCCAGCCAGTCGAGGTCGCGCCGCACCGTGTCGGCCGAGACACTGAACGCCTCGGCCAGTTCCGCCACCGTGGCCTGCCCGCGATCGTTGACGAACTCCGTGAGCAGTGCCCGTCTGCGCCGTGGGAGCACGGCGTCATTGCCCTGCTCAGGGCCCGATGTCTTCTCTGCCACTGGCCACCTCCGGCGAGCAACCTAGCGGCACTCTACGCGCTTGTCTGCGCTTTGATGCAACTCTTCGCGTCACCTCCCTTGACCTAGCGAGTAACACGGCCGTAGCTTTCGGGCACCTCAGCAGAGAGCTGAAGAGAACGGCAAGAAAACGCAGCAGCGTCCTCGCTCTCCGGACCAGTGTCCCTTCTCAAACGAGGAGTCCCCGATGTCCGCAGCCCCTCCGAATCCGCAGGGCTCCCAGCCCTCTCGCCGCATATTCGTCAAGGGCGCGGGGGGCGCCCTCCTCGCCGGTGCCGCTCTCCCGGCTCTCACCGCCTGTGGCGGCGGGTCGGGCAAGACCAGCGGCGGTAAGACCACCATCACCTTCGCGAGCGCCAAGTTCTTCGCCAAGAAGTCCATGAAGCAGATCGTCGACGCGTACAACGCCTCGCAGAGCAAGGTCCACGTGAACTACCGCGAGCTGCCGACCCCGAGCCAGTCCACCGAGGTGCACCAGCAACTCGTCCAGTCGCTCTCCCGCCGTGACGCGAGCCTGGACGTATTCACCCAGGACATCGTATGGATATCGGAGTTCGCCGGCGCCGGATGGGCCGCCCCGATGGACGGTTACGTCGACAGCGCGGAACGCGCGAAGTACTTCCCCGGCGCCATCGACGCGTGCACCTACGACGACAAGCTGGTCGCGCTGCCCTGGTACCTCGACTCCGGGATGCTGTACTACCGCAAGGATCTGCTCGACGACGCCGGTATCGACGTCCCCACGACCTGGGACGAGCTGCGCACCGCGGCAAAGAAGCTCATGGACGGGAACAAAGTCGCAAGCGGTTTCAACTGGCAGGCCAAACAGGCCGAGGTGCTCGTCTGCGACCTCGTCGAGTTCGTCGGCTCCAACGGCGGATCGATCCTCGGTCCGGACGGTAAGAAGGTCACCATCGCCGACCCCAAGACCGTCGAGGCCGTCCAGTTCATGGCCGACACCTTCGGCAGGTACCACATCACCCCCAAGGACGTGCTGTCCTGGGACGAGGAGCCCAGCCGGATGCCGTTCACCGGGGGGCGGGCCGCGTTCCTGCGCAACTGGTCCTATGTGTGGGGCATCGCCCAGGACAAGTCCACCTCCAAGGTCGCCGGCAAGGTCGGGACGGCCAAACTGCCCGCCTTCCCCGGCGGCAGGAGCACCGCGTGCCTCGGCGGCTACCAGTTCGGCCTGAACGCGGCCAGCAAGAACAAGAGCGCGGCGATGGACTTCCTGACCTGGATGTCCAGTCCGAAGACCCAGCTGGAGTTCGCCACCGGGCTCGGGCTCGCGCCGAGCCGTCCGGCCGTCTTCGACGATCCGAAGCTGGCAAAGGCCAATCCGTTCATGGTGACGCTGAAGGACATCTTCACCGGGGGCACGCCCCGCCCCAAGACCCCGAAGTACCCCAAGGTCTCCCTCGCCCTGCAGACCACCGTATCCGCCGCGCTGACTTCGGGCGATGTCGCCAAGAACCTGTCATCGGCGAAATCGCAGATCGAGCAGATTCTGGGCAGCTGATATGGCCCAGCGCATCACCGCACCCTTCGCCGCCACCGGGGCGGCGCGGCACAGGCGGTCGCGGGCGGACGCCGGACCGACCGACCGCTCGGGCAGCACGGCGGACCGGCTCGGACGGAAGCCCCGGATCGGGCACGACCGCAAGGACGTCCTGATCGCCTTGGGGCTGGCCGCGCCCATGCTGCTCAGCGTGCTCGCCGTCTCCCTCTACCCCGTGCTCAAGACGCTGTGGCTGTCCTTCCGCGACACGAGCCTGCAGACGCAGAACGACAGATTCACCGGGCTGGACAACCTCCAGCGCCTCTTCAACGACGAGGTGTTCTGGAAGGCGTGGCGGCAGACCATCGAGTTCACCGCGGTCACCACGGCCGCCGAGACGGTGCTCGGGCTGATCATCGCGCTCGCCCTCCACACATCGTTCCGCGGCCGTGGGTTCGTACGGGCCGCCGTCCTGGTCCCCTGGGCCATCCCCACCGTCGTCACCTCGCGGATGTTCGGCTGGCTCTTCGACGGACAGAACGGCCTGGTCAACTACGTCCTGAAGCAGCTCCACCTCATCGACCACAACGTCAACTTCCTCGGTGCCCCCTCCCTGGCCCTGCCGACCCTGATGCTCGCCGACATCTGGAAGACGACGCCCTTCATGGCGCTGCTCCTGCTTGCCGGACTGCAGACGATCCCGGCCGGGCTGGGCGAGGCCGCCCGCATCGACGGCGCCTCCACCTGGCAGTACTTCTGGCGGGTGCGCATGCCGCTGCTCATGCCCTCCCTGCTGATCGCCGCCCTGCTGCGTGCCCTCGACGCCTTCCGGGTCTTCGACCTGCCGTACGTCCTCACCGCCGGAGGACCCGCCAGCAGTACGGAGACCATGTCCACCATCTCGTACAAGACGCTCTTCTCCGGGCTGGAGCTCGGCTACGGCTCGACGATGGCGACCGCGATGTTCGTCACCGAAGTACTGATCGCCACCGGGTTCGGGCTGTTCATCGTCCACCGGCTGAGAAAGGGGGAGTGATCATGGCCACGCTGCTCGCCCGGTCCGCACCGGCGAACGTCCCGCTCCGTGCCCGGGTCATGGCACCGGTCCGCCGGGCCGCCTTCGGTCTGCTGATCGCCGGGATCGTCGTCTGGTCGCTCTTCCCGTTCCTCTGGCAGGCCGTCAGTTCCTTCCAGCCGGACCGCGAACTCTCCGGCGACACGCCGAAGTTCCTCCCCTTCCCGGGGGGCACGCTGGAGCACTACCAGAACGTCTTCGTCGCCAAGAACTTCGGCCCGTACATCGTCAACAGCGCGATCGTCGACCTCGCCTCGACTGCGATCGCCCTGGCGCTGGCCACACTCGCCGCCTTTGCCATCGCGCGGCTGCCGCTGCCCGGCAAGGGAGCGGTGATGTCCCTGGTGCTGGCGGTGTCGATGTTCCCGCAGATTTCCATCGTCACCCCGCTCTACCAACTGCTCAACAGGCTCGGCCTGCTGGACACCTACAGCGGACTCTCCGGCGTCTACATCGGGCTCGCGCTGCCGCTGATGGTGTACATCCTGTGGGGCCACTTCCGGGCCATTCCGGCCGAGGTCGACGAGGCCGCCAAGATCGACGGCGCGGGTCCGCTGCGCACGCTGTGGAGCGTGATCATTCCGGTCTCGCTGCCCGGCGTGGTCCCGGCCGCCCTTCTCGGGTTCATCGCGGCGTGGAACGAGTTGCTGCTCGCGCTGTCGTTCACCACCTCGCCCGATCACCAGACCATTCCGGTCGGCATCGCCAACTTCACCGCGCTGTACAACGTCCCCTGGGGCGATATGGCCGCCGCGTCGGTCGTCGTCACCATCCCGCTCGTCATCCTCGTTCTCGTCTTCCAGAAGCGCATCGTCGAAGGCGTGACCGCCGGCGCGGTGAAGGGATGAGCGCCACGACCACCGCCACCGACTGGGCCGAGACCTACACCCGGCTGGCCCACCGGATCATGGCGGACGCTCCCCGCGCACACACCGCGCTGACCGGCACCAGCGCCTGCGTCGACGGTATCTGGGGCATCGACGCCCGCCGGATGGACCTGCTGGTGCGGGCCGTGTCCGCCCCGCCGAACGACGAGGAGGGAGCCCGGGGGCGGGATGTGCTCACCGAGGTCCTCGGCCGGATCGGCGCCGGACGCGGCGGCGAAATGGTACGCCACTGGCCGGGCGGCCCTCCGTGGCTGATCGCGCTGCTGGGCCGACCCGACCGGTGCCAGATCGGCGGCACCGGGCCGCAGGCATCCTGGGCGCTGGCCACGGTCGGAGCCCCGTCCGTACTGGCCCTGGCCGACCGCAGCGCCGAACAGCTGGCGGTGGTCGACCCCCGCACCGGGCTGTGCGAGGCGGACACCGTGGTGCCCGCCGGAGCCGTCACCCCGTCCGGGAGCCCCAGCAAACTCCTCCACTGCGTCCTGGAGTTCACCGCGGGCACCCGCTGCGCGAACGGCACGGTGGGCCGCTCGACCCGCATCATCCTGCGCTTCGGCGACGAGCCGATCGAGAGGGACGAGGCATTCGCCGCGCTGACGCCCCGGCTGCCGGGGGTCCGGGCCGCTCTGCTGTCCGGTCTCAACGGCCCGGCCGACGGTGACCGGGAGGGGCGGGACTGGGTGACCGCGCTCGGGCGCGCCTGGGCGGAGGCGGGCATTCGTACCATCCACCACGAACTCGCCGAGTTCCCGTCCACCCGGCGGTTGCGTGAGGCTCTGGACACCGGCGTCGCGACCTCCGTCGGGCTCAGCCTTTCCGAGCTGCACACCTTGAGCGAACGGCGCAACGATCCACGGCTGCTCGCCCGCGACGCCGCCGAGCGGTCCGGGGCCCGCCGGGTCGTCGTCCACGCCGACGACTGGGCCCTGGCCGTGCACCGGGACCAGGAAATCGACCCGGCCCTGTCCCTGCTGGGCGGCTCGCTGCTGGCGGGGGCCCGGGCCCGCGCCGGACGCCCGGTCGCCGACCTGGTACCACCGCCCGACGCCGCGTACACCGCCGACCGGCCCGCCGACGGCCCGCTCGGCGACGGCTGGTGGGCCACCAGCGTGCCCGCCCCCCATCTACGCCGGCCCGCGGCGACCATCGGCCTCGGAGACACCTTCGTCGCGGGCCTCCTGCTCGCCGAGAGCCTGCCCTGAACCCGCCGCCCGCCCTCACCGGAAGGGCCCGCCACCGAGGCGGCGCCCCGGACCGCCCTGCCCAGCCGACGATTCGTCCAGCCGGCGACTCAACCCACCCGTCGTCGCCCACCTCACGAGGGAGAACCTCACATGTCATCTGCCAGCACCCCCCTGGACCCCGGTAAGATCCGTGGCCTTCAGCGCGTCACCACCGAGGCGGGATTCTTCGAAATCTGCGCGCTCGACCACCTGTCGGACTTCGCTGAACTGCTGTCACCCGATCCGTCCTCGGTGACCTTCGAGGACGTGGTCACCGCCAAGGACCAGCTCGTCGCCTCGCTCTCCGCGAGTTGCTCCGCCTTCCTGCTGGACGCCCGCTACGGCCTGCACACGGTCGCCAGCGGCTCACTGCCGGGGACGGTCGGACTGATGTCGACCATCGAGGACGAGGACTACAAGCTCCCCGACGGCCCGCGCCGCACTCGTTACCGTGAGGGCTGGAGCCTGAAGCAGATCAAGCTCGTGGGTGCCGATGTCGCCAAGCTTCTCTGGTTCTACCGCCCGGATCTGGATGCCGCTACTGCCGAGCACCAGCGCTGTGTCGTCCGTGGTCTGGTCGAGGAGTGCGCCAGGCTCAGCCTGCCGCTGGTCGTCGAGCCGATCTGGTATCCCGTCGCCGGTGAGGACCCGGCGAGCGAGGCATGGCGGCAGGCCCGTGTCCGAGGCATCCTCACCTCTGCTTTCGACGCCAACGCGCTTGGTGTCAACATGCTCAAGGTCGAGTTCCCGGGGTACGTGGGCACCTCGGCGGGCGAGGAGGCCGCCGCGGGCGCCTGCCGGGAGCTCGACGCGGGCGTCGACGTGCCGTGGGTCATCCTCTCCGCGGGCGTGGGCTACGAGGACTTCAGGACCCAGGTCGAGATCGCGGGCAGGGCGGGCGCCTCGGGATACCTGGCGGGACGGTCGATCTGGCGGGACGCGGTGTCGAACCACGACCCCGCCGAGCGCGCCGCGGCGATCGAGCTCGCGCGCGGGCGGCTCGACGAACTCAACAAGGTGACGCGGGCCTACGGGCGCCCGTTCCACCCGGCCGCCTCACTGCCCGAGGTGATCGAGGCCATGCCCGACGGCTGGTTCTCCTCCTGGCACCCGGCCACCTGACCCCACACACCGCGGTGCCCGGGGCCCCTGACCCCCCGGGCACCGCGCCCCGCCGCCCCGCACCCGGCTGCCGACTGTCGGCTCGGCCGCCGCTCCACAGGCCCGTGACAGGGCCGGCCGTGGACGCGGTCGCCCCGATGGCCCGCAGCTTGCGCCTACGCGCATGCGTACGCGGAACATCTCCCTCTTCCCCTCAGCTCCGCAACTTCCTTATCTCTGCGGGTGGTTGGCCGACTCTCGTGCATATGCCCGAGAGAGGGACCTATCCTGGCCGGGCTACTTGATGATCATGGACGCGCCCCCACCCCGGAGCCCGCATGTCTCACGAACTGCCCAATGCCTTGAATCTGCGCACGGACAAAGCGCACTCCGCCCGGATGTACGACTTCTACCTCGGTGGGAAGGACAACTACGAGGCGGACCGGGAAGCCGCCGGCAAGGTCGCGGCCGCGTACCCCGGCATCTTCGTATGCGCCAGGGAGAACCGTGCGTTCATGCACCGCGCCACGCGCGTGCTCGCCCGGGACCACGGCATCCGGCAGTGGCTCGACATCGGCACCGGCATTCCGACCAAGCCCAATCTGCACGAGGTGGCACAGTCCGTGGCACCCGACGCCCGGATCGTCTACGTGGACAACGACCCGATCGTCCTCGTACACGCACAGAGCCTCCTCACCAGCTCCGCGGAGGGCTGCACCGCCTACATCAGGGCGGATGTCAACGAACCCGACGCCATCCTCCAGTCCCCCGAGCTCATCGAGACGCTGGACCTGACCAAGCCCGTGGCCCTCAGCCTCAACGCGCTCATGCACTTCGTCACCGACGCCCAGGACGCACACGGGATCGTCCGCCGCCTGATGGGCGCACTGCCCTCGGGCAGCGCCCTCGCGCTCAGCCACTGCACACCGGACTTCGACCCCCAGACCTGGCAGAAGGTCACCGACATCTACGACCGCGCCGGAACCCCGGTACAGTTCCGCGACAAGGCCGCCGTGGCGGACTTCTTCACCGGCCTCGACCTGATCGAGCCCGGTATCACCGTCGGCCACCGCTGGCGGCCATCCACCGAAAACCGCGAAGACGCCCCTGGAGACACCCCCACGCCGAACGACGCCGACGTCAGCCTGTGGGTCGGCGTCGGCATCAAGCCATAATCGCCCTCCCACCCTCGTTGTCGTCGCCCGCAACGGCGAGGAGGCTGGCGGGCGGTGGTGATCTGTTCCTGAGCCTGCCGGGCGTGCTGGCGGGCCTGCTGCGCGATCCGGGCGGCGTCGCGGGACGCGGTCAGTTATGAGCGAGCGTCACCAGCCCGTACGTGCACAGCACCGCGTCATCGTCGCCGCTGGTCCCAAGCGCTGCCCGTCGCCCTGCCCAACCGGTGCCGTGTTGTGAGTCAGGCTGCGGTGAAGCCACCGTCGACGGGAACAGTGGCGCCGGTGACGAAACTCGCCTGGTCCGACAGGAGCCAGGCAACTGCTGCGGCGACTTCCACCGGCTGGCCCAGCCGGTGCATCGGGCTGAAGGTGTTGAACTGCGCGACGATCTCGGCAGGCGCGTGTTCCATGCCGCCCAAGAACATCTCGGTGGCGGTGGACCCAGGGGCCACGACGTTGACACGCAGGTTCTGCTGACCGTATTCAAAAGCAGCGGATTTGGTCAGGCCGATCACACCGTGCTTCGCGGCGATGTAGGGGGCCAGACCGTAGTTGCCGATCAAACCGCCGACACTGCTGGTGTTGACAATCGCGCCACCCTCGGCGAGGAGCATCGCTTTGATCTCGGCTTGCATCGACAGGAAGACGCCCTTGAGGTCGATGTCCATCACACGGTCATACGTTTCTTCGGTGTGCTCGTGGAACGGCGCCACGGCATCGATCCCGGCGTTGTTGAACGCCGCGTCCAGCCGACCGTAGGCATCGACGGCCCTCTGAACAGCGGCGTCGATGCTGGCGCGGTCGGTGACGTCCACACGAACGGCTTCCACCTCATGACCTTGGGCGCGCAGTTCGTCGCGCACGTTCTCAAGCGTCTCGAGATTACGCGCACCGATGACGAGGCGGGCGCCCTGGGTAGCGAAATGGCGGGCGGCGGCCGCGCCAATACCCTGGCTGGCTCCGATGATGAGAGTGGACTTGCCGTCCAGAAGGCCGGAAACGTTGACAGGCATCAGTTTCTTCCTCTCGGCAGGGGTTCGAAGGACAGCGATTCCGGCATTCGTCCTGCCCGGCATCTGCTCGCCCTGGGTGCGCTCATCCTGGCTCGGTTGGCCGACGTCGGCCAGAGCCTTGTGCAACCATAGGACTCGCAGTACTACCCTTTTCAAGAGCGGTGCGCTCATACTGGGTACGTGAGCGATGAGGGAAATCGATTGGGCGCCGCCATCCGACGGTGGCGCAACCGACTTTCGCCATCAGACGCAGGACTGCCTCAGGTCGGTAAGCGCCGCGTCTCGGGACTGCGACGCGAGGAGCTGGCGGCGCTTGCCGGAATCTCCGTGGATTACCTGATGCGACTCGAGCAGGGCCGGGCGACTCGACCGTCGGATCAAATTGTGGACGCTTTGACTCGCGCCCTTCAGCTGGATGAAGCCGAACGTGATCACCTCTACCAGCTCGCGCATCTGCCGTCGCCGTCCTCGGGCCAGATCTCGACACACATCCCTCCCAGCGTGCAACGCCTGATCGCCGGCCTGAGAGAACAACCTGTCGCGGTTTTCGCCGCGGACTGGACTCTCATCACCTGGACGCCGCTGTGGGCCTCACTCGTCGGCGACCCCGCGCTCATTCCAAGAAGCCGACGCAATTTCGTTCTCGAAACGTTCCTGCCCGATCCTGAACTCAAGCGTTGGCGTGTACGTTCGGAGCGCGGTCAGGAAGCCATCGAAGCCGCCCTTGTCGCAGATTTGCGCACCGCACAGGGAAATTTCTCTGACGACCCGACCCTGGATCAGATGATCAGTGAATGCCGGGCACGCAGCCGGCGTTTCGCTCAGTTGTGGGCCGAAGGTGCCGCAGGGCACCATCTGCACGACCGTAAAACCGTCAGCCATCCCCTCGTCGGAGACATCACTCTCGACTGCGATGTCCTCACGATCCCCGGATCCGACCTCAAAATCGTCATCTACACCACAGCAGCAGCAACGAAGGCGGCGGAACAGCTCGATTTCCTGCGCGTACCAGCCGTCAATGTTTCTTTTGACAGGGCGTAGCACTGCAACGGAGAGAAACACAAACGACTGACTCTGGCACAGGTGGCCGACCACGCCGTTCAGGCGGCCGGTGGCGGCATCGAATGCGACACGCGTACGTGGCCGGTCAGTTCAGGCGCGGCTGCGACGAGGATGTCCCCGAACCGGGCGAGGACGTTGCCGCCGACTCCCCGGGGCAAGAGCCACCATGCCTGACGCCAAGCGACAACGGCTGGCTACGGCGAGACCTTCCGTTCGTCGGCCTTGAGGCCGCGGAGTGTCCAAAGTCCGTACAGAGCCAGCAGCGGTTTGACGACCATCCACTCGCCAGGGCGGTAGTCATGCGCGCGCACCAGCCTCTCTGCCAGATCGGGGCGCTGCCGCCGCAAGTACGCGCGGGCCTTGAGCGCATGAGCTGGCTGGGAGGCGATCTTGATGCGGTCCACGTCTTCAAGCAGTGGGATGACGTTCGTGATGTTCTCCCACGTCGTCGCGCTCTGGTCTTCGAGGAGCACCGTGCCGTCGAACTCAAGCACCGACTTCGCGTAGTCAGCCATCAGCTGGGCCTCCGTGGCGCCAGTGCCGGTCGCACCGCCGCTGAAGATCACGCGGGTTCCATGCGCATCGTCAGCGGCGATGGAGCGGATTCCAGCACGGACTCGCCATCGGTTGATCAAGTTCGCCGTCGCTTGGGGATTCCGGTATCCCAACACCACCACGGCCACCGAAGCACCCCCGCTGTTCCCCACGAGAACTCGAGACCAGCGCCAGTTCAACCACTCGCCCCACGCCAGGGCTGCAACCCCGGCTACCGCCAGTCCTGTCCTTCGCCGCATGCGGCGACTCTAGGGCACTTCAGCGCCGAATCGCGATGGAATCAGCCGCGCCACAAATGACGCATTCTGTGAGGGCCTCTTACACCGAAATGGCCTCCCGGCCAGGACTTGACCCGGTGATCATGTGCGAAGCCAGATGACCAGGGCGGCTGTGGTGGCAGTGCCGAGGAAGACGTAGCAGGCCGCGGCCGACGCCGTCGGCGACATCGGCTGGGACACCGCGGTCGACTCGACCATCGTGCGCGCCCACCAGCACGCGGCCGGTGCCCGCACCGATCCGCCGCCCGCGAGGGCGTCAAGGGGGGCGCCGTGCCCTGACCGCCGCCGATCACGATGACTTCGCCCGTCATGAAGTCGGAGGGTCAACCGGCTGCTCATCCCGTATCCCAACGCGTCCCGGCCGCACCCGCCGGACGTGCAGGTCTTGAGCGTTCCTCGTTGCCTCCCGCGGCACCACTGGCACCACGGCCCGTCGCCGGACGTCAGTCTCCGTTGTAGAGCCGCTCCAGGTCGATGAGCTGGACAGTGGGATCGCTTTGTGCGAGGTCGCGCAGGTCGCCGGTGAAGCCAGCACCGCTGAAGCACAGCAGCCGGGTCCGCTCGGCGTGCACACCCTCCCGGGCACGCAGCAGAGTACGGATGCGGTCGAGGCGTCGCAGGTGGCCCAGGCCCATTGTCTCGTTCCACTTGGCTTCGCCGATGGCGAGCAGAACCTCGCGGCCGTCCTCGTTACGGCCGAAAGCGGCGAGGTCGACCTCGCGGCTGGTCTTGGCACTCGGGTCCGGGACGGTGCCGGATTCCACACGAGTGCGCTGCCCACCAAGCGTGTCCGCACTGGCATACCAGCGCGTCCATGTGCGGCAGAGCTGTTCGAAATGGGGGCCGATGACCTTGCTGCGGAACGTGGGCTGCGAGCGCTCCCACACCGAGGGTGCCTGTCCGGGCCGCTCCAGGTCGCTCCACTCGGGACGCATCAGCGCGTGATAGAAGGTCAGGATCGGTTCGGAGATGCGGTAGGCGGAGCGTTTGCCGTGGAAGGCGTCCGGTTCGCGGACGATCATGCCGGTGTCTTCCAGCACCGTCAGCGCATGGCCGAGGTCGGTGGACTTGCGTTCCAGGAAACCGGCGATGCCGCCGCGGGTGTGGTTGCCCTGAGCGATGGCCGCGAGCACTCCGTGGTAGAGGGCGGTGTCTCGCAGGTCGGGTTCCTCTGCCAGCAGAAAGCGGGCTTCACGGAACAGTGGGCGCCCCGGGTTGAGGACGTTGCGCATCACCCACGGGCCGAAGTCGTCCAGGCTGGCGGGAGTGTCACCGAGGACGAACTCGCGGCGGTAGGCCGGGGTTCCGCCGACCACCGAGTTCACCAGCAGCGCCAGCTGAGGATCGTCGGTCAGCTCCCAGAAGCGGGCGGCCAGGCGGAAATCCAGCGTCGGCACGACCAGTTCCAGGCTGGCCCGGCCGCGCAAGGGGGCCGTACCGGCGAGCAGGCTCCCCATGAACGACAGCGCGGAGCCACACAGCAGCAGGCGCACCGGCCCGCTCTCGTGCCGGGCCTGCGGCCCCAAGGCGCGCTGCAACAGCGAGGGCAGCTCCGGTGAAGCCTTCGCCAAGAACGGAAACTCATCCAGCACCACCACCAAGGGCGCGCCACCGGGCCCCGTCAGGCCCATCAGCTCGGAGACCGCCTCCTCCCAGTGCGCGAACCGGTGAGGTGCCCGGCGTCCCTCGAACCGTGCCAGCGCCGCCCCGAACTGGCGAAGCGACTCCGCCTCAGTCGCCTCGCTCGCCGCGAAGAAGAAGCCTCCTCCCGCCCGGCAGAGTCCATCCAGCAAGAACGTCTTGCCCTGACGCCGCCGCCCCGAGACCACTCCGAGCGTCGCCTCCGCCCCCGGGTAGGAGGCGAACCGGACCAGTTCCTCCCACTCGAAGTCGCGGTCGAACATCCCTGCTGGCTTGTCCATCACACACCTCCATCAATGATGAGCCAGTTTATTATATACGCGCTCATCATTCGCGCCCCCGGCTTCCGTAGCGCGCCGTCCGACGGCGCGACCAAGGACCTCGTCGCCAACGTCCGCTCCCTGGCGGCGACGACGGAGCGCTCCATCGGCGCCCAGAGCAGGTCACCGGCACCGCCGCGCCACCCGTATCCGTGAGGCATATGTCCACGGTGCCGATCCGCGTCAGGCCGTCGTCACGGGCTTCGAGCACAGCGCCAAGGTGGTCACAGCCGCGGCCCTCATCATGATCTGCGTGTTCGCGGGCTTCATGAGCTCCACCGACTCCGTCATCGCGGCCCTCGGACTCGGCCTCGCGGTCGCTGTCGCCCTCGACGCCTACGTCGTCCGCATGACCAACATAGAAGGCGAACGGTTGGCCAAGTCCCCAGCGGCCGGCGCGCGGCCAGAACCCGCGACCGAACTCAGCACCCGGCACTGAACCGATCCGCAGATGACAGCGGCGCACACCAGTCGGCAGCAGATCGCAGACCTTTGAGGTCGGCTCAATGAGCTGCTGACCGTGCCGAACACTTCCTCGTGCGCACAGCGCCGCTCGGCCCACCCGGTGGACGCTGCCACCGGGTGGGCCACGCGAAGAGGTGCCGATCGCGCGGGCCGAGGGTGAGAGGGCACCGGGACGAGCCCGCGTTCAGGCGGATGCTCACAATGGGGGCGTGATATCGCGATTAATGGATCTGAATCTGCTGGTGCAGCTGGACGCGCTGCTGGCCGAGCGAAGTGTGACGGGGGCGGCCCGCAGGCTGGGGCAGAGCCAGCCGACGTTGTCGGGGGCTCTGGCCAAGTTGCGCCGGCACTTCGACGACCAGCTCCTGGTCCGGTCGGGCGGTGAACGCCAGCTGACCCCGCTGGGCGCGCAGCTGCGCCCGCTGACCGAGGCCGCCTTGGAGAGCGCGGAGCGGGTCCTCACCAGCACTGTACGCTTCGACCCGGCCGTGTCCACGCGGGAGTTCACGGTGGTGACCTCGGACTACGGGGGCGCCGCCGTCCTGCCGTCGCTGCTGCGGGTGGTAGGGGAGCGGAGTGGCGGTGTGCGGGTGCGTCAGATCCCCATCGGTGGCAGCGGGCTGGAGGAAGGTCTCCATGTGCTGCGCTCGGTGGATGTGCTGCTGTTGCCGCGCGGGGTGGTCCGAGGTCTGCCACATCTCGACCTGTTCCACGACGAGTGGGTGTGCGTCGTGTCCGCCGGAAATCGCCACGTCGGTGAGGAGTTCACCCTTCAGCACGCGCAGCAGTTGCCCTGTGTACTGATGACGAGGAACTGGGCCTGCTCGCTGCGGCGGGCGCCGCCGTGTCCTGCACCCCGGAGTCGGAGGCGCAGATGGGCATCGGCTTCCCCGTCCCCGGACGCTTTCACCCAGATGAGGCTGGCCCGGCACCTCGACATCGCGCGTACCAACCAGCCGATACTGGAGACAGCCGGCCTGATGAGACTGGGCAAAGTCTCGGTCACCACCCGGGAGGCCCTGCACCTGGCCACGATGGGCGGGGCCGAGGCCCTGGACATGGCCGACCGGATCGGCTCCCTGGAGCCCGGCAAGGCCGCCGACCTCATCCTGCTCCGCAACGACTCGCCCCGGCAGCGACCCATCGTCGACCCGTTCGCCACCGTCGTCGAACACAGCGGGGTGGGTGACATCGACCGGGTCCTCATCGCCGGAGAGACGGTGAAGGAGAACGGCAGGCTCGTCGGCGAACGTGGCGAACGCGCCATCCGGCTGGTCGAAGCGGCTTGGGAACGCCTCAGCGACCGCATGGCCGAGCGCGGCGGCCCCAGCCCGGCGATGCCCGACGGCATACTTCAGGCCGCGGCCGCGTCCATGGCGCCCAACTTGCCCGAGTGGTTCTCCGCCTGACGTCCGGGATTCGGCCCCGCCCCCGGAAACCGGGATGCTGTTGGTCAATTCGGGGCCGTCTACTTCGTCCCGTCGATCGTGTGATCGGCGGGGTGAAGTGCTGCGAAGTGGCTGGTGCGGGTGCGGGCTCGTCGGGTGCCGGTGAGGTGGGCGTCGATGCGGGCGAGGTTGCTGGCAGCGCCGGTGAGCTGGTGCTGGAGGCTGGTCTTGGCGAGCCCGCGATAGCGGGATCTGCGCAGGTCGCAGCGGTTCACGGCCTGGGAGAGGGCGCCTTCGACGCCGGCGCGCATCGTGTAGCGCTCCTTCCACGCGTCGGTCTCCTGCTCGGCCCGGCGCTGGTGCGGGACCTCGTGGATGTCCCGGTCCTGGAGGGTCAGCTTGCGGCGTGGTCCGCGGGTGCAGGAGTCCTTGACCTGGCGGGAGCCACAGTCGGTCTTCGGGAACTGCACCCGGATCTCGACCTTGTCCCGGACGGGTTCCCTCGCCCAGCGGGTGCTGGTCTTCCCGCCGGGGCAGGCCACCGTCCGGCGGTCCCAGTCGATGCTGAACGCGCCGACGGTGAAGGTCTCTGAGGATCCGGCCCGGTTCTGCCAGCCGGTGCCGGGCATCATCGGCCCTGTCAGCTCCACGTTGTGATCGCGCCGGGCGGCGACGATGTGGCGGGCGGTGACGTAGCCGGTGTCGACTAGGTGCTCGTCGGGAAGCAGACGGCGCTCGGCGAGTGCGGCGTGGACGGTCGGGATCAGGTCGAAGTCGCTGACCGTGCATCGGTGGTGGCGGCGTGCGTGATCAGGTCCGGCGTGTCACCCGAGGTGATGGCCTGAAGCAGTCGCATCCCGTCGGTTCCGATCCGGCGGCCGACCTCGTCCCGCTTGGCCGGGGTCTTGGGAAACCGTGAGTCCTCCGCCCGGGTGGCGTAGTGCCGGAACCAGTCCGGCCCGGCCACCTCGGACAGCCAGTCGGGAGCGGCGGCGGCGAGCGCGTTCAGGGCCGCGCGCAGGGTTTCGGCGACCACCTCCAGCCATCCCAGTTCCCGCGCTGCCGACAGCACATGTGTGGAGTCGGTCCGGGCCATGCCTGCGCCGCCAACAGTCCGCGCGGATCTTGCCTGTCGGCCATGGTCCGCTGCCGCTGGTCATCGACATGCCGGTAGCCCGGACGACCGCACCCATCCAGCGCGGAACTCAACCATCGTCCGGCACGACTCCTCTTTCGTGGGCAGTTACCGACGTAGGAGGCACACCGATGGATCGTAGGCAGTTTCTTCACCGGACGGCAGTGGTGGGTGCGACGGCTATCGGGGCAGAGACACTCACGGCAACGGCTTCGGGCACCGAGTCAGCGGCTGCTGCGACAGGGCCGCTGCGTGTTGACATCGTGATGTTCGACGGAGTCGAGGAGCTGGACTGCATCGCTCCTTACGAGGTCTTCTCCATCGCTGCCGCGCACAGCCAGGGCGGGGTCAAGGTCCGGTACGTGACCACAGGGCGGCCCAGGTCCATACGAGCCTCTTTCGGCACCCGGATCGAGGTGAAACACCGCTGGGCTCCGGCGGAAGCGGATCTGATCGTGGTGCCCGGCGGCGGCGCGTACACCCTCGGTGAGGGCCCTGGTATCTGGGACGAAATCCACAGGGGCGTCCTCCCGCGAGCGCTCGCCGCTGCCCCACGTAAGGGGCTGACGATCAGCTCACTCTGCACCGGAACCATGCTGCTGTCCGCCGCCGGCCTGACCAAGGGGCGGCCTTGTACCACCCACCATGTCGCGAAGGCGGACCTCGAAGAGCAGGGCGGTGTCGTCAAGAACGCCCGCGTGGTTGACGACGGGGACCTCGTCACCGCCGGGGGCGTCACATCGGGGCTCGAGTTGAGCCTGTGGCTGGTCAAACGCGAACTCGGTGCGGAAGTCGCGACAGGCGTGGAAAGCATGCTGGAATACGAAGCGCGCGGAACCGTCTGGCAGGCGGGTCGGTGCTGAGCGGGTGTACGCCGCCCTCAAGGCGAAGTGGCAGATATCGGCGGCGAGGCCGGCAGCCGGGTCCGGCACGTCTCGCCGCCGCAGCGCGGCGGTCATGGCGCCGACCAGCGCTTCGCTTTTCAGCGGGTCAGGTTCACGAAGTTGCTCCTGAAAAAGGATTTGCCCTGGTGGCCGGGGTGTTGGTGGTGGGTGGTGCCGTGTCGAGGTCCGGGGCCGAGCTGCTGTCCTTGTTCACTGGGAGATGACGGTCATCCGGTGGAGGCTGTAAGCGAAGATCCCGAGTCCGGCCCAGGTCTGGGCGCCGGCCAGGTGGCGGAGGCGGGTGCGGCGGAAGCCGAAGCCGCGCTTGAGGTGGCTGATACGGGCCTCTGTCCCGACTCTCCCATTGCGCATCCGTCGGAACGGGCGACTGCGTTCGTACAGTTGTTCGGCGAGTGCCCGGTCGTTGGACGCGGTGCCGAAGCCCCGGTCGGCGACCACGGTCCCCGGGACCCGGCCGCCAGGCTGGTCACCCGCTCGACCGAGGGCACCAGCTGCGGGGCATCAGCGGGGTTCCCGCGGTGAACCTGGTGGTCGACGGCAAAGCCGCCTTCCTCCTCGGCCACCAATGCTGTGTGGCCGAACTGGGTGGGGTGCTGGGGCTTGCCCTTGCGGATCGGCCGGGCATCGGGGTCGGCTAACGACACCAGCCGGTCCGGGATCGTGCGGATTCCCGCCAGTGGCAATGCGGTCTGTTCCAGCAGACGCCGGGTGCCCGCCACCGTCTCGGCCGGCTCACCGGCCAGGTGAGCCTGCCGCCCCGAGGGCCGCGTGCGCAGTGCTCGCCGCGTGGTGCGCCGCCACCTCGGCGCCCGCAAGGCGTCGTTCGCCCCGATGGACACGGCGACGGGCGAGAGTGGGCATGGAATTCGGCGGCATGACCCCGATCGGGTTCTCCGGCGACCGGCCACTGCTGGTGGACGCCGCCGTGGTCGACATCCCGTACGCGCTCATCGGCAGCGGTAGCCACCGCGGCAAGCTCATCGTGCCCGGCAAGCTGATGGCCGGCCTCCCGGGCGCGGTGGTCCTGGAGGGCCTGGGCGCCTGACGGCCGCGGCGCCTGACGCCGCGTGGCCTCCGGCGGGGGTGTGGTCGACGTGGAGTGGGAGACGGTGGAAATCGCGTTGCGCCAAGGGGTAGCGCTGGGCGTTGGCCACGTGGCATCCCCCCCAGCGCAACCCGATTCCCACACGGTCGCGGGGCACGGAGCAACGGCCGGCCACGGCGATCGCGATGTGCTCCACGAGATGGACGCTTGCCCGGGGCACCTCCCGTCCGGCGAACGAATCGACGACCGCGGCCATGGTCGGCCGGCGGAAGGCTGTGCTGGTGTGCGCAGGCGTCCTGGCCGGCTGCTACACCCGGCACGCCTCTGCCCACTTCCGGCTCAACGCGGGAGACTCCGCGACGGAGTCAGGCCAGGAAGACGCGATCGACCAGAAGACCCCACACCCTGTACGCCGAGCCGGGCCGCGTTGCCCCCGACGGGCTCAGCACCCGTCTTGGAAGCCGATCCGCACTGGCATGGACTGGGTCTCCTCGCCATCGGTCGCCCAGAGTTCCGAGACGTACTCACCCTTCGGGGCAGGTCCGATCCGCACACCCGAGAAGACATTGATGACCTTGCTGCCCGGAGGGTTCTCGTGTGAGCCCGGAGGAAGGGTGGTCGATCCCAGGGCGACCGAGCCTGGGGGCAGGCCCCGCAAACCAGTCGTGATCGTCCTGGACCAATGGCCGGAGATCGACCCGATGAAGTATGCGCCTGGATTGCCGTGGTCGGGATCCACACAGATCCGCTGCTCGATCGGTTCCAGTTTCCACGTGGCGGCGCTGGCCGGAGGAGCACC
Source organism: Streptomyces sp. 5-10 (assembly GCF_014712245.1). Taxonomy (NCBI): domain Bacteria; kingdom Bacillati; phylum Actinomycetota; class Actinomycetes; order Kitasatosporales; family Streptomycetaceae; genus Streptomyces; species Streptomyces sp. 5-10. Next base: position 212,676 of record NZ_JACVYG010000010.1, read on the forward strand.
CGCCACGGCCAATGCCAGACCAACTGCGGCTGTCGCTAAGTACCTGAACGCTCGCATGGGATTCCTTTCCTGCACGATCGAGTGATGAACTCGCTTACAGAAAGCACTTCAGTGTGAGAACGACGGGCGCGCGTACGTTGACGGCGCCACGCTTCTTCGTGCGCCTCGAGTTCCTGGTCGGCGGTCGCGCCCACTTCGCCACCGAGATCGACGTGTACTTGGATGACGAGCGGCGATCTACGACGCCAGCCCGAGGGGAACTCCTCATCGGTCATCGGCCCGGCCTGGCCAGGCCGGCGGTAGCCACCGGTCATGCCCCTGGGGTTCGAAGTCGGCTCCGCTCGCGGAACTCGTCAGGTCGTGCCCGGAGGAGACGCGCAGGCCGTCGGCCACCAGGACGGTCACGCGGATGTCGTCGTCCGGCGTCGCCTGCTGGAAGGCGTGGTCGATCTCGTGGAGTATCCGGTAGTCCTGCTCGTTGCGCTTCTCCGGACGCGTCAGCGTGATGCGGGCGACCCGCTCGGCGGGGGCGCCGTAGCGAGTGCGCTCGAAGGTGGTCTCAGGCACGGGTTTTCACCCTTTCGATCGCGGCGTCGCGCAGCCGGCTGCGGCGCACCTTGCCGGAGTCGTCGCGCAGTGGCTGGTCGGTGAACTCGACCGACCGGGGGACCTTGTGGCGGACCAGCCGGTCGGCGAGGAAGCCGAGGAGTTCCCGGGCGGTGGTGCCGGGCTCGGCCTGCACGATGGCATGGGCCCGCTGCCCCAGGTCGTCGTCGGGCAGGCCGACCACGACGGAGGAGAGCACCTTGGGGTACTGGTCGAGCGCGTTCTCGACCTCGGCGGGGTAGATGTTGGCGCCGCCGCTGACGATCATGTCGACGCGGCGGTCGCTGATGTAGAGGTAGCCGTCCTCGTCCTTCCAGCCCAGGTCACCGAGCGTCTCCCAACCGTTGATCGACCGCGCCTGCGCGCCGACGTACTCGTAGGTGGACCCGAGGCCCCCGGCGCCCTTCATGTAGATCTCACCGATCTCGCCGGACGGCAGCTCGTTGCCCTCCACGTCGAGGACCTTCATGTCGCCGTACCAGGGCCGGCCCACCGATTCCCGGTGCTCGAGCCACTCCTCGCCGGTGATCAGAGTGATCGCGACGGACTCGGTTCCGCCGTAGATCTCCAGCACCTTCTCCGGGCCCAGCAGCTCGATCCACTTCTCCTTGAGCCACTCGGGGCATTTGGCCCCCAGGTGCAGCATGATCCGGATCGACGACAGGTCGTACCGGCCGCCGGCCTCGATGAGCCGGTACATGCGGTGCATCATCGTCGGCACGAGCATCAGCCAGGTGATCCCGTGGTCGCCGATGAGCCGCAAGACCTCCTCGGCGTCGAACTTCTTCGCGACCGCGAGGCGCTGTCCCAGCAGCAGGCCGCCAATGGACATCCCCAGCGCCGAATTGTGGTACAGCGGCGCCACCACTGCCTGCACGTCATCGGGCGTGTAGCGGTAGAGGAGCCGGTTGAGGGCGGACGAGCCCACCGCCCCCGACCCGGCCCTGATGATCTTGGGCCGTCCGGTGCTGCCGCCGGACGTGGGCGCCTTCCACGCCGGGGAGACCACCTCGGGCAGGGGCTCGTCACTCACCTGGGCGCCGGGCTCGAACCCGGCGGGCAGCGAGGGGTGACCGGGGTGCTCGTCCTCGCGCACGCCGACGAGGAGTGCCGCCTTGGCCAGGTCGAGAATGCCCTGGCGCTCCACGACCGGCAGGCGGTACGACAGCGGAAGCGGCACCGCGCCCACCTTCAGCGCGGCGAAGAAGGCGACGTAGAACTCGATGCCGTTCGGCAGCGCGATGGCGACATAGTCGCCAAACTCGACGCCCCGCTCGGCGTAGACCCGGGCGAGCCGGTTCGACCGCCGCTCGAGCTCGCGCCGCGTGATGGAGTCGTCCTCGCAGCTGATCGCCACGAACCCGGGGTCCTCCTCCGCGAGCCGCGCCATCGTCCGCACGAACGGTTCCGGCGGGCTCGCGGCCAGCAGCCGCTCCAGTTCCGAATCGTCCATGTCACACCTACTTCCGGTCGTCGACGATAGGTGGACCAACTCTATGTCAGCTAACATAGAAGGAACAGAACACCGGGCGGTTGGAGTGAATCGACACCTTTAAGATGGGGTCATGGGTTCTGTGGGGCGGCGTCGGATCGATGAGATCGGTGAGGAGAGTCGTCGTCGTATCCTGGACGCGGCGGAGGAGTTGTTCGCCGAACAGGGGTTTGGGCGGACGTCGTTCGTGGATGTCGCGGAACGGTCGGGGATCAGCCGGGGCAGTATCCCGTGGCACTTCAAGAACAAGGACGGTCTGCTGATGGCCGTGCTGGGCCGGGCGGTGGACCGGTATATGCGCCCGGAGCAGTACGACAAGTCCCTGCCCACACTGGTCACCCTCCTCCTGGATTACGCTCGCTGGGTCCGCAGCGGCAACTCCGCGCTGATGTTCATGGTCCTCACCGAAGCCATGAGCAGCACCGGCGCCGTCCACGGCCAGTACCGGGAATTCCTCGACCAGCGCCGCCATGGCGTCGAACTGTGGCTGCGTGCCCAACGCCCCGACGGGGTCGACCCCACGGTCGCGGCCGAACGCGAACGCGCCGTCGCCGTCGCCCTCACCGGCGCCCTCATCGGCATCCACCTCCAATGCCTGGTGGACCCCGACCGGGTCCACCTCGAAGCCGCCCTCCAATCCCTGGCCACCCTCGTCGACACCAATCTCACCGATCTCTGGGGAGAGTCCGCAGGTAGCTGAGCCTTCCAGTCGTGGCGAGGGCAGGGCGTACGGGAAACCCGCGCCGGTTGCGAAGGAACTGGCAGCGGATCGACGCTATTGCATCTCATAGCCTATGTCAATTGACATAGGCTTGAGTGGTCCGCACCGCTGACACGGGAGCGAATACTCTATGCCAATTGACATAGAGCTGTCCCGCCGCATGTACTGGGCTCACGGTCGGCAGTCGAATCTTCGACGAGGCAGTCCAGCCGCTGCGCGATGCCTCGCTCCAGGTCGCGAGTCGCATGGTCGACGATCTCCCACAAGCGTGCCCGCGGACCAGGCTCCCGATCGTTGCTACCACTTCTGACAGGAGGCCCACGATGCTGGTTGTCCCGCGTACGGCAGTGACCTCGTTCAGCCTCCGCGAGCAGCTGGGCCCCGATCCGGTTCCAGTTCCGGGACGGGTCAGGCGGGGGCCGGGTGCTCACACTCGACAACCCGCGGCTGCTCCCCATCAGCGACTTCCCGCGACGCGCGCGCGACGAGTTCGGCGTGGACCTGGTCGAGACCGTGGGCTTTCACTTCACCGGCCTTGACGACCCCGAGATCCCGCGGTTCGAGAAGGCGCTGGCCGACGCGGACGTCGGCCTGGTCGACATGGCGCTCGACATGGGCGATCTCCTCGACCCGGACGAGGAGCGCCGCGCGGGCGACATCGCGGTGCTCAAGGAGTGGATCGCGCGCTTCGCGGCCATGGGGTCGAGCTTCGTCCGCGTCAACCCAGGTTCCCCTCTCAGTCCGTGGGAGGCCGGGGAACCGCCTGCGCACCTGGCTGCGGCGCTGGTCGAGCTCGGTGAGTTCGCACGTGCCGAGGGCACGCGTCTGCTCGTGGAGAACCACGGCGGTCCCAGCGGCAATCCCGGGTGGCTCCACGCGCTGCTCGACGAGGTCGGCAGCGAGCACTGCGGGCTTCTGCTGGACCTCGGCAACCTCGAGCCGCTCCTGTCGGCGCTCATGAAGGTGGCGAGCGACCCTCCCGAGTCGGGCACGCTCGATCTCGCCGCGTCGTTGTCGGCGCTGGATCTGTCACCGCTCTACGCGGGGCTCGAGTCGCTCGCGCCCCGCGCCGAGCTGGTCAGCGTGAAGACGAACTGGGTCGCGGCCGATGGGACCGTCGGGGCCGTCGACCTCGATCGGGCGATGGCCATCCTTGTCAGCCACGGCTACGACGGTGTCCTGTCGATCGAGTACGAGGGCTTCGGGGGAGACCCCTGGGCCAAGACCCGCCGGGTCGTGGACGTCGCGCGCGAGGCGTACATCGCGGCGCAGGCGCAGTGAGGGGAAGGCTTCCTGAGATGAAGGCGTCCCCCGACGTCGACGTACTCATCGTCGGCAGTGGCCCGGCCGGCGCGACCTACGCACGGACGATCGGCGACGCAGTGTCCGCCGCTCGCATCCTCATGGTCGAGGTCGGACCGCACCTGCCGGGACCGCGCGGCGAGCACACGCACAACCTGTCGCCTGCCGATCGGCACGCGGCGCAATTGCTCACCCAGGGGCCGGACACCGGGATCGAGCGGGCGAAGGCGATGGCCGACCTCGCCGAGGGGGCCGATCCCTCGATGGAGTTCCGGCAGATCGTGCTGCCCGGCCTGTTCTTCGTCGACCCCCGGCCCGCGCTCGCGGACGGCGAGGTGGGGCTGCCGGCCGCCAGCATGGCGAGCGGTGTCGGAGGGATGGGCGTGCACTGGGCGGCGTCGTGCCCGCGGCCTCAGCAATCCGAGCGCATCCCGTTCATCGCGGCGGACGAGCTCGACGCCGCACTCGGCCATGCGGAGGCCCTGCTCGGGGTGACGGTCCTCGGCAGCGACCAGGGCGTCGCGGGTGCCCTGCGGTCGACGATGGCCGAGGCGTTCGACGGGCCGGGCTTGTCACCCGTGGGCTTCATGCCGATCGCCGCCAAATGGGACGGCTCGAAGCTCCATTTCTCGGGCACCGCCGCGATCCTCGGCGACATCGAGGCGACAGCGCCCGGCTTCGAGCTGCGTGCCGAGACCCTGGCGCGCCGGATCCTCGTCGAGGACGGCGTTGCCGCGGGGGCCGAGCTGGAGGACCGGCGTACGGGCGAGGTGTCCGTCGTGCGGGCGCGGCACGTGGTGGTCTGCGCCGATGGTCTGCGCACGGCGCAGGTCCTCTTCGCCTCGGGCGTGCGCCCGCCCGAGCTGGGCCGCTACCTCAACGACCACCTCCAGATGGTGTCCCTCGTCCGCCTGGACGACGCCTTCGTAGACGACGCCTTCGTAGCGAGCCCCGGCACCGCGGATGACGCGAGCGGCATGGAAGGCATCGGCTACGTCCTCGTCCCGTTCTCCGACGCCCGTCCCATCCAGGGCGGTGTGATGTCGCTGGCCAACTCGCCGTACAAGTTCGTCGCCGGCGCGCGCGTCGACGAGCGCCTCGGCCTCGTGGGCTGGTACGGCGCCAAGGATCTGCAGTCCGCCGACGCGGTCGAGTTCGCCGAGACCGAGACCGACCACTACGGCATGCCGCGCATGTCGATCCGCTATTCGTACACCACCCGCGACCTCGAGACGATCGAGAACATGCGTCGCCTCTCCCGCCAGAGCGCGAGGCTGATCGGCACCCTCGTCGAGCAGCCCGCTTTGGCCGCCGGCGGGGCGTCACTGCACTACCAGGGCACCGTGCGCATGGGGGCGACCGACGACGGGCGCTCGGTCTGCGACCCCGATCTCCGAGTCTGGGGGGTGCGGAACCTGTACGTCGGCGGCAACGGCGTCATCCCGACCTCGACGGCGTCGAACCCCACGCTCACCACGGTCGCGCTGGCCTGGCGTGCCGCGACGCGGATCGCGGCCGAGCTCGGAGCAATCGACAGCGATGTGGGCGCTCTTCATCGCTGACAACGGGGTGATCGCAGCTCGCCATCTGCAAGGCGTCCCATAGCTCCGGGAGGACTCCTTCGACGGAGCGCCTGCTCGATCACCCCAAGCAGCGCGTCGGCGGTCTCGTGCGTCAGGGTCCGCCGGGCACCGCCCGCGCAGACCTCCGCCCACATGATGCCGTCGTCGGCCGCCTGGGACTCGTCGATGGTCACACGTCTCCTCGGGTGTCAAAAAGCTACTATGCTAAACGTCATAGACTTGACCCTAGAGCCTACAGGGTCAGTTGTTCACGTTGAGAGGGATGCGCATGAACTCCACGTCTGTTCGCAGGATCGAGGAGATCGGCGAGGAATCGCGGCGGCGCATCCTCGACGCCGCCGAAGAGTTGTTCGCCGAGAAGGGCTTCGACAAGACGTCGTTCGTCGACATCGCCGCCCGTTCCGGGATCAGTCGTGGCTCGATCCCGTGGCACTTCAAGAACAAGGACGGACTGCTGCTGGCGGTCGTCGACCGGGCGAACCAGCGCTACCTGTCGCTGGACCACTTCAGCGACCGACCGGCGTTGGACGAGGTCCTGGAGCAGTACGTCCTGCTGGCTCGTGAGGCGGCAGGACGCCTCATGTTCTCCGTCCTGACCGAAGCGCTGTCGAGCGAGGGGGCGGTCCGCGAGGAGTACCAGGCACACAACGCCGAGCAGCGCCGTCGCGTCGCGCACTGGCTCAAGGTCATGGGTGTCCGGTCGGCATCGACGCGCGAGTCGCTGGCCACCGCGATCACCGGCTCTGTCATGGGTGTGTCGCTCATGTGGCAGATCGACCCTGACAACGTCGACATCGAAGCGGCGTGCAAGGCGCTGGCGGCCATGGTGCACCGCCATATCGGAGCGTGAGGCGAATCTCGACGCTCCTGACGTCGCCGAGCCGACCCGCCCCGTGTCAGCGTGCCGTCGTGCCTGCCGCGCCTCGTCACCCGACGAGGCGTACTCGACGTCCGGCACGTGCTACCAGTCGGTCGGCGGAGCCCAGAAGGGCCGCTACTGGCACAGTTCAGGACACCGCAGACGTCGCTCCGAAGGAAGCCACTGACCGTACGGCCGGCGAAGGAATCCGATGACAGACGTAGTCACACTTCGAGAGTCCTTCCAGATTGGCGGACGCAGGACGATATTCGTCCTGAGCGGGCTCGCGGTGCTCGATGCGGCGGACAACGCCGGCTTCGGCGTGCTCGCTCCGGACATCCGGGAAAGCCTGCGGCTGAGCACCACGACGATCACCGTCATCGGCGCGCTTGCGGGCTTCACCGTCTCGATCGCTGCCCTTCCGCTCGGCGTTCTGGGCGACCGGATGCGCCGCACCGCGATCGCCGGGGTCAGCACGCTGCTCTGGGCTGTCGCTTCCCTGCTCTGTTCGGTCGCGCAGGTCGCCTGGCAGCTCGTCCTGATCCGCACGCTCTCGGGCATCGGCAAGGCGAACGAAGGACCCGTCCAGAGCGCACTGCTGACGGACGCCTACCCGCCGCGGGGCCGAGGGAAGATCTTCGCCATTCACCGTGCCGGTCTCCCCGTCGGCATCCTGCTCGGCCCCGCCCTGCTCGGTGGCGTCGCCTCGTTGGCCGGAGGCGACGACGGATGGCGGTGGGCGTTCGCCTTCATGGCGGTACCCGCCGTGATTCTCGGCGTCACGACGCTGTTTCTGCCGGAGCCCGAGCGCGGCCAGTTCGAACAGCTTGAGATGCCCGGCCACTCGGTCGCGACCACCCCGGACGACCCGGAAGTGACCCTCAGCGCCGCCTTCGCCAGGCTCAAGAAGGTCCGGACCTTCAACCTGATCATGGTCAGCCTGGGGGCGTTCGGATTCGCGGTCACCACGGTGCCGATCTACCTGAGCATCGTCATGGACCACCACTTCCATCTGGGAGTCGGTGAGCGCGGCGCCGTCGTCAGTGTCACCTCTGTCGGCGCGCTCCTCGGAGCCGTTGTCGGCGGCAAGTACGCCGACCAGCTCTTCGCCCGCAGCCCGGAGCGCTGCATGTACGCCGTCGGTGCAGCGATCGCCGCACTCGGCTGCGGCCTGGGCCTGCAGGCGTACGCCCCGAACGTCACGGCGTTCATCGTCATCGGCTTCATCACGCAGGGCCTGCTCTTCGCAGGGCTCGTGCCCGTCATCCTCGTCGTCGCGGCCATCACGCCGTTCCAGTTCCGCGCCGTCGGCTTCGCCATCGTCGGGCTGTACCTGTCGCTCGTCGGAGGCCTCGGGGGTGCTTTCCTCGGCGCTGCCTTCGAGGGCTGGTTGGGCCCGCGGGTTGCCGTCGCGATCCTCGCGCCGATCGCTTCCGTGGTCGCCGCCGCCTTCCTGGTGCGTGGCGCGCGTACCGTTCGCGCTGACGTCGCGCAGGCCGCGGCCAAACTCGCCTCATGATTGGTGTGTTGAGGTCCGGTCGGGAACGCGGTGGAAGGATGCGTAGGGGTGTGTGATGACCGCTCGTCGTCCGTGTCCGCCGGTTCCGGGACCGCTGAAATCAACGCCCGTCGAGTGGACGAGCATCGGTGCCATCGTCGCGGCCGGCGCGCTGAGCCTCCTCGCGCGGCGCGCCTGAGCTGCCGCGCCCCAGCCGCCGTGCCCGCCGTCACGGCAGGAGCTGCTCCGTCCAGATGCACTTGCCCTCGGGGGTGTAGCGCGCGCCCCACCGATGGGCGAGGGCCGCGACCAGCTGGAGACCGCGACCTCCCTCGTCGGTGTCGGCCGCACGCCGGATCCTGGGGGTGGCGGGGCTGCCGTCGGACACCTCGCAGATCAGGGTGCGGCTGTGGAGCAGCCGCAGTCCGACGGGGCCCTTGGCATGCCGGACCACATTGCCCACGAGCTCGCTCACCAGGAGTTCGGTGGTCGTGGTGAGCGAGCCGATGCCCCATACGCCGAGCTGGCCGTGCACCAGGTCCCGGGCCTGGCCCGCCGCCCGGGGGTCGTCGGGCAGCGCCCAGGAGGCGATGTCATCCCCGGACATGGGGCGCAGCCGGGCGATGAGCAGGGCCGCGTCGTCGTTGGTCCGCTGCCCCGCGGGCAGCAGGGCGGCGAGCAGGGTGTCGCACAACCGCTCCAGTGCGACGCCGCCGGGCGGGGTGTGGCCGAGCGCGGCAGTGATGTTGCGGGCGAGATCGCCCATGCCGTGTTCGATGTCGCGGCCGGGTGCCTCCACGAGACCGTCGGTGTAGAGCACGAGCAAGGAGTCTCCGGCCAGGGTGAGTTCGCACGTGTCGAACGGGGGAGTGGCGGCTCCCAGGGGCGGGGCGATGGGGAGTTCGGGGAAGGCCACGGTGCCGTCGGCGCGGACCACAGCGGGCGACGGGTGTCCGGCGCGGGCGAGGGAACAGATCTGGCTGGTGGGGTCGTACTCGGCATACAGGCAGGTGGCGTAGAAGTCGTCGCCGAGCCCGCTGACGAGGTCGTTGAGGTGGGACAGCAGCTCATCCGGGGACATCTCGAGGTCGGCCAGGGTACGGACGGCGGTGCGCAGCCGCCCCATGGTGGCGGCCTCGGACAGGCCGTGCCCCATGACGTCCCCGATGACGAGGGCGACCCGGCCACCCGAGAGCGGGATGAGGTCGTACCAGTCGCCGCCGACCTCCGCGCTCTCGCTGACCGGCAGATAGCGTGCCGAGGCGGTGACGGTGGGCAGGGCGGGCAGGCTGCGGGGGAGCAGCTCGCGCTGGAGTTCCTGGGCGTGGCGGTGCTCGGCGTCGTAGAGGCGGGCCCGCGCCAGAGCCTGGGCGAGGAGCCCGCTGAGGGCGGTGAGCAGCGTGCGCTCCTCGCCGGTGAGGACGCGGGGATGGCCGAAGGAAACCGAGCAGTAGCCGATCGGCTCACCCGAGACGATCAGCGGGAGGAACGCCCAGGCGTTCTTCCCGGAGGCCGCGGGCAGATGACCGAGTTCGGGAAAGCGCTCGACGAACTCCTCCGGTGAGGCGATGAAGAGGGGAACGGCCGAGCGGAGCGCCTCGGTCAGTGGGTTGGTGCGCGGATGCCCGGGCGCCTCCAGCAGCTTGACGAAGTCGTGGGTGTACCCCCGGGAGCCCACCGTCTCGAAGTACGCCCCTTCGACGCGCTGGACCAGCAACCCGGTGGCCCCGAACAGCGGCAGCGCACGGTCGGCGAACGCGTCGACGACGGCCTGCACGGTGGCCGCCGCGGCAAGGGCGCCGGCCAGCTCCTCCAGCCGGTTGGCCCGCTGGCCGAGAGCCCGCTCGGCGTCGCGTTCGCGGGTGGCGTCGCTGATGTGGACGCTCAGGCCATCGGGGACCGGGTCCAGCCGGATGTGGTGGGAGTCCGCGGCGGTGGGCCACTGTGTGTCGAACCCCAGGGGCAGGCCGTCGGCGACGGCCTGCCGGCACGCCGCCTCCAGCCCCAGCGCGCGCAGCTCGGGCACCGCCTCCCACAGCACCGCGCCGAGCGGCGGGGGCGAGGGGGCGAGCAGATGCTCGGCCTCCTGGCTGAGATAGCTGACGCACCCGGCGCGGTCGAGGGTGAGGACGCCTTCCGCCGCGGGAGCCGGTACGGGTTCGGAGGGCGAGGCGGCATGGCGACCCGTGATGTCCTGAAGGGTGCCGACCATGCGGTACGGGGCGCCGTCCTCCCCGAGGAGCGGACGGCCACGGGCCTCGACCCACCGGTAGCGTCCGTCCGGCCGGCGCACCCGGTACTCGACGCCGAAGGGGCTCCCCGCACGGATCGCCCGTTCGCCGGCGGCGAGTACGCCCGGCAGATCCTCCGGGTGTACGCGGCTCATCCATGCCTCGAAGCGGCCGTCGTACGGGCCCGGGGCGGCGCTGAGGATCGCCAGCGCGGTGTCGTCCCAGGTCATGGCGCCGGTGGCGAAATCCCAGGTCCAGGCGCCGATGCCGGTCCCGGTCCGGCTCCGCTGGAGGCGGGAGTGCGAGGGCGGGACCCATGGGGCGGCCACGCCGCCCGGAACGGCCGGTCTGCTCAGCCGGTCCGAGGCCCATCGGGCCACGGCGCGCAACAGGGACCGCTCCCGCGTCCCCGGGCCGTCCGGGGTGGTGACGAGGACGGACAGCGCCCCCTGCGGCCCTCCCGGTGTGGTGATGGGGGCGGCGGTGAGCCCGGTGCCGACGGAGAAGGTCCGGGGCCGTTCCCCGCTTCCGGCGTCGGCGGGCAGCGGGCTCCAGGCGGCCGTGTCGCCGCGCAGCGCGAGGGCGGGGGCGACCCGCTCCTCGCAGCGGATGCTCTGCCACGCCTCGGCCTGCGCTTCGGAGAGCCCGCTGTGGGCCGCGAGGTAGAGGTGTCCGCTTCCGGGACCGCCCAGGTGGACCATGCCGCCCAGCCCTGCGAGTCCCGCCACCGCCTGGTCGAGGGCGATGTGGAGCGCCTCGCGGCCACCGGTCTCGTCGCCCACGGCCCTGAGCAGGTCGAGCCGACCCCCGTAAGGGCGCTCGCCTCTCATCGCTCACCTGCCACCTGCGCGATCTCCCAGTGCCCGGGAAATGGCTGCACACTGTAGAGCGGCATATGGTACAAACACCACAATATTGCTGATAGGCACTACTGTGCCACCGAGCGGAGGGCGGTGCGCAGTGTGGCTGTGGCGAGGGTGATGGGGCCCGCCGCCTGGGTTCCGCGCCCGGGCGTTGAGCAGGAGTCGATGCGCAGGCAGCAGGCGTAGAGCACCCAGGTCGGGGTCTGCTCCAGGCAGAGCCGGAAGGTGTCGGCCAGCATGAACTTCACCTGGAGCGGGTGGGAGCCGTGGTCCCGGGCGAACTCCTCGACGATGCGGAAGCCGCGGGCGTCGCGGCCGGCCTCCGCGAGATGTTCTGCGACTGCTTCCGCCAGCCGCTCGACGTCCTCGTCCTCGCCTGAACCGAGCCCTGGTCAAAGGACTTTGCGACTGCGGTGCGGCGGGAGGGGGCTGGGCGCCGCAATTGTGCGGCAGCCCCCAAGGCATGCTCCGCCGACGCGCGGGCCTACGCCTTGCGCCCGATGCCTCCGATGGCGACGACCTCTCCGGGGTCGGCGCCCGCGCCTGGCTCGGGCCGCCACTCGGCCAGTGGTACGACACCGGGCTTCAGCAGTTCCAGACCCTCGAAGAAGCCGGCCAGCCGCTCCGGACTGCGCAAGTGGTAGGGGACCGCACCGCTGTCGTTGTACCGGCGAGTGGCCTCGGCGTTGGCTTTATTGGTGTCCACACTGTCGTTGAACGCCAGATAGCTGCCGGGCGGCAGCGCCCGCAGTATCGTGCTCACGATCGTACGGGCCTCGTCGTAGTCGGATATGTGCCCGGAGACCTGCATCAGGGTCAGGGCGACCGGCTGACTGAGGTCCAGGGTCTTGGCTGCTTCACGCAGGATGGTGTCGGGGTCGTGCAGATCGGCGTCGATGTAGTCGGTGGCGCCCTGCGGGGTGCTGGTGAGCAGGGCGCGGGCGTGGGCCAGCACCAGGGGGTCGTTGTCGACGTAGACGATGCGTGCCTCGGGGGCCACCCGCTGGGCGATCTGGTGGGTGTTGTCGGCCGTCGGCAGGCCGGTGCCGATGTCGAGGAACTGCCGGATCCCTTCCTCGCCCGCCAGATACCGGACGGCCCGGCCGAGGAAGGCGCGCGAGTCGCGGGCGAGATCGGTGATGCCGGGGAAGACCTCGCGGAAGGCGTCGCCTGCCACGTGGTCGATGGGGTAATTGTCCTTCCCGCCCAGCCAGTAGTTCCAGATCCGGGCGGAATGCGGCACCGTCGTGTCGATCATCGCTAACGGGTCCGTGGCGGGGGCGGACGAGTGCTCGGTCACTGGGCAACCTCCTGAGTGCGTACACATTGTTGGCCTTGGGACACAACGTAGAGTCACCGGCCCTCCGCGGGGTGGCAATTGACCAAGGCAATGGCCTCAGTTCGTCTCTGAGTTCGGTGTACTCGGGGCTGGAGATGTGGCCAGGCGCGGTTTCCGCCGGGTTCGGCGTCTTGGCCGCAGGGAGTGGATCGGCGCCGAAGGAGCCGGGCCCCTGCATGGTGTGGACCAGGCCCTCGTCGCGCGGGAGCCGCACGGTGGAGCTGGCGATCGGCGAAGCGCCGCCTGGATCGACGATGAGATCACCGACACGGCGAAACTTCCACACGCTCGTCGGCACCGAGCCTGCATGACCCCTCGTTCAAAGCCCGCGCGTCGGCCCACATCGGCGATGCGGACCCCATCGCCGCGGGCCGGCGCGCAGAGGACGACCTGGGGCGGCGGTCCGGCTGCGCATGGTCATCCGGCAACCACCTATCGTATCCTCCGCGAGAACTCCGCGACCTGCACATCCGCGTCTGCATCGAGCAGCAGACACCTGACTGGGCTGTACTGGCCGGAGCGGGCCGCTTCGATGACGGCCGTGGAGCGCGGGCTCGTCATCGCGGATGACCTGGCCGCGGTCCGTACACGACCACCAGTCCGTTGTCGGCGTCGACCTCGACCCGGTCGCCGGTCGTGATCTTGGCGACCGGGTCGTCGTCGAACTCGGTCACCGTGGGGACGCGGGTCACGATCGCGCCGAGGGCGGCCTTCGTGGTCAGGTTGGTGAAGACCATCGCCAGCGGAGCGGTGCCCATCAGACGGGTCGACTGGAAGAAGCCCGACCAGCCCGAGGAACCCTTCGCTCCGGGGAAGACCAGCACCTTGCCGGTGAAGCAGACCCCGTAGAGCTCGTGTCTGCGCTCGATGATGGTGCCGGTGGCCGGCTCGATCCCGCCCCAGCCGGAGATGGTCTCGTGGGAGACCAGGGCCCGGCCCGCCACGCGCCCCGGGACGATGCCGCGGCCGCGGAGCACGAGCCGGGTCCCCGCGACGCTGGTCATCGGACCACCGCCGCGGGGGTCAGTGAGCCACGCCAGCGACCGGTCACGGCGGCATCGACGCACTCCTCGGTGGTGCCGAACCAGGCTTCGATGCCGAGGATCGCCGGAAGGTAGTGCGCCTGCTTGGCCGAGTCCGTGGCGAACACCTTGGTGCCCGTTGGCGCGACCCGCGACATGGCCGGGCAGGAGTCGGTCAGGACCCGGCCCCCGGCGCGCTCGATGGTGGCCGTCCACCCGTTGCGGTCCGAGACGGCACGCAGCGCGCGCGGCGTCATGACCCACAGTTCGGTCCCGGCCGACAGAGTGCGGCCTTCGAGCGCCCGCGCGACCCGGCCGATCTGCTCGAGCGAGGCGTGCGGGCAGCCGATCAGCACGAAGTCGATATCCTCGCTGTTCCCGATGGAGTTGAGCGAGTCGTAGATCGCGCGGCGCTCCGCCTCGCCGTAGCGCAGCGGCTCGGGCGGGGCGGCGCCGCCGAAGGCCGCCTCCAGCGTCGGCGCATCGGGGGTGCGTCCCGGGATGTGGTACATCTCGACGCCGCCCGAGGAGGCGGCGGCCGCTCCGAAGTGCTTCAGGTCCGCCAGGTCGGGCTGGCCGAGGTCGCCGACCATGACCGGACGCGCTTCCTGAACCACGTCGCCGACGAAGTAGCCGAACATGCCCCAGTCCTGAAATCCGGTCATCCGCAACCCGGACTCGATCAGATGGGTTCCGTAGCGGTTTTCCACCAGGTGGTTGCCCCAGCAGGGGATCCGGCCCGTGATGCTCGCCGACCCGGTCGAGGCGCCCCCTTCGCAGTTGGTGCGCGCGCCGAGGATCGAGTTGGCGTAGACCACCGCCGAGGACTCCATCCAGGCGATGTGCTCGCCGTAGGTCGGCAGATTGCCCACCTGGTACGGGGTGCATGTGGCCAGGACGTTGACGCCCTTGGAACTGTAGAACGACTCGGCGTCGGCCTGGAGCTCGATGTTGCGCTCGGAGTACGGCATGATCCCCAGCGCGTCGTCGCCGAAGCCGTGCTGGAGCTGGCAGGTCGGCACCTTCATCGGCGGCACCTCGATGTCGTCGTCGCAGTCGAGGCTGATCACCGCGAACGCCTTCGACCAGCCGCCCTCCTCGAACAGCTTCGTCTTGGCCGGTGAGGGCTGGGTGTTGGTCCCCGCCACGTTGCGGGTCTCGCACAGGTGCGCGGCACCGAGCGCGTCGGCGTATCTGATGAGCAGGTCCATCGCCGCCGCGACGGCATCGCCGTCACGACCGTCGCGCATGGCCTTCTCCTCGTCCGTCAGCGTGACCATCGACTCCTCCTCAGCCCTCGACGTTCTCGCGGACGCGGTCGCGCAGCGCGGTCAGATCGACCCGGTGGACGTCCTCGCCCAGGGTCAGATCGAGGGCGTGCGCGGCGGCGAGGCCCATCGCCGAGCAGGGACCCATCACCCGGACACTCGAGAGCGCGGCGGCGTCCCCGTCGACACAGCGGCCCGCGGCCACGAGGTTGCGCGCCCGCGGCGAGAGCATGCTGCGCAGCGGGACGTAGTGGACGTGATCGGGGCCGAAGGTCTCCCAGACGTAGCCCTCGACCCGGTCGTGCAGCTCGACCGGCCAGGCCGTCCGGGCGACGGCGTCCTCGAACCTCGTCTCTCCCCGCACCTCGTCGAGGGTCAGCCGGTGGGCGGCGGCGAGCCAGCGGGTCTGCCGGCGCCCCGGGAACCCATAGGCGCGGACCCGGGCGTTCCGGAACGCCGCCGGGAACTCCCGCCGGAGGAACTCCACGACCCGGTCCGCCTGGGCGCGGCCCCGCAGTTGCGCGTCGGCGGCCTCGACCGCGCCCAAGGGGGCCTCGACGTGGGTCATGTTCATCACCGCCGTGTCGCGGCCCGGGAAGAAGAACGCCAGCCCGTCACGGCGGACCAGGCCGTACTGGGCGGCCTTCTCATCGACCCGGGCCACCAGCTCGGCGGGCTCCGGCTTGCCGGACTCGGCCAGTCCCTCCAGCCGGATCTGCTGGGAACCCCAGACGGTACGGTCCGGGACCTGGCAGGGCAGCCCCGCCTCCCAGGCGAGCGCCGCGTCGCCGGTCCCGTCGACGACACCGCGGGCGGTGACGCTCACCGGGCCGAAGCGCGTGGCGAAGTCGACCCGCTCGATGACGCCGCCCTCGATCCCGACGCCGCTGACGGAGGCGCCGAGGACCACTCGGATGCCGAGCTCGTCCACGATGTTCTCGAACCAGCGGCCGAGGGCGACCTCGTCGTAGGTCACCGTCTGGGTGTGGGTGCGGTTGTAGTGGAGGTCGTCGGTCTTCTCCAGCGCCTCGAAGAGCTCGCCGAAGATCCCGTGGGTGAGCTGGCGGTAGTCGGGGGCGTTGCCGTAGATCCCGCAGAAGAGTCCGATCATCGAATTGACGCACTGGCCGCCGAGGACCGGGAGCGCGTCGACGAGGACGACATCGCGGCCGAGGCGGCGCGCCTGAATGGCCGCCGAGAGCCCGGCGATGCCGGCGCCGACGACGAGGATGTCGGCGTCGAGCCGTTCGGCTGGAGCGTCGGCCGGCTTGGTGACCGTGTGGACGACGAGATCGGACAAGGGATGGGGCATGGTGTGGTCTTCTCCCGGAAGGTGGTTGGTCAGTTGGCGGCGGCCCGGCGCAGTGTGGCGCCCCGGTCGAGCGGCTCCACGGCCCCGGCGTACACACCGAGCCAGGAGCCGGGCCGCGCCGACCAGGTCCGCGGCGCGCGTGTTTCGGCGTACGCCTCGATCCGGCGGGTCAGCTCCTCGGCGTCGATCAGGAGGTCGACGGTCCGGTTCGGAACGTCGATCGCGATCTCGTCACCGGTGCGGACGGCCCCCAGCGGGCCCGGCACGCCTCCCTCCGGCGAGATCTCGCCGACGACGATGCCCTTGTTGACGAGGCCCGAGAGCTGCCCGTCGGTCACGAACGCCACCCGCTCGCTCAGGCCCGCGCCGCCCAGCGCGAAGACCACGTTGGAGGCCATGCCCATCCCCGGTGTGCCGGTGACGCCAAGACCCCGCAGCACAAGGACCTCGCCCGGCAGCACCTCGCCGCGCTCGATCGCCTCGGTGGCCTTGGGCGCGGACTCGAAGACGCGCGCCGTACCGCGGAAGGTGCGGGCCCGGTTCTCGGTGACCGACAGCTTCACGATTCCGGTGTCGGGGCACAGGTTGCCGCGCATCACGACGATGGTGGACTCGGGGCGCATCGGCTCGGCGCGGATCACCTCCGCGTCGACGGGGGCACCGGCGACGACCTCGGCCATCGACGCGCCCGAGACCGTCATGGCCGAGCCGTCGATCCTGTCGCCGAGCTGCCGGAGCACACCGCGGGCGCCGCCCGCGGCGTCGAACTCGTCGATCGTCGTGGGCCCGTTGGGCTGGACCGCCGCTATCGGCCCGACGTCCCGCCCGATCTCCTCGAAGAGCCGGTGAACATCGATGTCGTACGGCGACTCCGCGGCGATCGCCTCCAGATGCTTGACCGCGTTGATCGAGCCGCTGACCGCGATGACCGCCGTCACCGCGTTGCGGAACGCGGTGGGCGTCATCACCGTGCTGGGGCGCCGGTCTGCCTCGACTGCCGCCATGACGGCCGGGCCCGCGGCCCGCGCGGCCGCCCACATCGTCTCGCTGTTGGCCTGGGTGGGGGCCGAGCCGGGCAGCGCCATGCCGAGCGCCTCGGCGACGATGTGCATGGTGTTGGCGGTGCCCATCCCCTGGCAGACACCGGGGCCGGTGACGGCGCGGTCGGACATCCGGCACAGGTCGTCGAAGCTGATGGCGCCCGCGGCGAGCTTGCCGGCATCGGCGAAGACCTCCTCGATGTCGACGCGGCGGCCGTTGTCGAGGACACCGCAGCTCTGGTAGCCGCAGGCGACGATCACGGTGGGGACGTCGGTCCGAGCGGCCGCCATCAGCTGGCCGGGCGTCGTCTTGTCGCACGACGCGAGGCAGATCATCCCGTCGAGCTTCGCGCCCTCGACAACCGCCTCGATGTCGTAGGACACCAGGTCGCGGCCCGAGAGCACATAGCCGCCACCCCGGCCGGCGGCCATGATGAAGTCGGTCGGCGCGACGGTGCGGATCTCGAAGCCCAGCCCGCCGGCGTCGTACACCGACCGGCGGACGGCCTCCGCGACCTTGTCGAGATGGGCGAAGCACGGCGCGAGTCCGGAAGAGGAGTTGACAATGGCGATCTTGGGCCGACGGATCTCCTCGTCGTCGTAACCCAGCGCCTTCCACTGTGTACGCGTCGTCGCCCAGCGAGACGACCCGACCGGATGGTTGCTGCGCGGTTCGGTGGACACCTCTACACTCCTTCCTCGTTCTTCGTGGTTGCTTCCGGGGCGGAGGCGTTTGTCAGGAGGAGGGCCGCCGTCTTCACCGGCGCCACGCCGGTCGTGGGCGCTTCCACGGACAGCGCCCCCTCCGCCCCGGCCGGCAGCCGGCGCTGGACCCGGCCGAGCACGAAGAGCACCAGCACCATCACGGCTGGGCAGGCCGCGAACATGGTGAACGCGCCGTGTGCCCCGAGACCGGCGTCGAGGATGACGCCGCCGAGCCAGGGGCCGACCATGGCGCCGACCTTGGCGACCGAGGAGGCCCAGGCGGCGCCGTTGGCGCGGATGCCCGTCGGGTAGAAGGTGCCGGCGATGCTGGTGATACCGCCATGACCTCCGTTGACGAACATCTTGGTGCCGATGACGAAGGCGACGTAGACGGCCGGGCCGAGAACTCCCGTTCCCAGTGTCAGCATGCAGACGACGGCCGCGAGCGGCATCCACAGGATGATGCCCGCCCCCTTGCGGTCCACGAACCGGCTGATGAACAGCTGCGCCACGGCGCCCGCGACGCTCGCCAGGGCGGCGATGGTGGCGGCCGCGCTCACGCTGAAGCCCATCTGCTCGTTGATCATCGGGGTCCAGAAGACCAGGAAGTAGATCAGTGCCGAGGAGAGGAGGTAGACCAGCCACAGCAGGGGTGTGATGGCGGCGAGGTGGCCGCGGAAGAGCTGGGTGGGGGTGAACCGCTTCCCCGAGTGCGCCTGCTCCTGGGCCTCGGTGGTGAAGCGGGTCCCGGGCTCGATGGACAGGTCCGGCTGGAGGCGGCGCAGGATGCGGGAAACGCGCTCATCGCTGCCGGGGCGGGCCTTCAGGACCAGGAACTTCACCGACTCGGGCACCAGCGGCAGCACCGCGAGGACGGTGAGCAGGGAGCAGACGCCGCCGACGACGAACACCGATCGCCAGCCGTACTCGGGGATCAGCCAGTTGGAGACGGGACCACCGGCGGCGCCGCCGAGCGTGTAGCCGACCATGATGATGGACACGGCGGTCACCCGGAACCGCTTCGGCGCGTACTCGGCCGCCAGGGCCCAGGTCAGCGGGAGCACCCCGCCGAGGAAGAGCCCGGACACGAACCGCAGGACGAACAGGTGGGCGTAGGTGTCCGCATAGGCGAAACCGAGCATGAAGAGGCCGAAACCGGCGACGGACGCGACGATGGTGGGACGGCGCCCGATTCGGTCCGCCAGATAACCCATGATCAGTGCGCCGATCATGGTGCCGAAGAGACCGACCGTGGCCAGGGTGCCGAGCTGGGTCCCGGTGAACCCGAAGTCCTTGCGGATGTAGGTGGCGGCGAACGACAGGATCTGGAAGTCGAAGCCGTCGAGGAAGGTGATCAGACAGCAGACGGCGTACATCAGCAGCCAGTAGCGGCTCGCACGCTGGCGCTCGACGATCGGGGCCACTTCCACGACGGGTCGGGTGGCGCTCATGGCCGCCTCCTCGCCGGTGAAGTCGGCCACCATGGGGACGCCGGTGACGACCGCAGCTCTGTCAGGGCATGGGGCATGAGGGCTCCTGGGGAAGGGGGCTGTGCCGCGACGCGGCTCTCATCGCGTGCCCCGCACCGTAGGCAGCCCGCTTCACCGGAGGGAATGGCCGGGTCAATAGAGCGTTCGACTGGGTGGCATCAACGATGTTTATGCTCCGAGGCAGGCGGCGGCCCGGACCATCAGGTCGCGCAGCCAGCTGTGTGCCGGGTCCTCGTCGTGGCTCGCGTCCCACCAGAGATGCTCTTCCAACGGATCGAGCGGTACCGGGCAGGTGAGCGTGCGCAGCCCGCGCGCGGACGCGACGGGTGCGGCGAGCCGCTCAGGAACGAGCGCCACCCGCCGCGTTCCGGTGATGAAGTCGGGTACGGCCCGGTAGCTCTCCACGCGTACGGCGATGCGTGGCCGGATACCCAGGGCGGTCAGCTGCCGGGTCGCCGGAGCGGCCGACGGGTAGCCCTCGTCCCGGTGGTAGGGCACCACCCACGGCAGCCGTGCCAGGTCCTCGATGCCGAACGACTCGGCCTCGCACAGCGGATTGCCGGCGGATGCGACGCAGACCCACCGGTCGTGGAAGAGCGGAGCTGACTTGACCCCCGGGGTGCGGAAGTGGCCGAGCGGCGGGGAGACCATGGCGTCGACGAGCCGGATCGCGTCGCCCGCGCCACTGCCCAGGGTCTCCCTGATGAGCTGGAGGTGGAGCGCCGCATGCGGCGCCCCGTGGTCGAACAGCCGGGACAGCGGGGGGCCCAGGACCGTCGCCGGGTAGTCGGCCATCAGCAGGGTGAACTCCCGCTCGGTGGTCGCGGGGTCGAACGCCCTGCCGGTCGCGAAGAGCCTTTCGGCGGCCGCGCACACCGTCTCGACCTGCCCGGCCAGCTGCGCGGCGAGCGGCGTCAGGACGTAGGCACCGTGTACCCGGGCGAGCAGCTCGTCCCCGAAGTGCCGGCGCAGCCGGGACAGCGCCGCGCTGACGGCGGGCTGGGTGACGCCGAGGTTCCGGGCGGCCCGGGTGACGTTCCGCTCGCGCAGCAGCGCTCGGAGCGTCACCAGGAGGTTGAGGTCGAGGTTCGCGAGGTGCGTGGGGCGGGGCTGCCGTGGGCTCATGGGCTCGGGATTCTGCCGCAGGCTCGCGGGCTCTTTCCATCCTCCATTCCGGGCCGGCCGACTGGCCGGGGCCGTTCCGGCGGCCGCCGGCCTTCGGTCCGCCGCCGCGGTGCCGGGCCGACGGCGGGCCCCGCCCGGTCGTCGTTCTCCTGCGTGTACGAAGGCTGGTCTGTCCGGTTCTGGGCTGCTCCCGGCAGACCTTCCGTGAGCAGATTCCCGGACTGCTGAAGCCTCATCAGCGCCGCACTGTGCGTCTCGCCGGGCAGATAGCGCAGGTGGCGCGGGAGTTATGTGGCCGGGCGGCCGCACGCCTGGCCGCTCTGCTGGCCGTGCCCGTCTCCCGCAGCACCGCATTGCGCCATCTGCGGCGCCTGCCGCTGCCCACGCAGGCCATCCCTCGGGTGATCGGCGTGGACGATTTCGCCCTGCGCCGCCGCCACCGCTACGCCACGAGTCCGCGCGCAGGACGCGCGGACCGGTGCAGCCGGCCTCGACGGCGGTGGCCAGGGCCTCGGCGGCGCGTTCCGCGCGATGCTCGCCGCCCTCCGCTCCCCGAGGACACGCACCGAGCCTGCCCAGATCCTCGCCGCGCTCCGGGAGACGGTCCGCTGACGGCTGCGCCGGCTCGCCGGCGACGTGTTCGTAGGCATATCTTCGTCGACCGGAGCGGATCGTGTCCTTGAACGGCAGTGTGGCTCTGGTGACGGGCGCGGAAGAGGAATCGGACGGGCCGTCGCCCTCGCGCTCGCGGACCTGGGCGCGAAGGTGGCCGTGGCGGCCCGTGGGCGGGAAGAGCCGGCCCACACCGTCGAACTGGTGCGGGCCGGGGGCGGCACGGCGGTCGCCGTCGTGGCAGACCTCGGCGATCCGTCGGCGGCGGCCGATGTCGACGAACGAGCGGCAGGCGAGTTGGGCCCGGTGGACGTGCTCGTTGACAACGCCGCCACCGTCGAACCCCTCGGCCCCAGTGGCGGCCTGGGACCGGACGCCTGGGACGCCTCTTTCCGGCTGAACGTGATCACGTCCGTCGCTCTGTGCAACGCCGTACTGCCGCGGATGACCGCGGCCGGACAGGGCCGGATCGTCAACGTCTCCAGTGGCGTCGTGGCCCGTCCGGCCTGGATGATCGGCGGTAACGTCTACGTCGCCACGAAGCCGCGTTGGAGGACCACAGCCTCAACATCGCCGCCGAATGCGACGGATAGGGGAGTCACGGTGAACGTCTTCCGTCCGGGAACCGTCGACACGGCGATGCAGGCCACGATCCGCCAGAAGGGCGAGGGCCAGCCGGACGAACCCACGTACACAGGCTTCGTACGCCATCACGAGGAAGGCAGACTGATCCCCCCCCCGGAGCGATCCGCACGCTCGCTGGTCGACCGACTGGGCGGCGGCGCATCCGGACAGATCTGGGACGCCTCTGACGCACTCCGAACGGAACCCTGCTGAACCTCGATGCGCTCGACGGCCTGTCCGGGTCGGCCGGTGACGCACCGGCCGACCCGGACGGCGTCCGGTCAGGCCAGGTCGAACCGGTCGAGGTTCATGACCTTGACCCAGGCGGCCGCGAAGTCATGGACGAACTTCTCCTTGGCGTCGTCGCTCGCGTAGACCTCGGCGAGGGCGCGCAGCTCGGAGTTGGAGCCGAAGACGAGGTCGGCGCGGGTGCCGGTCCACTTGACCGCGCCCGTGGCGTCGCGGCCCTCGAACGTGGTCTGGTCCTCGGAGG
>NZ_JACVYG010000100.1:0-15614 GCF_014712245.1 Streptomyces sp. 5-10
CGCCACCAACGACGACGAACACGCCGTATCCACCGTCACCGCCGGACCCTCAAGCCCCAGTGCGTACGC
This sequence comes from Streptomyces sp. 5-10, assembly GCF_014712245.1. Lineage (NCBI taxonomy): Bacteria > Bacillati > Actinomycetota > Actinomycetes > Kitasatosporales > Streptomycetaceae > Streptomyces > Streptomyces sp. 5-10. Next base: position 70 of record NZ_JACVYG010000100.1, read on the forward strand.
CACCCGACCCGACATCACACTGGCCGCGTTACCCGTCCCCATGAAGCCTTCCGAGCCATCGGGGGCGGAGAGGATCACGGGCAGGTAGTCCTGGCCGTTGGTCCCGGCGAACACGCCGACCTGCTGGCCGCGCAGCGTGGTGGGATCGATCCCGGCCCGCTCGAACGCCTCCCACGACGTCTCCAGCAGCAACCGCTGCTGCGGATCCATCGCCAGCGCCTCACGCGGCGAGATCCCGAAGAAGACGGGGTCGAACTCGGCGGCGTCGTGCAGGAATCCGCCCTCGCGGACGTAAGCGGTGTGCTCGCCCGCGCCCTCCGGGTCGTACAGCGTCTCCAGGTCCCAGCCGCGGTCGGCCGGGAAGCCCGTCACCGCGTCCTGCCCGGACGCCAGCAGCCGCCACAGCTCCTCCGGCGACCGCACACCACCCGGGAAGCGGCAGCTCATCCCGACGATCGCGATGGGGTCGTCGTCCAGGGCCACACCCACCGACGACGCGCCGGTCACCGCCGGGCGCGAGCCGATGAGTTCGGCCTGGAGGTGGTCGGCGAGGGCGATCGGGGTGGGGTAGTCGAAGATGATGGTGGCGGGCAGCTTGAGCCCGGTGAGCGTGGACAGCAGGTTGCGTATCTCGACCGCGGTCAGCGAGTCGAAGCCGAGGTCGCGGAAGGCGCGGCTGGGCTCCACCGAGTCCGGCCCGGGGTGGCCGAGGACGACGGCCACCTGGGTGCGGACGAAGTCCAGGGCGATCTGGTCGCGTTCCTCGTCGGTCCCGGCGTCGGTCAGCCGCTGGGCCAGCGACGTGGGCTGGCCGGGGATGGCGGGGCCGCCGGCGGCGGTGCGCGCCACCTCGATCGCGCGCTTGGCCTCGGAGAGGTCGGCGAGCAGCGGGTTCGGGCGGTGGCCGGAGAGGCCGGGTGCGAAGCGGCCCCATTCGATGTCCACGACGAGGGAGAAGGTTTCGTCGAGGTCGAGCGCGGCTCCGAGCGCGGCGGTGGCCGGTTCGGGGGCGAGGGCGGGCAGTCCGGACTGCCGGAGCCGCTCGGCCACCAGCTCGTCGGTGGCCATGCCGCCGTCGGCCCAGGCGCCCCAGGCCATGGAGGTGGCGGGCAGGCCCTCGGCACGGCGCTGTTCGGCGAGCGCGTCGAGGTAGGCGTTGGCGGCCACGTAGTTGGCCTGGCCCGCGGCGCCGAAGGTGGCGGCCATGGAGGAGAAGAGCACGAAGGCGGACAGGTCGAGGCCGCGGGTGAGCTCGTGCAGATGGCGGGCGGAGTCGGCCTTGGCGCGCAGCACATCGGCCATGCGCCGCGGGGTCTGGGCGTCGAGCACCCCGTCGTCCAGCACTCCTGCGGCGTGCACGACCGTGGTCAGCGGGAGGTCCGCGGGGACGGTCGCCAGCAGCGCGGCGAGGGCGTCGCGGTCGGCCACGTCGCAGGCGGCGACGGTCACCCGGGCGCCGAGGGCGGTGAGTTCGTCCCGCAGCCCGGCGGCGCCGGGCGCGTCGGGGCCACGGCGGCTGGTGAGCAGGATGTGCTGGGCGCCGTGGGCCACGAGCCAGCGGGCGACATGGCCGCCGAGGGCGCCGGTGCCGCCGGTGATCAGCGCGGTGCCGTGGGTGGTCCAGCCGTCATCGGTGGTCTCGTGGTGCGGTGCGCGGGCCAGCCGGCGGACGTGGATGCCCTGCGGGCGGATGGCGAGGTGGTCCTCGCCGCTGATGCCCTCGGGCCCGGCGAGGATGTCGGCGAGCCGCCCGAGGGCGCGGTCGTCGGCGGTCTGGGGCAGATCGATCAGACCGCCCCAGCGCTCGGGGTGTTCGAGGGCGGCGGTGCGGCCCAGGCCCCAGATCTGGGCCTGTTCGGGGCTGGTGAGCCGGTCGGCGCGGCCGACGGAGACCGCGCCGCGGGTGGCGGCCCACAGCGGGGCGTCGAGGTCGGCGTCGCCGAGGGCCTGGACGAGGGCGAGGGTGCCCGCGAGTCCGGCGGTGAGGGAGGGGTGCCGGTCGTGCGGGCGCTCGTCCAGGCCGAGCAGGGAGAGCACACCGTCGACGTGCGGGGTCCCGGCCGCCGGGTCCGGGCTCAGGGCGGTGCGGATCCGCTCGGCGAGGGCGGCGCGCTCGGTGGCGGCGCCGTCGACGTCGATCCGGTGGACGGTGACGCCGCGTTCGGCCAGCAGCCGCAGCGGCTCCGCCACCCAGGGGTCGTCGGCGCGTCCCTCGGGGGTGACCACGAGCCAGGTGCCGGTGAGCGGCTTGGCCTGGGCCTGCGGCAGCGGCGTCCAGGTGACGCGGTAGCGCCAGCCGTCCACGGTGGTGTCCACGTGGCTCCGCCGGCGCCACGCCGACAGGACGGGCAGCACCTCGCTGAGGGGCTGGTCGCCGTCGAGGCCGAGGGTGTCGACCAGGGCGGCCAGGTCCTCGCTGTGCACGACCTCCCAGAACCGCGCGTCGGACACGGCCGGCGCGGCGGCCTCGGCGGCGGCGGAGTCGGCGCCGTACGAGAAGGGGTTGGCGGGCCAGTAGCGCTGCCGCTGGAAGGCGTAGGTGGGCAGCTCGACGCGGCGGGCGCCGGTGCCCGCGTAGTACGTGGCCCAGTCCACGGGCAGGCCGCGGACGTGGGCCTGGGCGAGCGCGTTGCTCAGGGTGCGGGCCTCGGGGCGGCCGGAGCGCAGGGCGGACAGGAAGGCGAACGCGCGGTTCCGGCCGCCGCTCACACACTCCTGGGCCATGGCGGAGAGCACCCCGTCGGGGCCGAGCTCCAGATAGGTGGTCACGCCGTGGTCCTCCAGGCGGCGCACTCCGTCGAGGAAGCGGACGGCCTCGCGGACGTGGCGGACCCAGAACTCGGGCGTGGTGATCTCGTCGGCGCTCACCAGGGTGCCGGTGAGGTTGGAGACGATCGGGATCTTCGGGGCCTCGTAGGTCAGCCGCTCGGCCACCTGACGGAAGTTCTCCAGCATCCCGTCCATGTGCGGGGAGTGGAAGGCGTGGCTGACGGTGAGCCGCTTGGTCTTGCGGCCCCGCGCCTCGAAACCAGCCGCGATCTCCACCGCCGCGTCCTCGTCACCGGCGATGACGACCGACGTGGGGCCGTTGATGGCGGCGATGGACACCCGCTCGGTGAGCAGCGGCGTCACCTCGTCCTCCGCCGCCTGCACCGCGATCATCGCGCCGCCGGTGGGGAGTTGCTGCATCAGCTGGCTGCGCGCGGCCACCAGGGCACAGGCGTGGGTGAGCGAGAGCACCCCGGCGACATGGGCGGCGGTGAGCTCGCCGATGGAGTGGCCGGAGAGGAAGTCGGGCCGCAGCCCCCAGGATTCGACGAGGCGGAAGAGGGCCACCTCGACGGCGAACAGCGCGGGCTGGGTGTAGCCGGTCCGGTCGAGCGTGGCGGCGTCGTCGCCGAACAGCACGTCCTTCAGCGGCCGGTCGAGGAAGCGGTCGAGCTGGGCGCAGACCGCGTCCAGCGCCTCGGCGAACACCGGGTAGGCGTCGTACAGCTCGCGGCCCATGCCGAGCCGCTGGCTGCCCTGGCCGGTGAAGAGGAACGCCACCTTGCCCTCGGCGGCGAGGCCTTCGGTCACCTCGGGGTGGTGGCGGCCCTCGGCGAGCGCGTCGAGACCCGCGAGCAGTTCGTCGTGGTCGGCGGCGACGACCGCGGCGCGGCGGTCGAGGGCGGCGCGGGTGACGGCCTGGGAGTAGCCGATGTCGGCGAGGCGGTGGTCGGGGTGGGCGGCCAGGTGGGTCCGCAGCCGCAGGGCCTGGGCGCGCAGCGCCTGCTCGTTCTTGCCGGACAGCACGACCGGGACGAGGGGCGGCTCGGCCCGCTCCGGCTCCTCGCCCTCGGCGTGTCCGACGGGGGCCGCGGGGGCCGGGGCCTCCTCGAGGATGGTGTGCACATTGGTGCCGCTCATGCCGAACGACGAGACGCCCGCGCGGCGCGGGGTGGCGCCCTCGGGGTCCTTGGCCCACTCGCGGGGGGCGGTGAGCAGTTCGACCTCCCCGGCCGTCCAGTCGACGTGCGGGGTGGGCTCGGTGAGGTGGAGGGTCCGGGGCAGCACACCGTGCCGCATCGCCATGACCATCTTGATGACGCCGCCGACACCGGCGCCCGCCTGGGCGTGGCCGATGTTGGACTTGATGGAGCCGATGAGCAGCGGTTTGCCCTCGGGCCTGTCCTGGCCGTAGGTGGCCAGCAGCGCCTGCGCCTCGATCGGGTCGCCGAGTGCGGTGCCGGTGCCGTGGGCCTCGACGGCGTCCACCTGGTCGGGGGTGAGCCGGGCGTTGGCCAGCGCCTGGAGGATGACGCGCTGCTGCGAGGGGCCATTGGGCGAGGTGAGGCCGTTGCTGGCGCCGTCCTGGTTGACGGCGGAGCCGCGGACCACGGCGAGCACCGGGTGGCCCTTGCGCTGGGCGTCCGACAGCCGCTCGACGAGCAGCATGCCGACGCCCTCGCCCAGGCAGAAGCCGTCGGCCTCCGGGGCGAAGGGCTTGGAGCGGCCGTCGAGGGCCAGTCCGCGCATCTTGCTGTAGTCGACGAAGACGCCGGGCGCGCACATCAGGGTGGCGCCACCGGCGAGGGCGAGCGAGCACTCGCCGTTGCGCAGCGCCTGGACGGCGAGGTGGAGCGCCACCAGCGAGGAGGAGCAGGCGGTGTCGACGGTGACGGCCGGGCCCTCGAAACCGAAGGTGTAGGAAAGGCGGCCGGAGGCGACGCTCGCGGCGTTACCGGTGCCGAAGTAGCCCTCGAAGTTCTCGTTGGAACTGAGGATCGCGCCCAGGTAATCGTGATTGCTGGTGCCGACGAAGACGCCGATCTGCCGGCCGCGCACCCCGACCGGGTCGATTCCGGCGCGCTCGAACGCCTCCCAGGAGGTTTCCAGCAGCAACCGCTGCTGCGGGTCCATGCCGAGCGCTTCCCGGGGGCTTATGCCGAACAGGGAGGGGTCGAAATCGGCTATGCCGTCGACGAATCCGCCCTCGTGCACATAGCTGGTGCCGGGGTGGTCCGGGTCCGGGTGGTACATCGTGTCGACATTCCACCCGCGGTCCAGCGGGAACTCGCTGACCGCGTCGACGCCCTCGCTGACGATGCGCCACAGGTCCTCGGGCGAAGACACGCCTCCGGGATAACGGCAGCCGATCCCCACGATGGCGATGGGGTCGTGGTTCTTCGCCTCGGCCTCTTGCAGGCGGAGGCGAGTCTGGTGCAGATCCGCCGTTACCAGCTTGAGGTAGTCCCGCAGCGTCTCTTCATTCGCCATTTACGCAATCCAATTACGGCAGACGGCATCGGAAATGCTCCACAGATCCTCAACGGGAGCCGGTAACCAACAACCAAATCAGTCGACTTCTCGCTGAGAGGCTATGTGCGAACTAACCCTCACAACAACCCCTAGATGCCCCCTATGACCCCCTGGAGACCCAAGGAGCGATAGGGGGCAGCCGGTATTTCACAACTCTATTGAAGGGTAGAGAAAATCCTGGCCGACATCGGATTCGACGTCAATAGCGAAATTCTCGTCAAGCCCTTCCGAGGCCCTTGTTGATGAATGCGAAGAGCTCTTCGTCGCTGGCCGACTGGAGCTGTTCGGCGTCCACCGTGTCCTTCGCCGGGTGCTCCGGCGCCGCCGCGGCGGCGGGCTCGGCGGTGACCGCCGTGCCGTCCGACTCGTTCCACTTCGCCAGCAGCGACCGCAGCCGCATGGTGATCCGGGCCCGGGTGATGTTGTCGGGCGCGGTGCCGGTGAGCGCGGACTCCAGCTTGTCGAGCTCCTCGAGCACCGCGGTGCCGTCGGCCGCCTCGTCGGGCGCGATCCCGGCCCGCAGATAGGCGGCCACGGCGGCCGGGGTCGGGTGGTCGAAGATCAGGCTCGGGGGCAGCTTCAGCCCGCTCGCGGCGCCCAGCCGGTTGCGGAGCTCCACCGCTGTCAGCGAGTCGAAGCCAAGATCCTTGAAGGCCCGGCCGGCCTCGATGGCCTGGGCGCCGGAGTGGCCCAGCACGGCGGCCACCGCGCCGCGCACCAGATCCAGCAGCACCCGCTCCCGCTCGGTCTCCGGCAGGCCGGCGAGCTGCCCGGCCAGGGCGGCTCCGGCGGTGCCCGCGTCGTCGGTCTCGGCGGCGGCCATCTCCTCGACGACCTCGCGGGCCTCGGGCAGGTCGTGCAGCAGCGGACGCGGCCGGTCGGCGGTGAAGGCGAGGGTGAAGCGCCGCCAGTCCATGTCGATGACGGTCAGCGCGGTCTCGTCCCGGTCCAGCGCGTGCTGGAGCGTGGCGGTGGCGGGCTCCGGTGCCATCTCGTTGATGCCGTGGCGGCGCATCCGGTCACCCACGGCGCCGTCCACGCTTGAGCCGTCGCCCCACGGGCCGAAGGTCAGCGCGGTGGCGGGCAGCCCGTCCGCGCGGCGCTGCTCGGCGAAGGCGTGCAGGAAGGCGTTGCCGGGCGCCTGGTTGCCCTGGCCGGGCGCGCCGAAGGTGGCGGAGAAGTGCGAGCACAGCACGAACGCGGTCAGGTCCAGGTCCCGGGTGAGCTCGTGCAGATGGCGCGTGGCGTCCACCTTCAGCCGCAGCACCCGCTCGACCTGATCGGGGGTCAGCCCCTCGATCACCCCGTCGTCGATGACGGCGGCGGCGTGCACGACGGCCGTCAGCGGCTGGTCGGCCGGGATGGCCGCGAGGGTCTGGGCGAGCGCGGCGCGGTCGGTCACATCGCACGCGGCGAGGGTGACCTTGGCGCCGAGCCCGGTCAGCTCGGCCTCCAGCTCGACCGCCCCGGGGGCGTCCGGGCCCCTGCGGCTCGCCAGGACGAGATGGTCGGCGCCGTTGCGGGCCAGCCACCGCGCGACCTGTGCGCCGAGCCGTCCCGTCCCGCCGGTGACCAGCGTGGTGCCGGTCGGCTTCCAGGCCCGTACGGCGGAGGTGTCGGCCAGCGGGGCGCGTACCAGGCGGGGCCCGAAGACGCCCGTGGCACGGATCGCGGCCTGGTCGTCGTCGCCGTCGGAGGCGAGGAGGCCCACCAGCCGGGTCAGGGCGCGCTCGTCGGGCGTGTCGGGCAGGTCGATCAGACCGCCCCAGCGCTCCAGGTGCTCCAGCGCGGCCACCCGGCCCAGACCCCAGACGAGGGCCTGCTCGGGCGCGGCCGGGCGGTCCGTGCCGCCCACGGAGACGGCGCCGTGCGTGAGGCACCACAGCGGCGCGCCGATCCCCGCGTCGCCGAGGGCCTGGATCAGCGCGAGCTGGGCGGCCGTTCCGGCGGGCAGGGAGGCGTGCTCGGGGTGGGCGCCCTCGGCCGGGGCCAGCAGCGACACCACTCCGGCGAACGCGGCGCCGTCGGCCTCGGCAGCGGCCTCGGCCTCGGCTTCGGCGAGCGCGGTGCGCAGCCGTCCGGCCAGCTCCTCCCGGCCGTCGACGGCGGTGTCCACGGCGATCCGCGTCACGTCGGCGCCGCGTTCGGCGAGCACACCGGCCACGGCGTCGGTCCAGGTGTCCCCGGTGTCGGGCGTGACGAGGAGCCACGGGCCGGTCAGCCGCGCGGACCGCTCCTCGGCGAGCGGCTTCCACATCACCCGGTAGCGCCACCCGTCCACCGTGGACCGCTCACGGGCCTGCTTGCGCCAGGACGCCAGGGCGGGCAGGACGGCGCTCATGGGCTGATCGCCCTCGACCGTCAGCTCGGCGGCCAGCGTCTGCCAGTCCTCGGCCTCCACGGCGGCCCAGAACTTGGCCTCCACCGCGTCGTGCCCGCTCTCCCCGGCCCCCCGCGCGGGCGCGGCCTCGGGCCAGTAGCGCTGCTGCTGGAAGGCGTATGTGGGCAGCTCGATACGGCGGGCGCCGGTGCCGTCGAACACCGCGTCCCAGTCCACGGCCACACCGCGCGACCACGCCTCGCCGACGGAGGCCCAGAAGCGGTCGAGGCCGCCCTCGTCACGGCGCAGCGAGCCGATCGCGGCCGCGTCCACACCGGCGTCCTCGGCGGTCTCCTGCACGCCCATCGTCAGCACCGGATGGGCGCTGGACTCGATGAACACCCCGAAGCCCTCGTCCAGCAGCCGCCGGACCGCGCCCTCCAGCTCAACCGTGCGACGGAGGTTGGTGAACCAGTACTCGGCGTCCAGCTCCGGACCCTCGACCCACTCCCCCGTCACCGTCGACAGGAACGGCACCTGGGCGCTCTTCGGCTGTACGGGCCCCAGCAGCTCCAGCAACTCCTCGCGACACAGCTCGACCTGGGCCGAGTGCGAGGCGTAGTCCACCGGCACCCGGCGCGCCCGCACCTCATCGGCCTCGCAGGACGCCAGCAGCTCCTCCAGCGCGGCCGGTTCACCGGAGACCACCACCGACGACGGCCCGTTGACCGCCGCGACGGAGATCCGCTCCTCGCCCCAGGGCGCGATGCGCTCGCGCACGTCCGCCACCGGGAGCGCCACCGACACCATGCCGCCCTTGCCCGCCAGTACCCGGCCGATCGCCTGGCTGCGCAGCGCCACCACACGGGCCGCGTCCTTCAGCGACAGGGCTCCCGCCACGCACGCGGCGGCGATCTCACCCTGCGAGTGGCCGATCACCGCGCCCGGGACGACACCCAGCGAACGCCACAGCTCGGCGAGCGACACCATCACCGCGAACAGCACCGGCTGGACCACATCCACCCGATCCAGCGACGGCGCGCCCTCCGCGCCGCGCAACACATCGACCAGCGACCAGTCGGTGAACTCCGCGAGCGCCGCCGCACACTCCTCGATGCGGGCCGCGAAGACGGGCGAGGCGTCCATCAGCCCCACGCCCATCCGCACCCACTGCGACCCCTGTCCGGGGAAGACGAACGCCGTCTGCCCGGCGACCACGGCGCCCCGCTCCACCCCGGCCGCCATGCCGCCCTCGGCGAGGGCGGTCAGCCCGGCCATCAGCTCCTCGCGGTCCCGGCCCTGGACCACACCGCGGTGGTCCAGCGCGGAGCGGGTGGTGGCCAGCGACAGGCCGATGTCCACCGGGCGCAGCGCCGGTTCGTCGTGGAGCCGGTCCAGCAGCCGCCGCGCCTGGGCGCGCAGCGCCGCCTCGCTCTTGCCGGACAGCACCCACGGCAGCACGCCCGGCTGCTTGGACACCAGCTCGACCGGGCCCGGCTCCTCGGCGGGGGCCTGCTCGACGATGGTGTGCGCGTTGGTGCCGCTGAAGCCGAAGGAGGAGATGCCCGCACGGCGCGGACGGCCGGTCTCGGGCCATGGCGTGGCCGACCTGACCAGCGCGATCTTCCCCGACGACCAGTCGATGTGCGGGGACGGCTCGGCGATGTGCAGCGACTCGGGGACGACCCCGTGCTGCATCGCCAGCACCATCTTCATCACCCCGGCGATGCCCGCGGCGCCCTGGGTGTGGCCGATGTTGGACTTCACCGAGCCGAGCAGCAGGGGCAGGTCCTCGGGCCGGTCCTGGCCGTAGGTGGCCAGCAGCGCCTGCGCCTCGATCGGGTCGCCCAGCGAGGTGCCCGTGCCATGGGCCTCCACGACGTCCACATCGCCCGCGGACAGCCGCGCGTTGGCCAGCGCCTGCTGGATGACGCGCTGCTGGGACGGGCCGTTGGGCGCGGTCAGACCGTTGGACGCGCCGTCCTGGTTGACGGCCGAGCCGCGCACCACGGCCAGCACCTTGTGGCCGTTGCGGCGGGCGTCCGAGAGCCGCTCCAGCAGCAGGACGCCCACGCCCTCGGCCGGGCCGAAGCCGTCGGCGTCCGCCGAGAACGCCTTGCAGCGGCCGTCCTCGGACAGTCCGCGCTGGCGGCTGAACTCGATGAACAGCCCCGGCGTGGACATCACATGGACGCCACCCGCCAGGGCGAGCGAGCACTCGCCCAGCCGCAGCGACTGGACGGCCAGGTGCAGTGCCACCAGCGACGCGGAGCACGCCGTGTCCACCGTGACGGCCGGGCCCTCCAGGCCGAACACGTAGGAGAGCCGGCCGGAGACGACACTGCTGGCGTTGCCGGTGCCGAGGTGGCCGCCGAAGTCGTCCTCGGCGTCGAGCGCCACCGTCAGATAGTCGGAGGCGTTCATACCCGCGAAGACACCGGTCCGGCTGCCGCGCAGGGACACGGGGTCGATCCCGGCCCGCTCGAACGCCTCCCACGAGGTCTCCAGCAGCAGCCGCTGCTGCGGGTCCATCGCCATGGCCTCACGCGGCGAGATCCCGAAGAACGCCGCGTCGAACCGGGTGGCGTCGTCCAGGAACCCGCCCTCGCGGGTGTAGGTGGTGTCCGGGGTGTCCGGGTCGGAGTCGAACAGGTTCGCCAGGTCCCAGCCGCGGTCGGCCGGGAACTCCGTCTGCGCCTCACCGCCGGAGGCCATGAGCTGCCACAGCTCCTCGGGGGTGCTGATACCTCCGGGGAAGCGGCAGCTCATGCCCACGATGGCGATCGGCTCATGGGCCTGGTCGTCGACCTCCTGGAGCCGCCGGTGGGCGGCGGTGAGGTCGGTGGTGACCTTCTTCAGATATTCGCGGAGCTTGGCTTCGTTCGCAGTCGCCATGGACGTTCACCTATTCGCAATGCTCTTGATCGTCGGGGGGTTCGGATGAGGGTGCCGCCGCGCTTCAGCCGTTACCGAACCTCTTGTCGATGAAGTCGAAGAGCTCGTCGTCACTGACCTCTTCGAACGCTTCCGCCTCGGCGTCCGCCCCGGCGTCGTCCGCGGTGCGACGCACGTCGTTCCACTTCGCCAGCAGCGTCTGCAGGCGCACCGCGATGTTCGCATGCGCGGCCTCGTCCTCCGTCACGGAGGCCAGCTCCTCCGGCGTCAGCGAGGACAGGCTGTTCTCCAACCGCTCCAGCTCCTCCAGTACGGACACTTCCGGCCCCTCGGCCTCCGGCGCCACTTCCTGGCGCAGATGGCGCGCGAGCGCCACCGGCGTCGGGTAGTCGTAGACCAGCGTGGCCGTCAGCTTCAGCCCGGTGGCCGCGTTCAGCCGGTTCCGCAGCTCCACGGCCGTCAGCGAGTCGAAGCCCAGCTCCTTGAACGCCTGCTCGGCGCCCACCTGGTCCTTCGAGGCGTACCCCAGCACGGCGGCCACCTGACGGCGGACCAGGTCCAGCACGGTCCGCTGCCGCTGGGCCTCCGACTGCCCGGCCAGCCGCTGGGCCAGGGTGCCCTCGCCGGTGTCCGCCACGGCCTCCGGGGCGGCGGGGCCACGGCCACCGGCCGCGGCGCGGCGCACCGGCGTGCGCACCAGGCCACGGTAGAGCGGCAGCAGCTCCCCGGTGGTGGCGGCGGCGCGCAGCGTCGCCATCTCCAGCCGTACGGGCACCAGGACCGCCTCGTCGGCCACGGCGTGGGCCGCGTCGAACAGGGCGAGCCCCTCCGCCGCGGACAGCGGCAGCACCCCGCCGCGCGCCGCCCGCTTCTGGTCGGCCTCGCCGAGCCTGCCGCCCATGCCGCGCTCCTCGGCCCACATGCCCCACACCAGGGACAGCGCGGTACGGCCGGTGGCGCGGCGGTGGCCGGCGAGGGCGTCGAGGAAGACGTTCGCCGCCGCGTAGCCGCCCTGGCCCGCGCCACCCAGCGTGCCGGCCGCGGCCGAGAAGAGCACGAAGGCGGACAGGTCCAGATCGCGGGTCAGCTCATGGAGGTTGACGGCCGCGTCGACCTTGGGCCGCAGCACCGTGTCCACCCGCTCGGGCGTCAGCATGTCGATGACGCCGTCGTCGAGGACGCCCGCGGTGTGCACCACGGCGGTCAGCGGACGGTCGGCCGGAATCGTGGCCAGCAGCCCGGCCAGCGCCTCCCGGTCGGCCACGTCGCACGCGGCGACGGTGGCCCGCGCACCCAACTCGGCGAGTTCCGCGACGAGTTCGCCCATACCGTCGGCGGCGGGGCCGCTGCGGCTGGTCAGCAGCAGATGACGGGCGCCGTGCGCGGTGGCCAGATGGCGAGCGAAGAGCCTGCCCAGACCGCCGGTGGCACCGGTGATCAGCACCGTGCCGTGGGGGTCGATGGCGCGGCCGGTTGAGGCGGTGGCCGTGCTGGCCGGGGTGAAGGCCGGGCTGGCCGAGCCGACCGGGCCGGTGACCGAGCCGACCGGGCCGGTGACCGAGCCGACCGGGCCGGTGACCGAGCCAGCCGGGGCGGTGACCGAGTCAGCCTGGCCGCTGGGCGAGCCGACCGGGCTGGTGGCCGAGCTGGCCGGATCGAAGGCCGGACCGGCCAGGCCGGTGGCCGAGCCAGCCGGGCCACTGGCCGAGCCGACCGGGCCGGTGGCCGAGCCGACCGGGCCGGTGGCCGAGCCAGCCGAGTCGTTGGCCGAGCCGACCGGGCCGGTGGCCGGGCCAGCCGAGTCGTTGGCCGAGCCAGCCGGGCCACTGGCCGAACCGACCGGGCCGATGGCCGGACCGGCCGCTGAGCGGGTAGCCGGGCCAGTGGCCGGGGGCGCCTCGACCCTGGCCAGGCGTGGTGCGTACGCCGTTCCGGCGCGCAGCGCCAGTTCGGGCTCGCCCGAGTCGAGCGCCGCGGCGATCGCCGGGTACGACACCTCGCCGTCCACGTCCAGTAGCACGAACTGGCCCGGGTTCTCCGTCTGCGCGGACCGCAGCAGACCCCACACCGGCGCGTTCGCCAGGTCCGCCACCGCCGTGTCACCGGCCGCGGCCACCGCGCCACGGGTGACCACCACCAGCCGGGCCGCACCGGGCCGGCCGCCGTTCAGCCACTCCTGGAGCAGGCCCAGGGCTCGGTGGGTGGCCGTGTGCGCGGCGGCGGCGAGGCCGCCCTCCGCGGCGCCCGGCTCGGGCGGGAACGGCACCAGCACGGTGTCCGGCGCGGGCCCGCCCGCCTCGACCGCCGCGTTCAGCGAGCCGAGGTCGTCATGGACCGTGGCGCGGAACCCGGCCGTCTCCAGGGCCACGCTCAGCTTGAGCTCATCGCCGCCGATGACGGCGAAGCCCGCCGACGCGGCCTCCGGGGGCGCCGCCACCGGCGCCCAGTCGATACGGAACAGCGACTCATGGCGGTCGGAGGCGGCCGCACCGGCGATCCGGTCCACCTCCAGCGCCCCGGTCACCAGCGCGTCCACCGACGCCACCGGCGCGCCCGACTCATCGGCCGCCACCATCGACACCGTGCCGTCCTCGGTCAGCGCGAGCCGTACGCGCAGCGCCTCGGCGCCCACCGCGTACAGGCTCACCCCGCGCCAGGAGCGCGCCACCACGGCACCGCCCGCGCCCAGCGCCAGCGGCTGCAACGCGCCGTCCAGCAGGGCCGGGTGCAGGGCGAAGCGGGCCGCCTCGGGCTGCCGCTCCTCCGCGATGCGCACCTCCGCGAACACCTCCTCGCCACGCCGCCAGACGCGGCGCAGGCTCTGGAACGCCGGGCCGTGCAGCAGCCCGGCGCGCGCCATGCTCGCGTACAACTCATCGGTGTCGACCGGCTCCGCGTCGGCGGGCGGCCAGACGGACAGCGGTTCGGCACCGCCATCCGCCGGGGCGCCATCCGCCGGGGTGCCACCCACCGGAGCGCCGGACGCGAGCACACCGGCGGCGTGCCGGGTCCACGGCCGGTCCGCCTCCGAGCGCTCGTCACGCCCGTACACGGCCAGCGGACGGCGGCCATCGCCGTCCGGCTCGCCGACCGACACCCGCAGCCGCACCCCGCCGCGCTCCGGCAGGACCAGTGGCTCGTCCAGGGTCAGCTCCTCCAGCAGCGCACAGCCCACATGGTCCCCGGCGCGCACCGCGAGCTCCACGAGCGCGGAGCCCGGCACCACGGCCGTGTCCGCGACCGTGTGGTCCGCCAGCCACGCGTGCGAGGCGAGCGACAGCCGACCGGAGAACACATACGCGTCCGCGTCGGGCAGTTCCACCGCCGCGCCCAGCAGCGGGTGATCGGCCGAGCCGAGCCCCGCCGAGGCCACCTCGTCCAGGCTCAGCTGGGCGTCGACCCAGTAGCGGCTGCGCTGGAAGGCGTACGTCGGCAGCGCGACCTTCCGCGCGCCCGTACCGGCGAAGAACGCCTCCCAGTCCGGGGCCAGGCCGCGGACGTACAGCCGGGCCAGCGCGCCCGTCACCGCCTCGGCCTCCGGCCTGCCCTTGCGCAGCGCGGGCAGCAGCTCGGCCGCGTCGGGCTCGGCCAGGCAGTCCTGCGCCATGGCGGTGAGGACACCGTCGGGGCCGAGCTCGACGTAGGTGGTGACGCCCCGGGCTTCGAGCGTGCGGACACCGTCGAGGAAGCGGACGGCCTCGCGGACGTGGCGGACCCAGAAGTCGGGGCTGGTGATCTCCTCGGCGGAGACCACGCCACCGGTCAGATTCGACACGATCGGGATACGCGGGGCCTCGTACGACAGCCCCTCCGCGACCTCGCGGAACGCCTCGAGCATCCCGTCCATACGCGGCGAGTGGAACGCGTGGCTGACCGTGAGCCGCTTGGTCTTACGGCCCTGCGCCTCGAACGACGCCGCGATCTGCACCGCCGCGTCCTCGTCGCCCGCGATGACCACCGACGACGGCCCGTTGAGCGCGGCGATCGAGACCCGCTCGGTCAGCAGCGGCGCCACCTCGTCCTCCGACGCCTGCACCGCGATCATCGCGCCACCGGCGGGCAACTCCTGCATCAAACGGCCACGGGCCGCCACCAACTCCGCGGCATCGGCCAAGGACAGCACACCCGCCACATGGGCCGCCGCCAGCTCACCGATCGAATGCCCGGACAGGAAGTCCGCCTTCAGACCCCAGGTCTCGACCAGCCGGAACAGCGCCACCTCGACCGCGAACAACGCGGGCTGAGTGAAGCCGGTCCGGTCCAGCGCCTCGGCGTCGTCGCCGAACAGCACCTCCCGCAGCGGACGCTCCAGATGCCCGTCCAAGTGCGCGCACACCTCGTCCAGGGCGTCCGCGAACACCGGGAAGGCGTCATACAGCTCACACCCCATCCCCAGCCGCTGACTCCCCTGCCCCGTGAACAGGAACGCCACCTTGCCACCGGCCACCGAGCCCTCGACCAGGCCCGGCACCTCGGACTCGCCCCGCGCCAGCGCCGCGAGACCGGCCGGCAGCCCGCCCCCGCTGGTCGCGGTGAGCACGGCCCGGTGGTCCAGGGCGGCGCGGGTCGTGGCCAGCGAGTAGGCCACATCGGTGGAGTCCGGTGCGGTCGCGCCGCCGAGGTGGGCCAGGAGCCGTTCCGCCTGACCGCGTACGGCGGCCGGGGACTTGCCCGACAGCACCCACGGCACCGTCGGCAGCTCCACCGCCGGGGCCACGGCAGGAGCCGTCTCCGGCTCCGGGGCCTGCTCCGGGGCCTGCTCCAGCAGGGTGTGGGCGTTGGTTCCGCTGATGCCGAACGCCGACACCGCGGCCCGGCGCGGACGCCCGGTCTCCGGCCACTCCCGCGCCTCGGTCAGCAGCTCCAGCTCACCGGCGGACCAGTCGACATGCGGGGTCGGCTCGTCCACGTGCAGCGTCGGCGGCAGCACCCCGTGGCGCAGCGCCAGCACCATCTTCATCACACCGGCGACACCGGCCGCGGCCTGCGTATGCCCGATGTTGGACTTGATGGAGCCCAGCCACAGCGG
>NZ_JACVYG010000101.1:0-15445 GCF_014712245.1 Streptomyces sp. 5-10
GGCCGGGCGGGTGGCCCGGTGGGCGGCCCCGCGGGGGCGGCAGCGGGGCGCGCGGTCGGACAGGGCGCCCATGGCGCACACGGCGCCCCCGGCCCTCACGGTGCCCAGGGACCTCACGGCGTGCATGGCGCCCATGGCCCTCAGGGCCGGGCGCCGCTGCCCCGCCAGCGGCGCCACGACCGCGACCGGCGCGGCCCGGGCTACCGGGTGACCAGCGGCGACATCGCGGCCCTGCGCTCGGTCGGCGAGCTGTTCGCGGCGCTGGACCAGACGTACGGCGGCGGCCACGCCCGGCAGGCCCTGGTGCGCTACCTCGAGCACGAGGGCGAGCCGATGCTGCGCGGCTCGTACAACGAGGCGACCGGGCGGCGGCTGTTCGGCGCGATCGCCGATCTGACCCGGCTGGCCGGATGGACCTCGTTCGACATCGCCGCCCACGGCCTGGCGCAGCGCTACTTCGTCCAGGCGCTGCGGCTGGCGCAGGCGGCCGGGGACCGCACGTACGGCAGCTATGTGCTGGTCACGATGAGCCGCCAGGCCGTCTATCTCGGCCATGGGCGGGAGGCCGTGCAGCTGGCCCGGGTGGCCCAGCAGGGGGTCGGCGGCGGCGCCCCGCCGGTGCTCCAGTCGCTGCTGCACGCGATCGAGGCGCGCGGCCACGGCGTCCTGGGCGAGGTGCGTGCGTGCACCGCCTCGCTCGCCCGCGCCGAGCGGTCGCTGGAGGCGGCCCGGCCGGGGGACGAGGTGCCGTACTGGGCGCGGCTGTTCGACGAGGCGCAGCTGGCCGACGAATTCGGCCACTGCCATCGCGATCTCCAGCAGTACCGCGCCGCCGCCCAGCACGCGGAGCGCTCCCTCCAGCTCCACGGCGCCGGTTTCGCCCGGAGCCGGCTGTTCTGCCGGGTGGTGCTGGCGACGGCGCGGCTGGGCCTCGGCGAGCTGGAGCAGGCCTGCCAGCTGGGCGCGGAGGCGGCGCAGCAGGCGTCGGAGATGCGGTCGGTGCGGGCGGTGGAGTACGTACGGGACTTCGAACGCCGCCTGGAGCCGTACCGGGACGCGGCACCGGTGCGGGGGTACCGGGAGCGGGTGGCGGCGCTGGGGTAGGAGCCTGCTGCTGAGGGCCTGCCGTGAGGTGCATGCCGCTGAGGGCCCGCTGTCAGGGGCCTTCTGCTAAGGGCCTGCCTTAGGGGCGTGCCGCCGCTCAGGCGTCCAGGGCGACGCCGAAGGTGCGCTCCAGGCCGGTGCGACCCGCATCGGTCAGGTTGATCACGCGGCGGCGGCTGCCCCGGCGGATCCAGTCCAGCGCGAAGAGCCGGTCCGTCAGGGCGGCCCCCAGGGCCCCGGCGAGGTGATGGCGCTGCTCGGTCCAGTCGACGCAGTAGCGGATCAGCGGGCGGCGCCCGGCGATCCCGTCCGTGTCCACGCCGAACGCCGCCAGCTCGGCGCGCCCCGGGGCCGTCAGCCGGTATGTGGTGTCCTTGCCCGGGGCGGAGAGCCGGTCGCCCTCCGCCGTCTCGGGGTGGAAGCGCCCGTCGCCGCCCTCCAGGACCCCGCGCTCCAGCAGCGCCGCCATCAGGGCCACGCCGAGGGCGCCCGCGACATGGTCGTAGCAGGTGCGCGCCCGGCGCAGGGCGTGTGCGTGGGTGCTCTGCCGCAGCGAGGTGATGGGCAGCGGCGGGGCGATCCTGGCCAGCGCCTCGAGCGCCTCGCCGACGGCGGGACCGGTCAGCCGGTAGTACCGATGCCGCCCATGCCGCTCGACCCGCACCATCCCGGCCTCCAGCAACTTGGCCAGATGCCCGCTCACGGTGGAAGCACTGACCCCGGCCTCACTGGCCAGCACGCTGGCGGGCAACGCACGCCCCTCCAGCAGCGCCCGCAGAACGCGAGCACGGGAGGGATCGGCGATCGCCGCGGCCGCGCGAGCGATGTCGGCGTCACGGGCGTCCGTGGTGGTGGCCATGGTTCCAGCGTAGGACGGGGTCGCTTCGGCGCCGACCGAAGCGTGGCGGGCGGCCTCGCGCATCCTCGACGGCACGATCCGCGCCGCCTCGACGTGCGCGCCTTGGGTTGGGCGTTTTGGGCTGGGGGCCTCGGGTTCGGCGCGTTCTCGGCGGTACGGTCTGCGGCGTCTTGGCGTGCGCGCCTTGGGTTGGGCGTTTTGGGCTGGGGGCCTCGGGTTCGGCGCGTTCTCGGCGGTACGGTCTGCGGCGTCTTGGCGTGCGCGCCTTGGGTTGGGCGTTTTGGGCTGGGGGCCTCGGGTTCGGCGCGTTCTCGGCGGTACGGTCTGCGGCGTCTTGGCGTGCGCGCCTTGGGTTGGGCGTTTTGGGCTGGGGGCCTCGGGTTCGGCGCGTTCTCGGCGGTACGGTCGCGGTGCCTCGGCCTACGCGCCTTCGGCTGGGTGCTCCAGGCTGGGCGCCTCGTCCTACGGGTCCCCGGCGGCGGCCTCAGGGCTGCCGGCGCGCCGCGCTTCGGCGGGCCGAGTGCGGCGCCGGGCCGCTGTCCCGCTGTCTGCGTGCCTGGGCACGCGCCCTTCGGGCCGGAGCGTCGCCATACGGGCCGCCCGCCACGGAGCGTGGCGGGCGGCCGCGTGTATCTCGGCGGCGTGGGCAGCGCCACAGCACATCGGCCCGTGCGCCCTGCGCTGCGCGCGGGCGGGCTGCGGGCTGCGGGCCCTGGCGCGCCCGGGGCCGGGCCGGGCAGGGGCCGGGGCAGGCAGGGGCCGGGGCAGGCCGGGGTCAGGGGCAGGCCGGGGTCAGGGGGCGAGGCCCCCGCGCCGGGCCCTCGCCCGCTCTTCTCGGGCGTCCTGGGCGCACTACAGTTCGGTCGATACCGAAGGAATCAGGTGTGAGGGTGGAGGGATGAGGACGTACCGCTCCACACACCGGCCTCCGCGCGCCTCGCACCCGCCCGTGGCGGGTGCCGTGCGGAAGGGACCGCTGCTCGCCATTTGCCTCGGCTACTTCCTGGTCATCCTCGACGTCACCGTCGTCAATGTGGCCGTGCCCCGCATCGGCGCCGGGCTGGGCGCCGGGCAGGGGGCGCTCCAGTGGATCGTGGACGGGTACACGCTCGTCTTCGCCGGGCTGTTGCTGCTCTGCGGTGGGCTGGGGGACCGGCTGGGCCATCGGCGGGTGTTTCTCGCCGGGCTCGGGCTGTTCACGGTGGCCTCCGCCGCCTGCACGCTCGCGCCGAGCGCCGCCGTCCTGGTCGGCGCGCGGCTGGCGCAGGGGGCCGGGGCGGCGACCATGGTGCCCGCCTCGCTCGCGCTGCTCGGGGCGCTGCACCCCGAACCCGACGCGCGGGCCAGGGCGTTCGGGGTGTGGGGCGGCATCGCCGGGGTCGCCGCCGCGGCCGGTCCGGTGCTCGGCGGGGTGCTGGTGTGGGGCGTGGGCTGGCGGACCGTGTTCCTCGTCAACATCCCACTGGGCGCGCTCGCCATCTGGCTCACCGTCCGCCATGTGCCCGCCAGGCGCCCGCGCGGCGAGCGTCCGCCGCTGGACCTCGCCGCCCAGCTCACCGGCGTCTTCGCGGTGGCCGCCCTGACCGCCGGGCTGAACGAGGCGGGCGGGCGCGGCTGGACCGATCCGCTGGTGCTCGGGGCGCTGGCGGCCGCGCCGCTCGCGGGGGCGCTGTTCCTGTGGCTGGAGCGGCGCGCGGCGGCGCCCGCGCTGCCACCGCGCCTGCTGACCGGTTTCCGGTTCCCGGCCGCCCTGGCCGTGGGGGTGCTGCTCAACCTCGGCTTCTACGGGCTGCTCTTCCTCACCACCCTCTACTTCCAACGCCACCGGGGCTGGGACCCGCTCGCCACGGGCCTGGCACTGCTGCCGATGGGCGCGCTCGTGGCGTTGGCCTCGCCGCTGTCCGGGCGGGTCGCGGCGCGCGTCGGTACGCACGTCCCGGCCGTGACCGGGCTGCTGGCCGGGGCCGTGGGGCTGCTCGGCTGGGCGACCGTGGGGCCGCACACACCGTATGCGCTGCTGGTCGTGCCGCTGTTGCTCACCGGGTTCGGCACCTCGTTCACCATGCCGTCGGCGACGATCGCGGCGATGGAGGCCGCGCCGCACGAGGTGCGCGGCGCGGCGTCGGGCGCGTTCAACGCGGCGCGGCAGATGGGCAGCGCCATCGGCGTGGCCCTGTTCGGAACCCTCGCGGCAGCGTCCTCGAGCTCCGCCTTCTACGCCGGGATGCGGCTGTCCGCCGTGATCGCGGCCGGATGCTTCGTATGCGGCGCGATCCTGGCGGGGCTGTCGGGGCCTGCCGCCCGCACCATGCCCGACGTCGGATCTTGACGCCTGCGGCGGGCTGCTCCCCTCCCCGCCCCTTCCCACAACTGGGGCTCCGCCCCAGACCCCGCTCCTCAAGCTCCCCCAGCTACCGCCGGGAGGTGCCCCCTGGAGGGGCTGGGTGGTGGGGCTTCGCCCTAAGGCTCCGCTCCTCAAGCTCTCCCAGCTACCGCTGGGAGGTGCCCCCTGGAGGGGCTGGAAGGCGGGGCTCCGCTCCAGACCCCGGGGGCCAGGGGCGAAGCCTCTGCCACGCGGCGGCCACTCCGTCAGCCCGGCCCGGGCTCCGCGTCGGTTCCGCCCATGGGCTTCGGGGCGACCAGGGCGAACGGCGCCCCAGGCGCCCCAGGCGCCCCAGGCGCCCCACGTGCCCCACGCGCCCCACGCGCCCCACGCGGACCGCGCGGATGGCGCCGGTCGGGCCGCCACGGCGCGGGTGCCGGTCTTCCCAGGTCGCGGGCTGCGAGCCGCCGGGGCCGCCGGTCGGGCCGCCGTGGGGTAGGGCGCCGGAGCCCGTGCGGGCCCGGCCCCTGGCGGGGTGGCGAAGTCGGGCGTCGTGTAGGCGCGGGCCGTACGGGAGCCTCAGCCCGCGCGGGTGCTGGTCCTCCCCGGGCGGCGAGCCGTAACGGGAGCCGGGGGCCTCGGCGGTGAGTCCCGCAAGGGCCTTGCGTCAGGCCGCCGCTGCGGGCAGGGTGCCCGGGTTCGCGTCGGAGCCCGAGTCCGGTGGGGCGCCGAAGTCGCTGAGGACCGCGCGGGCGGCTCGGCGGCCGGAGGCCAGGGCGCCCTGGACCGTGCTGGAGTCGCGGTGGTCGCCGCAGACGTACAGCCCGTACAGCAGCCGCACCGGGCGGCGTGGGTCGTGGGGTGCGGGCATGGCCGGGACGGCGTACGGGTCGTGGTGGACGGCCAGCAGGTCCCAGCCCGCCGTCGACGTTCCGTACACCGCCGCCAGTTGGGCCCGGACGGCCCGGTCCAGCTCGGCGGTCGGCAGCGCGGCGGAGGTGCCCAGCACCGTGGAGGTGATCAGCACCCGGCCGGGCGGGGTGCGCGAGGGGTCCACCTCGCTGGCCACCATGGTGTGGGCCACCGGCCCCCGCCCGTCCGCCGCGAGTATCAGCGCGGGTTCGCGCAGCGGCGGCCGGTCGGCGGTGTGGTGCACCACGGTGACCGGGTGGAAGGCCGGCACCCGCAGCCCGGGCAGCAGCCCGGCCGCGTCGTGCGCCCCGGTGGCCACCAGCACCGCACGGCAGCCGAACTCGCCGTGTTCGGCGGTGGCCACGGAGGTGGTGGAGGCCGATACGGCCCGGACGCCCGTACGGACCGTCCCCGGCGGCAGCGCGGCCGCGAGCAGTTCGGGGACGGTGGACGCGCCGCCCGCCGGGAGGCAGAGGCGGCCGCGTGCGTAGCCGCGCAGCGCGAGGTCGGCGCAGCGGCTGGAGGTGGTGAGGTCCGGGTCGCTGAGCAGCGACACGAGCAGCGGACGCAGCACCCCCTCGACCGTACGAGCAGGTAGGCCCCGCCCCCCCAGGGTCTCGGAGACCGGCCGGTCGGGGCGGGCGAGCAGGCGGTCCGCGGGCAGGGCGGCGAGCCTGCCGAGCGCGGCACCGAGTCGGGCCTGATCGAGCCCGCTGCCGAGCGGCGCGCGGGCGGCGTTCGCGAGGGCGCGTGCCGTGGTGAATGCGCCCCTCATGCTCCGGGGGGTGTCCACCCGGTGCGTACGGCCCTCGCTGTGGACCAGCACCCCCTGGGCGAAGGGGCGCAGGGCGAGGGCGCCGAGCCCCGGAGTGCGCCGCAACTCCGGGAACGAGGTGTTCATCAGATGGCCGGTGCGGTCCAGCCGGAAGCCGTCCACGGTCTCGGTGGTCATCCGTCCACCCACGTGGGGCGCGGCCTCGAGCACCGTGACCGCGACTCCCGCGTCGGTCAGCCGATGGGCCGCGGCCAGCCCCGCGAGCCCGGCGCCGACGATGACGACGTCCGTGCGGTGCGCGCGCTTGAGCACGTGTCCTCCCCGAGGTCGGTGCGTCCGTCACGGGGGCTGCTGCCCCGACCGGCGGTCCGGATGCGTGGGTCCCGCGAGACGGCTCGACGAGACGGTCTTGACAGTACGGACAAAAACGGTCGATGCCAGACGCGCACCGACCGGGCACGGGCGCACACCGGTCGCACACCAGTCGCACACCGCCATCGAACGGTCCGCGACCGCGGGGAGAGACCGCGGGAGAGGGGGTGGGGGAGCGGGGAGGGGAGTGGGGAGGGGAGTGGGAGGGGCGGGAAACGCCCAACTCGCCTACGTGAGCGCCGCCTTGATCGCCTCGTCCACATGCGGGCAGGCGAACGTGAAGCCGGAGTCCAGAAGGCGGCGCGGGATGGCCCGGACGCTGCCGAGGACGTCCCCGGACATCTCGCCCAGGGCGACCCGGAGCGCGGGCGCGGGGACGGAGAGGAGCGTGGGGCGGCCCAGCACCCGGCCCATGGCGGCCGTGATCTCGCGGTTGGTCACCGGCGTCGGCGCCGTGAGGTTGACCGGCCCGGTGAGCTCGGGCGTGTCGAGGATGTGGCGCAGCGCGGCGATGTGGTCCCGCAGCGCGATGAAGCTCCAGTACTGCCGGCCGCTGCCCATCCGCCCGCCGAGCCCCAGCTTGAACAGGGGGAAGAGCTTCCCCCACGCCCCGCCCTCGGCGGAGACCACCAGACCGGTCCGGGCGAAGACCGTACGGACGCCCGCCTCCTGCGCCGCGGTCGCCGCCTCCTCCCAGTCCTGGCAGAGGTCCGGAAGGAAACCGTGGCCAGGGGGCGCACTCTCGTCGACCGCGCGCTCCCCGGTGTCACCGTAGAACCCGACCGCGCTCCCGCTCACCAGCACCCGTGGCGGGGTGTCCAGCGAGGCGACCGCCTCGGCGATGGCGGCGGTGCCCAGCACCCGGCTGTTCCGGATCTCCTTCTTGTACGCGTCGGTCCAGCGCCGGTCGCCGACGCCCGCGCCCGCGAGATGGACCACGGCCTCACAGCCCATCAGCCCGGAGGTGTCCACCCACTGCCGCCGCGGGTCCCACTCCACCTCGTCCTCCGCACGCGGCGGACGCCGCACCAGACGCACCACCTGGTGGCCGTCCTCGCGCAGCGAGCGGACGAGTGCCGTGCCGATGAGCCCGGACGAACCGGTGACCGCGATACGCATGGCCCCATCCTGCCCCCGATCGCGGGAGGGATGTCGGAAGGGCGTGGCGCGGGCGCTGCTCGGCGCCGCGTACCAGGAGGCACGGCGGCAGGGCGCGACCCGCATGACCCTGCGGGTGCTGGGCCACAACACGCCCGCACGGGGGCCGTCCGCGTCGGAGGGTCAGGCCCTGAAGCGCTCCCACAGCCGTGGATACCGCTCCGCCAGCACCGCCTCGCTCTCGAAGTCGAGGGGTTCCCCGATCGGTTCCCGGGGCGTGGGCGAGAGCCCCAGCTCCGGCAGGGGCGCGCCGGTCAGCCGCTCGTACGCCTCGTCCGCCGCGTACCCCAGGTCCTCGCAGTCGCCGTCCACCCGCTCGTCGAAGTCCTCGAGCAGATCGGCGAGCGCGTCCGGATCGTGCAGCGCGCCCTCGAAGATCTCCCGGCCCTGGCCGATCAGCCAGTAGCGGAACGCCTCGAAGGCGTCGTCGCTGACCCCGCCGAGCAGCACCCAGGCGGCGCCCCACACATCCCAGCGGTACGCCCGGTTGGAGCGGGCCTCGAAGTGCCGGGCGAAGTCCAGCACCGCGTCGGGGTCGAGCCGTGACAGCTGCTCGACGAGCAGGTCGGACTGGTCCTCGGGGTCGCCGTCCGCGGCCTCCCGAGCGCTGTCGACCAGCCCCCAGAACTCCGTCTCGTCCATCATCACGGGACCAGGATCGGCCCTCCCGCGCACCCCCGCACGCGGAGCGGGCCGGATGCGGCCGCCGCGCAATACCCGACAGCAGGTGTCGGATTTCCCTGCGAAGGTCGACCCGTGGCCGACCCGGGTCGGCCACGTCACCCACACGGCATTCCGACCGAGAGGACGTAGGGGACGTGAGCACACAGGGCGCACTGGCGGGCAGGGTCGCGCTCGTCGCGGGGGCGACGCGCGGCGCGGGCCGGGCGATGGCCGTCGAGCTGGGGGCGGCCGGGGCCACCGTCTACGCGACGGGGCGCACCACGCGGGAACACATCAGCGAGGTGGGGCGGGCCACCGAGACCATCGAGGAGACGGCGGAGCTGATCACGGCCGCGGGCGGCACGGGCGTCGCGGTGCCGACGGACCACCTCGAGCCCGAGCGGGTCCGGGCGCTGGTGGAGCGGATCGACCGGGAGCAGGGCCGGCTGGACGTCCTGGTCAACGACGTATGGGGCGGTGAGGCGCTGGTCGAGTTCGGCAAGAAGACGTGGGAGACGAGTCTGGCGGGCGGGCTGCGGATGCTCCGGCTCGGCGTCGAGACCCACCTGATCACCAGCTACTACGCGCTGCCGCTGCTGATCCGGCACCCGGGCGGGCTGGTGGTCGAGGTGACCGACGGAAGCGAGGAGTTCAACAAGAGGTACCGGCTGAACCTCTTCTACGACCTCGCCAAGAACGCCCCGATCCGGACCGCCTTCGGGCTCGCGGAGGAACTGAAGGAGTTCGGCGGCACGGCGGTCAGCGTCTCGCCGGGCTTCCTGCGCTCCGAGCAGATGCTGGACCACTTCGGGGTGACGGAGGAGAACTGGCGGGACGCGGTGGCGAAGGAGCCGCACTTCGCCATCGCCGAGTCGCCACACTTCGTCGGGCGCGCGGTCGCCGCGCTCGCCGCCGACCCGGACCGGGCGCGGTGGAACGGCAAGTCCGTCTTCAGCGGGGATCTGGCCAAGGTCTACGGCTTCACCGATCTGGACGGCTCCCGGCCGGATGTCTTCGGCTACTTCCGGGACGTCGACTTCGGCGACAAGGAGGGCACGGCCGCCGACTACCGATAGGGCGGCGCCGTATCCGTACGGCTCTGCGGTGAGCCGTATCCGTACGGCTCACCGGTACAGCTCCGCCGTACGGCGCGCCGCCTCCACGAAGAGCGCGCGCAGCTCCGGCGGCCCCAGCACCTCCGCCTCCGGGCCGAGCCCGAGCAGCTGGGCGAGGGCGACCTCGTAGGACTCGACGGGCAGGGTGACGGTGAGCCGCCCCTGCCCGTCGGGCTCCCCGGCCTCGCGTACGGCCTCCTCGGCCGCCACCCGGTCCGTGACATGCGGCAGCCGCCGGGCCCCGGCCGGGGTCAGCCGTACGACGGCCCGCTCCCGCAGGATCGAGCGGGCGAACTGCTCGGCCCGCTCCTCCCAGAAGGCGGGCAGGTCGAACTCCTCGTCCCGGAGGAAGCGGGCGCCGGTCGGCTCGACGGCGGCGAAACGATCCACTCGGTACACCCGGAAGCCGCCCTCGGCGCGGGCCGCGAGATACCAGACGCCCGCCTTGAGCACGAGCCCGTACGGTTCGAGCTCCCGCCGGACCTCGGCGTCCCGGCGCCGGTAGCGGACGGCGATCCGCAGATCGTCCCAGACCGCGTCGGCGATGCTCGGCAGCAGCTCCGGCGCCTCCGGCTCCCGCCACCAGCCCGGGGCGTCGAGGTGGAACCGCTGGGCCACCGTGTGGGAGGCGTCCCGCAGCTCGGGGAGCAGCGCGGCGGACACCTTCAGCCGGGCGGCGGAGGCGGCGTCCGCGAGCCCCATCTCGCGCAGCGCGGAGGGCACACCGGACAGGAACAGCGCCTCGGCCTCGGTCCGCCCGAGGCCGGTCAGCCGGGTGCGGTAGCCGCCGATGAGCCGGTAGCCCCCGGCCCGGCCCCGGTCCGCGTAGACCGGGATCCCCGCCTCGGACAGCGCGGCGGCGTCCCGGGTCACGGTGCGCTCGGAGACCTCCAGCTCCCGCGCCAGCTCGGCCCCCGTGATCGAGGGCCGAGCCTGGAGCAGAAGCACCATCTTGATGAGCCGGGCAGCACGCACGGCCCCATGATGCCGTGCCCTCCGGGCGAGCGCCGGACCAATGGCGGCTTGCGGCCGTAGCGTCGCCCGCTCCGGCCTCGCTGCCCGGCCCGGCGGCCGATGCCGCCCGGAGGCGGGGCGCCGCCGCCCCGGGGTGTCCGCCGCGTGGCAGGGGCTCCGCCCCCTGGACCCCCGGGGGCGATGACCCCCGGGGCGATGAGCCGACCGTCACCGCCGTGAACACCCACACCGGTGGGCAGTCGCGGTCGGCGCCCGGCCGCTCCGGGGGCGCGGCGGGCCATGGGGGGCGGCCCGGCGGCGGGGCGTCGCGCATCGGGCCACAGGGACTCCGCCGCGTGGCAGGGGCTCCGCCCCAGACCCCGGGGTCTGGGGCGGAGCCCCAGTTGAGGGAAGGGGCGGGGAGGGGAGGAGCCCGCCGCAGGCGTCACCGGGCCCCGCGACCGGGGCGACGGCCGAGCACGCGCCGGGGGGCTGGGCCCGCGGCTCAGCTCCCCGGCGACCGGCGCTCGTCAGATGCCGTAGCGCTCCGCGGCCTCCTTGGGGGCCGTGGCGCGGACCGCGCCCTGGCGGGCCAGGCGGGACAGGGCGGCCACCACGATGGCCGGGGCGTC
Source organism: Streptomyces sp. 5-10 (assembly GCF_014712245.1). Lineage (NCBI taxonomy): Bacteria > Bacillati > Actinomycetota > Actinomycetes > Kitasatosporales > Streptomycetaceae > Streptomyces > Streptomyces sp. 5-10. Next base: position 10,868 of record NZ_JACVYG010000101.1, read on the forward strand.
CACGCCGAAGTGGCGGCGGGCGGCCTCGCGGGTGTCGGAGAGGCCGAAGCCGTCCGTGCCCAGCGAGTACCAGTCCTGCTCGACCCACTGGCTGATCTGGTCGGGGACGGCACGCATCCAGTCGCTGACGGCGAGGACCGGGCCCGGTGCGCCTGCCAGGGCACGGGTGACGTACGGGACCCGGTCTTCGCCCTTGAGCTGCGCCGCGTCACAGGACAGGGCGTCGCGGCGCAGCTCGCTCCAGGAGGTGGCGGACCACACGTCGGCGGCCACGCCCCAGTCGTCGGCGAGGAGTTTCTGGGCCTCCAGCGCCCAGTGGACGGCGGTGCCGGAGGCGAGGAGCTGGATACGGGGGGAGTCCTCGGCCGGAGCCGTGGCCTCCTGATAGCGGTACAGGCCCTTGAGGATGCCCTCCTCGACGCCTTCGCCCTCGGGCATCGCCGGCTGCACCTTGGGCTCGTTGTAGACCGTCAGGTAGTAGAAGACGTCCTCGGCCTCGGGGCCGTACATCCGCCGCAGACCCTCCCGCACGATCGCGCCCACCTCGTAGGCGAACGCCGGGTCGTAGGCGAGCGCCGCCGGGTTGGTGGAGGCGATCAGCGGGGAGTGGCCGTCCGCGTGCTGCAGGCCCTCGCCGGTCATCGTCGTACGGCCCGCCGTGGCGCCGATGAGGAAGCCGCGGCCGAGCTGGTCGGCCAGCGCCCACATCTGGTCGGCGGTGCGCTGCCAGCCGAACATCGAGTAGAAGATGTAGAAGGGGATCATCGGCTCGCCGTGGGTCGCGTACGACGTCGCGGCGGCGGTGAAGTCGGCCATCGAACCGGCCTCGGTGATCCCCTCGTTGAGGATCTGACCGTTCGCGGCCTCCTTGTAGTACAGGAGCTGATCGCGGTCGACCGGGTCGTAGGTCTGGCCGAGCGGGGAGTAGATCCCGGCGGTGGGGAAGAGCGACTCCATGCCGAAGGTCCGCGCCTCGTCCGGCACGATCGGCACCCAGCGCTTCCCGGTCTCCTTCTCCCGCATCAGGTCCTTGACCAGCCGGACGAAGGCCATGGTGGTGGCGATCTCCTGGCTGCCGGAGCCCTTGGCGAGCGTCTGGAACGGCTTCGCGGACGGCTCGGGCAGGGCCACCGGGTGCACCCGGCGGGCCGGGGCCGGACCGCCGAGGGCCGCGCGGCGCTCCTGGAGGTAGCGGACCTCGGGGGAGTCGGGGCCGGGGTGGACGTACGGCACGAGGGCGTCGTCCAGCTTGCTGTCCGGGATGGGGAGTTCGAGGAGGTCCCGCATGGCGCGGAACTCCTTGCCCGTCAGCTTCTTCATCTGGTGGTTGGCGTTGCGCGACTCGAAGCCGGGGCCCAGCGTCCAGCCCTTGACGGTCTGCGCGAGCACGACGGTCGGGGCGCCCTTGTGCTCCACGGCCGCGCGGTAGGCCGCGTACACCTTGCGGGGCTCGTGGCCCGCGCGCGAGGTGTGGAAACACTCGGTGAGCTTGGCGTCGGTGAGCCCCCGCGCCAGCCGGGCCAGCTCGGGGTCGGCGCCGAAGAAGTGCTCGCGGATGTAGGCCGCGTCGCGGGTCGCGTACGTCTGGAACTGGCCGTCCGGGACCTCGCGCAGCCGGCGGACCAGCGCGCCAGAGGTGTCCAGCGCGAACAGCTCGTCCCAGGCGGATCCCCACAGCGACTTGATCACGTTCCAGCCCGCCGCGCGGAACTGGGCCTCCAGCTCCTGCACGATCTTGAAGTTGGCGCGCACCGGGCCGTCGAGGCGCTGGAGGTTGCAGTTGATGACGAAGGTGAGGTTGTCCAGGCCCTCGCGCCCGGCCAGGGCGAGCGCGGCCGTCGACTCCGGCTCGTCCATCTCGCCGTCGCCGAGGAAGGCCCATACGTGGGAGTTCGCGGTGTCCTTGATGCCGCGCGCCGCCAGATAGCGGTTGAAGCGGGCCTGGTAGATCGCGGAGATCGGGCCGAGCCCCATCGAGACGGTGGGGAACTCCCACAGCCAGGGCAGCCGGCGCGGATGCGGGTAGGACGGCAGGCCGTCGCCGCCCGCCTCGCGGCGGAAGTGGTCCAGGTGGTGCTCGGTCAGCCGCCCGTCGAGGAAGGCGCGGGCGTAGATGCCGGGGGAGGCGTGGCCCTGGATGTAGAGCTGGTCGCCGGACCCGTCCGCCTCCTTGCCGCGGAAGAAGTGCTGGAAGCCCGTCTCGTAGAGCCAGGCGGCGGAGGCGAAGGTGGCGATGTGACCGCCGAGGCCGTCACGGCTGCCGCGGGTGACCATCGCCGCCGCGTTCCACCGGTTCCAGGCGGTGATGCGGCGCTCCATGGCCTCGTCGCCCGGGAACGCGGGCTCGGCGGCGGTCGGAATGGTGTTGAGGTAGTCCGACTCCAGCAGGGGCGGCAGCGCGAGCCCGGCGCTCTCGGCGCGCTCCAGGGTGCGGCGCATGAGGTACGAGGCGCGGTGTGACCCGGCCGCCCGGGCGACGGCGTCCAGGGAGGCGCCCCATTCGGCGGTCTCCTCGGGGTCACGGTCGGGAAGCTGGTCGAGCGCACTCGGCTGCGTGCGTGCGAGATCGGTCATGACATCACCGTAAGACTGATCGATGATCGATCAAAGCTCTGCCAAGGAAAAAGTGCTCCGTAAGCCGAAATTGGCATTCCGTGCCGCGAAACTAGGCACGCGGTGCACAGCCGAGGACATGTTCCTTGACCAGTTCGCCGACCCGAGGATCCCGCCGCTTGAAGGCGTCCACCACGGCCTGGTGCTCCTCGGCGTACGACTGCTGGACGGTGCCCAGCCAGCGGATCGACAGCGTCGTCCAGATCTCGATGCCCAGCGACTCCCAGGTGTGCAGCAGCACGCTGTTGCCCGACGCCCGCACCAGCTCCCGGTGGAACGCCACGGTGTGCCGGACCTGCGCCTCCCCGTCGGCCGCGCGGTCCGCCTCGTACAGCGCCCGCACCTCGGGCTCCAGGGCGGAGGTGTCCTCGGCCAGCACGGGCGCGGCCAGCTCCGCCGCCATCTGCTCGAGCCCGGCCCGCACCGGATAGATCTCCTCCAGATCGGCGGCGGTCAGATTCCGCACCCGGACGCCCTTGTTCGGCGCCGACTCGATCAGCCGCAGCGACTCCAGCTCCCGCAGCGCCTCCCGTACGGGCGTCTGGCTGACCTCGAGCTCGGTGGCGATCCGGCGCTCCACGATCCGCTCGCCCGGCTTCCAGCGGCCGCTGACGATGCCCTCCACGATGTGCTCGCGGATCTGCTCGCGCAGCGAGTGGACGACGGGCGCGGCCATGGGGGACTCCTTAGAACCAGCGGTGAACAGCTGCCATTATCCCGGCACCGCGGTAAGGGCACCGCGGCAAGGAAAACCGCGCCCCGCACGGGAAGCCCGTGCGGGGCGCGGCAGGGAAAAACCGAGGTGCGGATCAGAGCCCGAGGTCCACCTCGAACTCGCCGGCCTCCAGGATCTCCTTGACGGCCGTCAGGTAGCGGGCCGCGTCGGCACCGTCCACCAGGCGGTGGNAGCCCGAGGTCCACCTCGAACTCGCCGGCCTCCAGGATCTCCTTGACGGCCGTCAGGTAGCGGGCCGCGTCGGCACCGTCCACCAGGCGGTGGTCGTAGGAGAGCGCCACGTACGTCATGTCGCGCACCGCGATGGTCTCGCCCAGCTCCGGGTGGTTGATGACCACCGGGCGCTTGACGGTCGCGCCGATGCCCAGGATGGCGACCTGGTTCGGCGGCACGATAATCGTGTCGAACAGCGCACCGCGCGAGCCGGTGTTGCTGATCGTGAAGGTGGCGCCGGACATCTCGTCCGGGGTGATCTTGCTGGAGCGGACCTTGCCCGCCAGCTCCGCCGTCTTCTTGGACAGACCGGCGATGTTGAGGTCGCCGGCGTTCTTGATGACCGGGGTCATCAGGCCCTTCTCGGCGTCCACCGCGATCCCGACGTTCTCCACGTCGAAGTACGTGATGGTGTTGTCGTCCTCGTTGATCCGGGCGTTGATGGCCGGGTGGGCCTTCAGCGCCTGGACGGCGGCCTTCACGAAGAACGGCATCGGCGAGAGCTTGACGCCCTCGCGCTGCGCGAACGCCTCCTTGGCCCGGGCGCGCAGCCGCATGACCTTGGTGACGTCCACCTCGACCACGCTGGTGAGCTGGGCCTGACTGTGCAGGGCCTTCATCATGTTGTCGCCGATGACCTTGCGCATCCGCGGCATCTTGACGGTCTGGCCGCGCAGCGGGGACACCTCCAGCGGGGCGGCCTTCGGCGCGGCGGCGGCCGGGGCCGGAGCCTGGGCCTGGGCCGCGGCCTTGGCGGCCTCCGCGGCGGCGATGACGTCCTGCTTGCGGATGCGGCCGCCGACGCCGGTGCCCTTGACCGTGGACAGGTCCACGTTGTTCTCGGCGGCGAGCTTGCGCACCAGCGGGGTGACGTAGGCGCCCTCGGCCTCGGGGGCCGCGGGAGCCGGGATGGTCGCGGCCGGGGCCGGGGCGGGCGCGGGAGCGGCCGGGGTGGGCTCGGGGGCGACCGGCTCCGGGGTGACGGCCTGCGGCGCCGGGGCGCTCGGGGCCTGCGG
>NZ_JACVYG010000102.1:0-15357 GCF_014712245.1 Streptomyces sp. 5-10
GTGGGGTGAGCGGTTGTCGGTGGCGGCGGTGAACGGTCCCTCGGCGGTGGTGGTCTCCGGTGACGTCGACGCGCTGGAGGAGTTGCTGGCGGCGTGCGAGGCGGAGGGGATCCGGGCCCGCCGGATCCCGGTGGACTATGCCTCGCACTGCGCTCATGTCGAGGCCATCGAGGACGAGCTTCAGCGGATCCTCGCGGGAATCGCCCCGCGCTCCTCGTCGGTGCCGTTCTATTCGACGGTGACCGGCGGGGTGCTGGACACGGCCGGTCTGGACGCCGCGTACTGGTACCGCAACCTGCGTCAGACGGTGCGTTTCGACGAGACCGTGCGGGTGCTTCTCGATGAGGGTTTCCAGACGTTCGTGGAGGCCAGCGCGCATCCGGTGCTGACCATGGGCATCGAGCAGACGGCCGAGGTCCACGGCACCCCCGTGGCGGCCGTCGGCTCGCTGCGCCGTGACGAGGGTGGCCCGGAAAGGTTCCTGACCTCCCTGGCCGAAGCCCACGTCGGCGGCATCGCCGTGGACTGGCGGACGGTGTTCGCCGGAACCGGTGCGCACTCCGTCGACCTGCCCACCTACGCCTTCCAGCACCAGCGCTACTGGCTGGACGCCAACCCGGTCGTCGAGGCGGCTGCCGGTAACGGCTTGAGCGCGGATGCGGTGGACGCGCGCTTCTGGGAGGCGGTGGAGCGCGAGGACCTGGAGGCGCTGACACGGACGTTGGAGGTGGTGGACGAGGAGCAGCAGTCGTCGTTGACGGCGTTGCTTCCGGCGCTGTCGTCCTGGCGCCGTCAGCGGCGTGAGCAGAACACGGTGGACGGCTGGCGTTACCAGGCGGTCTGGAAGCCCCTGGCGTCCGCGTCCGAGACCACGCTCTCGGGCACCTGGCTCGTGGCCTTTCCGGAAGGCCGTGGTGACGATGTATTGGTCGCCACCGTGCTGGACGGGCTGGCCGGGCGCGGTGCGCATGTGGTTCGCGTAGCCGTCGGGGCGGCGGATGACCGTGAGGTGATTGCGGAGCGGCTGCGCGTGGCCCTCGATGGCGCAGCGGTGGAGCCGTCGGGCGTGGCGGGTGTGTTCTCGCTGCTGGGGCTGGACGAGTCGGCACACGAGTCGTTCGAGGTGGTCCCGGCCGGACTGGCGGCGACGGTGGGCCTGGTTCAGGCGCTGGGCGATGCGGATGTGGTGGCTCCGCTGTGGTGCGGCACCCGGGGCGCGGTGTCGGTGGGACGCTCCGACCGGCTGGTGAGCCCGGTGCAGTCGATGCTGTGGGGTCTGGGCCGGATCCTTGAGGCGGAGTACCCCCAGCGCTGGGGCGGCGTCGTGGACCTGCCCGAGACCATGGACGACCGCGCGATGACCCGTCTGGCCGGAGTGCTGACCGCCGCGGAGGGCGAGGATCAGGCCGCGGTGCGCGGGTCCGGCGTCTTCGCCAAGCGGCTGGTGCGGGCCTCCGCGCCTGAGGCCACGGCCGCGGATGGCTGGCGTCCGAGTGGTTCGGTGCTGGTGACCGGTGGTACGGGTGCGCTGGGTGGCCATGTGGCCCGCTGGCTGGCGCGTACCGGTGCTGAGCATCTGGTGCTGACGAGCCGTCGTGGTATGGAGGCCGAGGGCGCCGCCGAGTTGAAGGCGGAGCTGGAGGCGCTGGGTGCCCGGGTGACGGTGACGGCGTGTGACGCCGCGGACCGTGCGGAGCTGGCCGCGGTGCTGGACGCGATTCCGCAGGAGTTCCCGCTGACGGCCGTGGTGCATGCGGCTGGTGTGCTGGACGACGGTGTGGTGGACGCCCTGACGGCGCGTCGGGCCGCCGGGGTGCTGCGTCCGAAGGTGGCCGCGGCGCGGAATCTGCATGAGCTGACCGCCGGGATGGACCTGTCGGCGTTCGTGCTGTTCTCCTCGGCGGCGGCTACGTTGGGCGGTCCGGGCCAGGGCAGCTACGCGGCGGCCAACGCCTACCTCGACGCGTTGGCGTTGCAGCGGCGCGCGGATGGGCTTCCGGCGACCTCCCTCGCCTGGGGCGCCTGGGCCGGAGGCGGCCTCGCCACGGGCGAGGTCGGCGAGCGGATGAGCCGGTCGGGGATCCTGGCCATGCCCCCCGAGCTGGCGATTTCAGCGCTGCAGCAGGCATTGGACCACGACGAGACGTTCCTCGCGGTCGCCGACATCGACTGGACACGCTTCGAAGCGGACTCCGCCGACACTCCTCTCTTCCGCCAGCTGCGGAGCGCGCGGAGCACGACCACCGGGAAGCAGCTCACGGCGGGCAGTGCCGCCCCCGGGCGGGGCGAACTCCACGACCGGCTGGCGGCCCTGCCCCCGGAGAAGCGCGAAGGGGCGCTGCGGGACCTGGTGCGTGCCCAGGCCGCCGATGTCCTCGCGCACGACAGCGCGGACGCGGTCGCGTCGGACCGTGCCTTCCGCGACCTCGGCTTCGACTCGCTGACCGCCGTTGAACTGCGCAATCGGATCGGCGCGGCGACCGGGCTGCGGCTGCCGGTCAGCCTGGTCTTCGACTACCCCACGCCCACGGTGCTGGCACGGTTCCTGAACGGCGAGATGTTCGGCACCGAGGAGGGCGGTTCCGCCGAGACGGCGCCGACCCGCTCGGACTCGTTCGACGAGCCCATCGCGATCGTGGCGATGAGCTGCCGGTTCCCGGGCGGCGTGCGGACCCCGGAGCAGCTGTGGGACGTGGTGAACGCCGGAGTCGACACCATCTCCGGGTTCCCCGACGACCGTGGATGGGACCTCGACGGGCTGTACGACCCCGACCCCGACAAGCCGGGTAAGACCTACGCACGCACCGGCGGATTCCTGGACAACGTCTCCGACTTCGATCCGGACTTCTTCGGTATCTCGCGGCGTGAGGCCCTGGCCATGGACCCGCAGCAGCGGCTGCTGCTGGAGACCTCCTGGGAGGCGTTCGAGCGTGCCGGGATCGACCCGGCGGCGTTGCGTGGCAGCCAGGCGGGCGTCTTCATCGGCTCGAACTACCAGGACTACGGCGGGCGGGCCATCAGCGCACCGGACGGTGTGCAGGGCTATCTCGGACTCGGCAGCGCCTCGAGCGTCGCGTCCGGCCGCCTCTCCTACACCTTCGGCTTCGAGGGCCCGGCCGTGACGGTGGACACCGCGTGTTCGTCGTCGCTGGTCGCCCTGCACCTGGCCTGCCAGTCCCTGCGCCAGGGCGAGTGCGACATGGCGCTGGCCGGCGGTGTGACCATCATGGCCACGCCGGGCACGTTCGTCGAGTTCAGCGCCCAGCGTGTGCTGTCGCCGGACGGACGCTGCAAGGCGTTCTCCGCCGAGGCCGATGGCACGGGCTGGTCCGAGGGCGTGGGCCTGCTGCTGGTGGAGCGGCTGTCGGACGCCCGGCGCAACGGCCACAAGGTGCTGGCTGTCGTCCGGGGCTCGGCGATCAACCAGGACGGTGCCTCCAATGGCCTGACCGCCCCGAACGGCCCGGCGCAGCAGCGGGTGATCGGCAAGGCCCTGGAGAACGCGGGCCTGTCGACCGCCGATGTGGACGCGGTGGAAGCCCACGGCACGGGCACCTCGCTCGGTGACCCGATCGAGGCGCAGGCGCTGATGGCCACCTACGGTCAGGGGCGGCCGGAGGACCGGCCGCTGTGGCTGGGCTCCATCAAGTCCAACATCGGCCACTCGCAGGCGGCCGCCGGTGTGGCCGGGGTCATCAAGATGGTGATGGCCATGCGCGAGGGCGTGCTGCCGAAGACGCTCCACGCGGACGAGCCCTCGCCGCACATCGACTGGACCAGCGGCGCCGTGTCCCTGCTGCGCGAGTCGACCCCGTGGCCGGAGACGGACCACCCGCGCCGGGCGGCCGTGTCGTCCTTCGGGATCAGCGGCACCAACGCGCACACCATCATCGAGGCGGCCGACCCCGTCGCGTCGCCGACGCCGGAGACGGGCGGCGAGGCCACCGGTTCGCCGGTCGGCACCGCGGTGGTTCCCTGGCTGCTCTCCGGCAGCAGCCCTGAGGCGCTGAGCGCTCAGGCCCGGCGACTGCGCGAGTTCGACAGTGTCCGTACCGCGCATGCCGGTGACGTCGCCGACATCGGCTATTCGCTGGCGACGACCCGTTCCGCCCTGACCCACCGCGCCGTTGTGGTCGCCGAGGAGCCCGCGCAGTTCCTGTCCGGACTCGACGCGCTGGCGGAGGGCAGGAACGCGGCCACCCTGATCCAGGGCGTGGCGCGGGCCGAGCACAAGACGGCGTTCCTGTTCTCGGGCCAGGGTGCGCAGCGCCTGGGCATGGGCCGGGAGCTGTACGACGCCTTCCCGGTGTTCGCCCAGGCACTGGACGAGGTGTGCGCACACCTCGATGTGCTGCTCGACCGTCCGCTCACCGAGGTGATGTTCGCGGCCGAGGACGGTGCGGACGCCGGACTCCTGAACCAGACGGCGTTCACCCAGCCCGCACTGTTCGCCATCGAGGTAGCGCTGTTCCGGCTGCTGGAGCACTGGGGCGTCACCCCGGATGTGCTCATCGGCCACTCCATCGGCGAGGTCGCCGCCGCGCATGTGGCGGGCGTCTTCTCGCTGGAGGACGCGTGCGCGCTGGTGGCGGCCCGTGGCCGTCTGATGCAGGCGCTGCCCGAGGGCGGTGCGATGGTGGCCGTCCAGGCGCACGAGGCGGAGATCGCCGCGTCGCTCGCCGGTCGTGAGGCCGAGGTGAGCATCGCCGCGATCAACGGCCCGACCGCCGTGGTCATCGCGGGCGATGAGCCCGCCGTGCTGGAGATCGCCGGACAGTGGGAGCGGGAGGGCCGTAAGACGCGCCGCCTGCGCGTGAGCCACGCCTTCCACTCCCCGCGCATGGACGGGGTGCTCGGTGACTTCCGGAAGGTCGTCGAGGGGCTGTCGTTCGCTTCACCGACCCTCTCCCTGGTCTCCAACGTCACCGGCACGTCGGTGAACGCGGATGAGGTGTGCTCGCCGGAGTACTGGGTGCGGCATGTGCGGGAGGCGGTGCGGTTCGCGGACGGGGTACGGGCCCTGGAGAACCTGGGCGTGACGTCGTTCGTGGAGGTGGGCCCGGACGGTGTGCTCACCGCGATGGCCCAGGACTGCCTGACGGCTGGGGAGTCGGATGGCGGGCCCGCTCCTTCCCTCGTACCCGTGCTGCGCAAGGACCGGGCCGAGATCCAGTCGCTGACCATGGCGCTGGCCGAACTGCACGTCCACGGCACCACGGTGAAGTGGGAGGCGGTGTTCGCCGGGCGTGGCGCCCGGCGGGTGGAACTGCCCACCTACGCCTTCCAACGGCAGCGCTACTGGCTCGAATCGGCGCCGACCGCCAGTGGCGATGTGACCTCGGCGGGGCTGAACTCGCCCGACCATCCGCTCCTCGGCGCCGCCGTCGCCCTCGCCGACACCGACACCTACCTGTTCACCGGCCGCCTGTCCGTCTCCACCCAGCCGTGGCTGGCCGACCACGCCTTCGCGGACACCGTCCTCTTCCCCGGCACGGCCTTCGTGGAGCTGGCCCTGCGCGCGGCCGAGCAGGTGGGCTACGAGCGGCTGGACGAGCTGACCATCGAGACGCCACTGGTCCTGCCCGCACGGGGCGCGGTCCAGATCCAGCTCACCGTGGGCGAGCCGGACGAGTCCGGAGCCCGTTCGCTCAACCTGTACTCCAGGTCCGAGGACGCCCAGCCGGACGACCCCTGGACCCGCCACACGACCGGCCTGCTCACCAGGGACCCGGCCACCACGGCACCGGAGTCCGTGGCCGCCGACTTCGCCGTGTGGCCGCCCGCGGACGCGAAGCCGATCGAGGTGGCCGACCTCTACGACCGGTTCATCGACGTCGGCTTCGCCTACGGACCGGCCTTCCAGGGGCTGCGAGCCGCCTGGCGCCGTGGCGACGAGATCTTCGCCGAGGTCGACCTGCCCGAGGCGCAGGAAGCCGAGGCCGCGCGGTACGGTCTGCACCCGGCACTGCTCGACGCCTCGCTGCACACCGTGGCGTTCAAGCCGTCCGGCACCGACGGCAGCACCCTTCCGTTCTCCTGGAACGGGGTGACCCTCCACACCGCCGGCACGTCCGCGCTGCGCGTACGGCTCGGCAGCGTCGCCGAGGACACGGTCTCGCTGCACGCCACCGACACCTCCGGTGCGCTCGTCGCCTCGGTCGACTCCCTCGTCCTGCGGCCCGTGGCCCCGGAGCAGGTGAACTCCGCCCAGCGCTACGAGTCGCTGTACCAGGTCGAGTGGGTGCCGACCGCCCCGGACACCTCCCGCGCCCCGAATGACGCGGTGGCCGGACCCTGGGCGCTCGTCGGACCGGACCAGGCCGAGGTGACCGAAGCCCTCCGATCGGCCGGTGTCACGGTGGACACCTACCCGGATCTCGCGGCCCTGGCCGGGGCCATCGACGCGGGCGCCACCGCGCCCGACGTCGTCCTGGCCGCCTGCGTGTCCCGCAGCCGCCGGACGCGCGACCTGGCGCAGATGGTACGGGAAGCCGGCCACCGCGCCCTCGACCTGCTAAAGAGCTGGCTGGCCGACGACCTCTTCGGCGCCTCCCGGCTGGTGTTCCTCACCCGGGGCGCCATGGCGGCGGGCGACGACACCGATGTCGCCGACCCCGCCGGCGCGGCCGTCTGGGGCCTGGTGCGCTCGGCCCAGTCCGAGAACCCCGACCGGTTCGTGCTGGCCGATCTGGACGAGCAGGACGGCTCACGCCGGGTCCTCCCGGCGGCGCTCACCGCCGATGAACCGCAGATCGTGGTCCGCGACGGCACGGTTCTGGCCGGCAGGCTGGCCCGGGTCCCGGCTCGCGGCAACGCGCCCGAGCAGGACACGGCCACGACCGGCATCACCTGGGACCCGCAGGGCACCGTCCTGGTCACCGGAGCGGCGTCCGGCCTCGGGGGCCTGGTCGCCCGGCACCTCGTCGGCGAGCACGGCGTGCGCCACCTCGTGCTGGCCAGCCGCCGCGGCCTCGCCGCGGACGGCGCGGCCGAACTGCGGACGGAGCTGGCGGACCTCGGCGCCCATGCCACGGTCGCCGCCTGCGACACCGCCGACCGCGACTCCCTCGCCGCGCTTCTGGCCTCCGTGCCGGACGAGCACCCGCTCACCGCCGTGATTCACACGGCCGGAGTGCTGGACGACGGCGTCGTCGAGGCCCTCACACCCGAGCGCATCGACCGCGTGCTGCGGCCCAAGGCCGACGCGGTGCTCAACCTGCACGAGCTGACCGCCGGGCTCGACCTGTCCGCGTTTGTGCTCTTCTCCTCGCTCTCCGGGACGCTCGGCGGCCCGGGCCAGGCCAACTACGCAGCCGCCAACGCCTTCCTGGACGCGTTCGCGCACCGGCGCCGGGCCGAGGGCCTTCCCGCCCAGTCACAGGCATGGGGGCTGTGGGCGGAGCGCAGCGGCATGACCGGCAAGCTGGACGAGGCCGATACGCGGCGCATCGCCCGGGACGGCGTGACTCCGATGGCCTCCGAGGAGGCCCTGGCCCTGTTCGACGCCGCTTGCGGCATCGACGCGGCCACCCTGGTCCCGGCACGGCTCAACGCCTCGGCGTGGCGAGCCCAGGACGGGCCGATCCCGGCCCTGCTGCGGGGCATCATCCGGACCACGGCTCGGCGCGGCCCCGCGAGGACATCCACGGCCGGTTCCGGCGCCGACCCCGCCGACCTGCGTCGCCGTATCGGCTCGATGAAGCCTGCCGCCCGGCAGCAGGCGCTCCTGGAACTGGTGACCGAGCACGCGGCCATGGCGCTGGGCCACGACAACACCCGCGCTATCGTCCCGGACCGTGGATTCCTCGAGCTCGGCTTCGACTCGCTGACCGCGGTCGGACTGCGCAACCAGCTGGGCACGGTGACCGGCCTCCGGCTGCCCGCCACCCTGCTGTTCGACTACACGACGTCCAGGGCGCTGGCCGGGTATCTGGCGGAGGAACTCGTCGCGGAGGAGCCGGACGCGTCGGTGGTGCTGCCGGTCCTGTCGGAGCTGGAGAAGCTGGAGAACTCCTTCGCCGAGGTGGTGGCGGACGAAGCCGCCAGGACACACCTCACATCACGCTTGCAGCAGGTGCTGGCGAAGCTGACCGCAGGCCAGCGGACCCAGACGACGAACGGTGGGGTCGCTGCCGCCGACAAGTTCGAGTCGGCGACCGACGACGAGATCTTCGACTTCCTCGACGAGGAGCTCGGAACGTCGTGAGCGGAACGCACCCCGTCCCTGGAAGTTACCGGCCGAAGGCTTTCACCCCCCTGTCCCGGGGTTCTCAGAGGAGTGACAAGAGGCAGTGAGCGACACCAAACTGCGCGATTACCTCAAGCGCGCGACGGCCAGTCTGCATGAGACTCGTCAAGAGCTGCGGGAACTCAAGGACAGGGACACGGAACCCATCGCGATCGTCGGCATGGGATGCAGGTATCCGGGTGGCGTGGAATCGCCGGAAGACCTGTGGGAGCTGGTCGCCTCGGGCACTGACGCCATCTCCACCTTCCCCGTGGACCGGGGATGGGACGAGGACCTGTACGACCCGGACCCGGAGAAGCCGGGCAAGAGCTACACCCGTGAGGGCGGGTTCCTGCACGACGCGAACGGCTTCGACGCCGCGTTCTTCGGCATGAGCCCACGGGAGGCGCTGGCGACCGATCCGCAGCAGAGGCTGCTGCTGGAGACCTCATGGGAGGCGCTGGAGCGGGCGGGAATCGACCCGGCGTCCGTGCGCGGCAGCCGCACCGGCGTGTTCGTCGGTGTGATGTACAACGACTACGGCTCCCGCATCCAGTCGATCCCCGAGGGCCTCGAAGGCCACCTCGGCAACGGCAGCGCGGGAAGCGTCGCCTCCGGCCGCATCTCCTACACCTTCGGCTTCGAAGGCCCCGCGGTGACCGTGGACACGGCGTGCTCCTCGTCGCTCGTGGCGCTGCACCTGGCCGTGCAGGCCCTCCGCAAGGGCGACTGCTCGCTGGCGCTCGCCGGAGGCGTGGCCATGATGGCGACACCAGGGGTGTTCATCGAGTTCAGCCGGCAGCGCGGACTCGCCGTCGACGGGCGCTGCAAGTCGTTCTCGAACGCGGCCGACGGCACCTCATGGTCCGAAGGCGCCGGTGTGCTGTTGCTGGAACGGCTGTCCGACGCGCGGCGCAACGGGCACCAGGTACTGGCCGTGGTACGGGGCGCCGCCGTCAACCAGGACGGGGCGAGCAGCCGGCTGACCGCGCCGAACGGTCCCTCGCAGCAGCGGGTGATCCGCGACGCGCTGCGGAACGCGGGCCTGTCGGCGGCCGATGTGGACGCGGTGGAGGCACACGGCACCGGTACGACGCTGGGTGACCCGATCGAGGCGCAGGCCCTGCTGGCCACCTACGGCAAGGAGCGCCCCGGGGCGGACCGGCCGTTGTGGCTGGGGTCGTTGAAGTCGAACATGGGGCACACCCAGGCGGCCGCCGGCGTGGGTGGCGTCATCAAGATGGTGATGGCGATGCGGCACGGTGTGCTGCCGAAGACCCTGCACGTGGAGGAGCCGTCGGAGCACGTGGACTGGTCGGCGGGAGCGGTGTCGCTGCTGACCGAGCCGGTCCCGTGGCCGGAGACGGGGGCACCGCGCAGGGCCGGTGTGTCCTCGTTCGGGGTGAGCGGGACCAACGCACATGTGCTCTTGGAGCAGGCTCCGGAGGCCGAGGTGGTCGATGCCGCCGAGGCCGAGGGCGTCGATGGTCCGGTGGCCTGGGTGGTGTCCGGACGCGGTGCGGAGGGATTGCGGGCCCAGGCCGGGCGGCTGCGGGATTACGTGGCGGAGCGCCCGGAGTACGGTGTGGCCGATGTGGCGCTGTCGCTGGTGACGACCCGGTCGGTGCTGGAGCACCAAGCGGTGGTGGTGGGCCGCGACCGGGACGAACTGCTGGCGGGCTTGGCCGCGGTGGCGGAGAAGTCGGCTCATCCGGGCGTGGTGGTGGGCGAGAGCGCGCCTCCCGGCCGTTCCGTCTTCGTGTTCCCGGGCCAGGGGGCACAGTGGGTGGGCATGGCGGTCGGACTGCTGGAGTCCTCGCCGGTGTTCGCGGAGGCGATGGCCGAGTGTGAGGCCGCGTTGGCGCCCTACGTGGACTGGTCGCTGACCGGGGTGCTGCGCGGTGTCGACGGTGCTCCCGGGTATGACCGGGAGGACGTCGTTCAGCCGGTGCTGTTCGCGGTGATGGTGTCGCTGGCGCGGCTGTGGCGTTCGGTGGGTGTGGAGCCGGACGCGGTGATGGGCCACAGCCAGGGCGAGATCGCCGCGGCGTGCGTCGCGGGTGCTCTCTCGCTGGAGGACGCGGCCAAGGTGGTGGCGTTGCGGTCGCGGGTGATCGCGGCGAGGCTGGCCGGCCGTGGTGGGCTGGTGTCGGTCGGACTGCCGATCGACCAGGCGCGGGAACGTATCGCCGCTTGGAACGGCGCCGTGTCCGTGGCCGCGGTCAACGGTCCCGGTTCGGTCGTGGTGGCGGGTGCTGGGAAGGCGCTGGATGAGCTGTTCACGGCGTTCGAAGGCGAGGGGATCCGGGTCCGTCGGGTTGCCATCGACTATGCGTCGCACTCCGTCTTGGTGGAGGAGGTCCATGAGGAGCTGCTGAAGGTCCTGACGGACATCGAGCCGCGCTCGGCGGAGGTGCCTTTCTACTCGACGGTTACCGGTGAACCGATCGACACGGCCGAGCTGGACGCGGAGTACTGGTACCGGAATCTGCGGCAGACCGTCGAGCTGGAGGCCACCACCCGCAGGCTGTTCGCCGACGGGCACTCGGTGTTCGTCGAGGTGAGTCCCCATCCGGTGCTGAGGCTGCCGGTGCAGCAGACCATCGAGGCCGCCCAGACAGAGGCCGTGGTCCTCGGCACGCTGCGGCGTGACGACGGTGGACTCGAGCGATTCTTGATCAGCGCCGCTGAGCTGTTCACCCATGGCGTCCAGGTGGATTGGGCCGCCGCGTTGGAGGAGCGTGGCGGTCGACGGGTCGAGTTGCCGACGTATGCCTTCCAGCGGGAGCGTTACTGGCTCGATGTGCCCGCGGGTGCGGGCGATGTGGGTTCGGTGGGGTTGGGCTCGCTGGGGCATCCGTTGCTGGGTGCGGTGGTGTCGCTGGCGAGTGGTGGCGGCGTGGTGCTGAGTGGGCGGTTGTCCTTGGCCACGCATGGGTGGCTGGCGGATCACGCCGTGCACGGCGTCGTGTTGCTGCCGGGAACGGCGTTCGTGGAGTTGGCGCTGCAGGCGGGCGACCAGGTCGGTTGTGGCCGGGTTGAGGAACTGACCCTGGAAGCGCCGCTGATCGTGCCCGAGAAGGGCGGGGTGCACCTTCAGGTCGAGGTGGGCCAGGCGGATGCTTCCGGCTACCGCGAGGTGAGCGTGTTCTCGCGGGACGAGGCGGAGGGTGAGGGCGCGGTGTGGACGTGCCATGCCCGTGGGGCGCTCGCGCCGGCCGAAGGCGCTGATGGGGTCCTCTTTGATTTCGGGGCGTGGCCTCCGGCGGGGGCTGAGGTCGCGGATGTGTCGGGGCAGTATGTGCGGGCCGCGGAGAACGGGTTGCGGTATGGGCCGGTTTTCCAGGGGCTGAAGCGTGCGTGGCGGCGTGGCGACGAGGTGTTCGCGGAGGTGTCGCTTCCGGAGGGGGAGCGGGAGCGTGCGGGTGAGTTCGGTTTGCACCCGGCGTTGTTCGACGCGGCGTTGCACGCGATGGGCGTGAGTGAGGCTCTGGCGGGTGGTTCGGGCAGTCTGCTGCCGTTCTCGTGGCGTGGATTCTCACTCGGCGCGGTCGGTGCCTCCTCGCTGCGAGTAAGGCTGGCTCCGGCGACGCAGGGCAATTCGGGTGCGGTGTCGGTGGTGGTGGGGGACGAGTCCGGGCGTGCGGTGGCGTCGGTGGAGTCTTTGGCGTTGCGGCCGGTCGAGGCTGGTCAGCTGCGGGTTGCGGGTGGGGCGGCCCGGGACGCGTTGTTCCGGCTGGAATGGGTGAACGCGCCCGCGGCGGATCGGGCGGTGCCCGTGCCGGACGTGGAGGTTGTGCGGGTGGTCTCCAGCGGTGCGGACGTGGTGGGTGAGGTTCATAGGGAGGTGCTTGAGGCTTTTGAGCGGGTGAGGTCGTGGGTGACCGATCAGGAGTCCTCGGACGCGCGGTTGGTGTTGGTGACGCGGGGCGCGGTGGACGTGGGCGATGGCGTTGGCGTGAGGGATTTGGCGGGGGCCGCGGCGTGGGGCCTGGTGCGGTCCGCGCAGGCGGAGAACCCCGGCCGCCTGGTGCTGGTGGATACCGATGATGTGGAGGGGGTAGCCGATCTCCTTCCCGGGATGCTGGCCTTGGGCGAGGATCAGCTGGTGGTGCGGTCCGGTGTGGTGCGGGTGCCGCGCCTGGGGCGGGTGCCGGCCGTGGCCGTTCCGGAGTCGGCTGGGTTTGGTTCGGGTGCGGTGTTGGTGACGGGTGGCACGGGCGTGCTGGGCGGCCTGGTGGCTCGGCACCTGGTGGCCCGGCATGAGGTCAGGAAGCTGGTGCTGCTGTCCCGTCGTGGTGCGGAGGCCGAGGGCGCGCCGGAATTGCGGGCGGAGCTGGAGGCCGCCGGCGCGGAAGTGGCCATCGTGGCGTGCGATGCCGCGGACCGTGTGGCTCTGGCCGGGGTGCTGGAGGGGTTGCCGGAGGGTTTTGGTCTGAGTGGTGTGGTGCATGCGGCGGGTGTGCTCGACGATGGGCTGCTGACGTCGTTGACGCGTGAGCGGGTTGAGCCGGTGTTGCGGGCGAAGGTGGACGCGGCGTGGAATCTGCATGAGCTGACCGAGACGATGGACCTGTCGGCGTTCGTGTTGTTCTCCTCGGCCACCGGTGTGCTGGGCGGCGCCGGGCAGAGCAACTACGCGGCGGCGAACGTGTTCCTGGACGGCCTGGCGTCCTGGCGCCGGGCCCGGGGGCTGCCGGGTGTGTCGATGGCGTGGAGTCTGTGGGCCGAGGCCAGCGGTATGACCGGCCACCTCGGCGAGGAGGACCTGCGCAGGGTGTCGCGGTCGGGTCTGGTGCCGCTCTCCTCCGAGGAAGGGCTCGAATTGTTCGACGCCGCGTTGGTGTCGGACGAAAGCGTGCCGGTCCCGCTGCGGCTGGACATCCCTACGCTGCGTGCGCAGGGCGCCGAACTGCCCACCGTCTTCCGCAACGTCGTGCCCCACGTGATGACGCGCCGTACCGCGCGATCGGAGCAGAGCGCGAGTCTTCCCGACGAATTGCGCCGGCGCCTCGTGGGTCTGCCGCAGACGGCGCAGGACGAGATGCTGCTGGAGCTGGTCCGCGTTCAGATCGCGGCGGCCCTTGGGCACGCCACTCCCGAGACGGTGAACACGCGGCAGCCCTTCAAGGAACTCGGCTTCGACTCACTGATGGCCGTCGATCTGAGGAATCGGCTCACCGCGGAGACCGGCCTGCGACTGTCCGCCACGCTGATTTTCGACTATCCGACCCCGATGGCACTCGTCGGCCACCTGCGCGACGAACTTCTGGGCGGGGACGGCGTCATCTCGTCGGCAGGCCTGGGGGAGGTGGCCGGGCCCGGCGCACCGGTGGACGACGACCCCATCGTGATCGTGAGTATGAGCTGCCGTTTCCCGGGTGGGGTGCGGACGCCCGAGGAACTGTGGCAGCTGGTGATGGCGGGTACGGACGCGGTGTCCGAGTTTCCGTCCAATCGCGGCTGGGACCTTGAGGGGATGTACGACCCGGACCCCGACCGGGAGGGCACGTACTACGTCCGGAACAGCGGATTCCTGCACGACGCGGACCAGTTCGACCCGGTGTTCTTCGGGATCTCGCCGCGTGAGGCCATGGCGATGGACCCGCAGCAGCGGTTGCTGCTGGAGACCTCTTGGGAGGCGTTCGAGCGGGCCGGGATCGATCCGGTCGCCGTCCAGGGCAGCCGATCCGGCGTATTCGTCGGTGTCATGTACAACGACTACGCCACTCGTCTCCAGGGGAACGCTCCGGAAGGCTTCGAGGGCTCCATCGGCACCGGCAGCGCGGGCAGCGTGGCGTCCGGTCGTATCTCGTACACGTTCGGTCTCGAGGGACCTGCGGTGACGGTGGATACGGCGTGTTCATCGTCGCTGGTGGCACTGCATCTGGCGGCTCAGGCACTGCGTCAGGGCGAGTGCGAGCTGGCACTCGCCGGTGGCGTGACGGTGATGTCGTCGCCGAACGTGTTCGTGGAGTTCAGCCGTCAGCGAGGACTCTCCGCCGACGGCCGGTGCAAGGCGTTCTCGAACGCGGCGGACGGCACCGGCTGGTCGGAGGGCGTGGGCATGCTTCTCCTGGAGCGGCTTTCGGACGCCCGGCGGAACGGCCACCCGGTGCTGGCCGTGGTCCGGGGTACGGCGATCAACCAGGACGGCGCGAGCAACGGCCTGACGGCTCCGAACGGCCCGTCGCAGCAACGCGTGATCCGGCAGGCGCTGGCGAACGCTCGTCTGTCGCCGGCTGACGTGGACGCCGTGGAGGCACACGGGACCGGTACCCCGCTGGGTGACCCGATCGAGGCGCAGGCGCTGCTGGCCACCTACGGCCAGGAACGTCCCGAGGGCCGGCCGCTGCTGCTGGGCGCGTTGAAGTCGAACATCGGCCACACCCAGGCCGCGGCGGGCGTCGGTGGCGTCATCAAGATGGTGATGGCGATGCGGCACGGCGTGCTGCCGAAGACGCTGCATGTGGATGAGCCGTCGCGGCAGGTGGACTGGTCGGCGGGCGAGGTTCGGCTGCTTACGGAGGCCACGGAGTGGCCGGAGATGGGGCGTCCGCGTCGGGCTGCCGTGTCGTCGTTCGGCGTGAGCGGGACGAACGCGCACACCATCATCGAGCAGGCCCCGGTACCTGCCGAGGCGGAGCGGGACGAGGCTCCCACCGACGACCNACCTGCCGAGGCGGAGCGGGACGAGGCTCCCACCGACGACCACGGCATCGCCCCCTGGGTCCTCTCCGGCCGGAGCCCGGAAGCCCTGCGCGCCCAGGCGGAGCGGCTGCGGTCGTACCTGCTCGACCGCACCGAACTGAGCACGCTGGACGTGGGTTACTCGCTGGTGGCGTCGCGGTCGGTGTTCGAGCATCGCGGTGTGGTGACGGGTGGGGACCGTGAGGAACTCCTGCAGCGGTTGGGCGCGTTGGCCGGGGACGAGGTGGTCTCCGGTGTGACGCGTGGTGTGGCGGATGTTCGTGGCCGTTCGGTGTTCGTGTTCCCGGGGCAGGGGGCGCAGTGGGTGGGTATGGCGGTGGGGCTGCTGGAGTCCTCGCCGGTGTTCGCCGAGGCGATAGCCGAGTGTGAGAAGGCTCTGTCGGCGTATGTGGACTGGTCGTTGACGGATGTGCTGCGCG
>NZ_JACVYG010000103.1:0-14388 GCF_014712245.1 Streptomyces sp. 5-10
CTAGATGAATGAGTCCGATGTTCTCAGTGGTCGTAGGCGATCAGGGATCGCTTGATCTTGGCGCCGGTGGTCCAGTTGTGCCAGATGGCGGCTGCGAGGGCGAGGAGTCGTTGGCCGGTGCGGGCGAACACCCCAAGCAGGGTTCTGCCACCGTGTTGTTCCAGGCCGAGCTGACCCTTGAGCGTGTCGATGACGGCTTCGATCCACTGGCGGACGCGGGCGAGGCGGCCGTGCCGGACCGGCTCGTCCTTCCGGTCCGGCCGTACCAGATGGACACCCAGGCGCTCGGTCAGGAACGCCTCGAACTCCCGCCCGGCGAAGCCCTTGTCCGCAAGGATCACCTGACCGGCGCGGACGAGGTAGTGGTCGCGTTCCAGCAACGCGCACATCACTTCCCGCTCGCCGAGCTTGGGGTGGGCCAGGCACCAGGAGATCGGCATGCCCTCGGCGGTGGTCAGCAGGTAGAGCCGGAAGCCCCAGAAGAAGCGGGAGTGGCTGCGGCAGTAGCCGTATCCGGCGTGCCCGGCCAGGTCGGAGCGTTTGACCGTCTCGCGGGAGGCCGCACATGGCAGTGGGGTGGAGTCGATCAGCCGCAGGTCGTCGTGCCAGCTCGGCACCTGCCTGGCCAGTGCCTCGATCACGGTGCTGATCAACGGTCCGGCGGCGTTGAGCCGCTTGTTGTAGGCGGACTGCTGGGGCAGGTAGCGAAACAAGTGTCCGAGCCGGGCGTGGGCGAAGCGAATCCAGTGCCGTGCGGAAGGGAAGCCCAGCAGGACCTGGGCAACCGCCAGGCACAGTAGTTCGGCGTCCGTCAGTTTTGGAGGTCGCCCGATCCGGCGACGGGGAGCCACATGGTCGTCGATGAACACGTACAGTGCCGCCAGAAGGGCGTCCAGGCAAGGAGTCACAACCAAGCCAACGGGCGCCCTTCGCCATAGTCGCGGCCAGCACGAACATCGGACTCATTCATCTAGGCCCGCTAGGGGGTGCCCGCCGGGTCGCGACGCCTGCGGCGGGCAGTCCCCTCCACGCCCCTTCCCGAAACTGGGGCATCCGCCCCAGACCCCGTGCCGGGGCATCCGCCCCAGATCCCGTGCCGGGGTGTTCGCTCCGCGCCCCGTGTCGGGGCGTTCGCTCCAAGCCCGTGCCGGGGCATCGGCCCCAGACGCCGGGTCGGGGCGTTCGCTCCAGGCCCCTGGTCGGGGCTTCGCCCCTTCTCGCAGCAGCGATATGCGGCTCCGCCGCGAGGCGGGGCTCCGCCCCGGACTCCCGGGGTCCAGGGGCGGAGCCCTTGGTATCGGGAAGGGGCGGGGAGGGGAAAGCCTCGACGTGCGGCTCCCCGGCGTGGTCCGCCGAACNCTCGACGTGCGGCTCCCCGGCGTGGTCCGCCGAACACCCTGTTACGCGCTCGCGGTCGCCAGGGGCTCAATTACGGAACGTGTCAAGTGCGTTGCCCTCCGGAGCGTAAGCTCACAGCAAGCCAGCGGTTCTAGCAGGACAGCGGGACCAGGAGGGATGGACCCATGCCGTTCCAGCCACGCGAACTCTTCCCTGACCGCTCCGCACGCGACCTCTTCGGCGCGGAGATCCGCCGCCACCGCGAGAAGGCGGACATGTCGCTGCGGCGGCTGTCCGAGGTGCTGAACTACAGCAAGTCCCACCTCGCGCGGATCGAGGCGGCGGAGTCGCTGCCGTACGACGACCTACCAGCGAAGCTGGACGCGTGCTTCGGCACGGATGGGCTATTCGCGAGGCTGTACGCGCTGGCGAAGAACGAGCCGTTCCCGGGCAAGTATCGGCGAATGATCGAGTTGGAGAGCCAAGCGGTCATCATCGAGCAGTACGTGTGCGCACCGTTCCCCGGGCTTCTTCAGGCGCCCCAGCTCGCCGAACGCGGCCTGCGCTGTGGACGCCCCCACGCTCAGGACGCAGAAATCGAGGCCATGGTGAAGGCCCGCTTGGATCGTCAGGCGGTGCTGGATCGACCCAAACCGCCGCGCTGCTGGTTCATCCTCGACGAGGCCGTACTACGCCGTCCCGTTGGCGGACATGAGGTGATGGGCGCTCAGTTGGCGTCTCTCCTCAAGCGCGGGACACAGTCACACGTGACCATCCAAGTCCTGCCCTTCACCGCCGGTGACCACCCTGAGAGGGGCGGATCTCTGACGCTGTTCACTATTCCCGGCGAGCCGTTGGTGGCATACGACGAGGGCAGCCAATCCGGGGTGATCATTGAGGACCAAGAGGCTGTCGCACGACGCAGGGAGAACTACGATCTGCTCAGGGCCATGGCCCTCTCGCCTCTCGACTCGGAGGCGATGATCCGAGCCGTTATGAAGGACTGGACCCCATGCCAACCACCCCGGACCTGAGCTGTGCGGCCTGGCGTAAGAGCAGCTACAGCAACAACGACGGCGGCAACTGCGTGGAGGTCGCGGACAACCTCCCCGGTGTCATCCCCGTCCGCGACTCCAAGTGTCCCGATGGCCCCGCCCTCATATTCGCTGCCGGAGCATGGGCCACTTTCATTGCAAGCCTCAAGATGGGCTGAACTCATGCCAACCACCCCGGAGAGCACTGCCGCGTGGCGTAAGAGCAGCTACAGCAACAACAATGGCGGCAACTGCGTCGAGGTCGCCGACAACCTCCCGGGCCTCGTCCCTGTCCGCGATTCCAAGAACCCCGACGGCCCCGCCCTCGTGTTCCCCGCCGGATCGTGGGCCGCGTTCATAGCCTCCCTCACGGCATAAGCACACGAGCTTGCGGCCCCGTGCCGTCCTTACGGCCGCTGCTGGCGGTAATCGGCGAGCGCGGGGGCCGTACGGGTGGCCAGGAACTCGGTGATGGCGTACTCGCCGACGCCCGCTACGACGAACGGGTCGCTCGCCACCATCTCCTCGATCTTCGCCCGGTCGTCGCCGAGCGCCAGGATGACCCCGCCGTCACGGGGATTCTTGGGCCCTGAGGCGAGGAAGACGCCGTTCGCGAAGTGGTCGTCCACCCAGACGAGGTGCTCGGGGAGGGCGGCCTCGACGCGGTCGGCCGAGGCGGTGTACGTGATCTCCAGTACGAACATGACGAGCAGGCTAGTAACGTGAACCGCACGATGACCAGCGCCGTCGATCCACGATATGAACTGCCCCGCGACTGGCCCACGACCGAGGCCGAGGCCATCGCCGTCCAGGAGCGGACGCGGGCGTCCGTGGTCGTCGGCGGGGAGGTGCCCGAGCCGGGCACCGGGACCGGCGCGGTCGTCGGGGTGGACGTGGCGTACGACGACGAGCGCGACCTGGTCGCGGCCGCCGCCGTCGCCCTGGACGCGCGTAGCCTCGAGGGCGTCGCCGAGGCGACCGCGGTCGGCCGGGTCACCTTCCCGTACGTCCCCGGGCTGCTGGCGTTCCGTGAGATCCCGGCCGTTCTCCACGCGCTCGGCGACCTCGACCGGCGGCTCGGCCGCCGCCCCGACCTGGTGGTGTGCGACGGCTACGGCCTCGCCCACCCCCGGCGGTTCGGGCTGGCCAGCCACCTCGGCGTGCTCACCGGGCTGCCCACCATCGGCGTCGCCAAGAACCCCTTCGGCTTCCGCCACGCCGACCCGGGGCCGCGCCGCGGCGACTGGTCGCCCCTGCTCGACGGGGACGAGGAGGTCGGCCGGGCGCTGCGCACCCGCGACGCGGTGAAGCCGCTCTTCGTCTCCGTCGGCCATCGGGTGACCATCACGGACGCCTGCGCGTACACCCTGCACCTGGCCCGCGACTTCCGGCAGCCCGAGACGACACGGCGCGCGGACGCGCTGTGCCGCCGGGCCCTGAAAGCCGCCACGCTCTGAACGCGGTGTGGTGAGCCCGACGTCCGAACGTGGCGGCTGTGCACGCGGTACTCCGAGCGCGGCGCCGGGCGAACCCCTGTACCCCCCGGCGCCGCCTGCCCCCGGGGTGCCGGATCGCCTCAGACCCGCCGCGTCTCGGCCAGGAAGCAGCCGAACTCGACGGCCCGCACATGCACCGCCGCCACCCTCGGGTCCCCGTACAGCTCGGCCAGCCCCTCCTCGATCGTCGGCTCGCCGTCGTTCAGCAGCCGACCGCCGAGGATGTCGCCCGCGGCCGTGTACGCCCGCAGCACCCGCCGCCGGCCGCGGATGCCGTCCGCGATGCCCGGGCCGGTCCAGCCATCACACTCGTCAACGTGGATGAAGACCGGGCCGACCTCGTCGTACGGGCCGGGCGTGGCACCGGTCTCCCGCGCCCAGCGGCGCAGCGGGGCGTAGGAGACGAGTGCGATGGTCTCGTGCGGCCGGCTCCGGCCCAGGCAGCAGCGCATCGGGTTGCCGCCCTCCTCGCCCTCCCCCACCAGGCGCGGCGGGTTGCCCGCGTCATCGGTGATCCGCAGCTGCTTCAGCACCTCGGGTGCGATGGCCCGCACTTCATAGTTCTCATCCATGCGCTCAAGACTGGCCCGTGGGTTCGCGGGGCGCTGGCGGGATTCGGACGAGGCGCTGCGACGGGAAGGTACTTGACAGGGCGGTGGCGCTCCGTCAGATTCGGGCCCAAAGATAGGACATCCCACGTCCGTATTGTCCTGCTATTCAGAAGGCTGGGTGTCGATGACTCTTCCGGCTCCCCTCACCGGTGTCGTTCCGCCCCTGTGCACCCCGTTCACGCCCACGGGCGAGGTCGACACGCGTTCCCTCGCCGCGCTCGCCGAGCGGCTGATCGACGCGGGGGTGAGCGCGCTGTTCGCGCTCGGCTCCAGCGGCGAGGCCGCCTATCTGAGCGACCGCGACCGCCGTGTCGCCCTTACGGCGGTCATCGAGGCGGCGGACGGCCGGGTTCCCGTGCTCGCGGGGGCGATCGACATGACGACCGCGCGGGTGCTCGATCACGCCCGTACGGCGGCGGCGCTCGGCGCGGACGGCATCGTGGCCACCGCGCCCTTCTACACCCGCACCCACCCCCTGGAGATCGCCGACCACTTCCGGCGGCTGCGCGCTGGGGTGGACAGGCCGCTGTTCGCGTATGACATCCCGGTCTCCGTCCACTCCAAGCTGACGCCCTCGATCCTGCTGCCGCTGGCCGCCGACGCCACGCTGGCCGGGGTCAAGGACAGCAGCGGGGACGACGGG
Source organism: Streptomyces sp. 5-10 (assembly GCF_014712245.1). NCBI lineage: Bacteria > Bacillati > Actinomycetota > Actinomycetes > Kitasatosporales > Streptomycetaceae > Streptomyces > Streptomyces sp. 5-10. Next base: position 5,123 of record NZ_JACVYG010000103.1, read on the forward strand.
GCGCTGCGGCGGCTGCTGGTCGAGGTCCGCCGGCGCGGCCTCGCCGACACCTTCACCGTGCTCACGGGTTCCGAACTGGCGGTGGACGGCGCCCTGCTGGCGGGCGCCCATGGAGTCGTCCCGGGGCTGGCCAACGTCGATCCGGCCGGGTTCGTCCGGCTGTACGAGCACGCGCGCGCGGGGCGCTGGGAGCGGGCGGCCGCCGAACAGGACCGGCTGGCCGCGCTCTTCGCCATCACCGACGCCGGGGATCCCACCCTCATGGGCGGCAGTTCGTCGGGCCTGGGCGGCTTCAAGGCCGCGCTGCGGCTGCTGGACGTGATCGAGTGCGCGGACACCGCCGCGCCCCAGGTGCCGCTGGGCGAGGCGGCCGTCAAGACCGTACGTCAACTCCTGGAGGAGGGAGGGCTGTTGCCGTGACCGAAGCCGCCAGGGTGCCCTGGTACCGCGAGGTCTCACCCGGTCAGTGGAAGTCCCTGTTCGCCGCCTGGATCGGCTATCTGCTCGACGGTTTCGACTTCGTGCTGATCACGCTCGTCCTGACCGAGATAGCCGACGAGTTCAACCTGAGCACGGCGTCGGCGGCGAGCCTGGTCTCGGGCGCCTTCATCACCCGCTGGCTCGGCGGGGCGGTGCTGGGCGCGCTGGGCGACCGCTACGGGCGCAAGGCCGCCATGATCGTCAGCATTCTGCTCTACTCGCTCGCCACCTTCGCCTGCGGGTTCGCCTGGAACTACCTCAGCCTGTTCACGGCCCGGCTCGTGATTGGCATGGGCATGGCTGGCGAGTACAGCGCGAGCGCCACCTACGTCCTGGAGAGCTGGCCCGCGCGGCTGCGCAACCGCGCCTCCGGCTTCCTCATCTCGGGCTACTCGGGCGGCACCATCATCGCCTCCGAGCTCTACAAGTGGGTGGTGCCCCACTGGGGCTGGCGCTGGATGTTCTGGATCGGCGTGCTGCCGGTGCTGGTCGCCCTGTGGGTGCGGCGCGCGCTCCCGGAGGCCGGGGACTGGCACGAGGAGGTGGCGGCGGCACGGGCGCGGTCGAACCCCTTCCGGCCGCTGTTCGCCGGACGCGCCCGCGCGAGCGTCAACACGGCGCTGACCGTGGCCGCGAGCGTCGCGCTGTTCCTGGTCTTCACCCCGGCGGGCGCGGGCTGGCGCTGGCCGCTGTCGATCCTGGCGGCCGGGTGCCTGTTCGCCTTCGCGGCCCAGCTCGGCGGACGGCGCCGCTGGCCGCTGTACACGTCCCTGATGTGCACGGTCTTCTGCGCGTTCCTCTACAGCTGGCCGATCCAGGCGCTGCTGCCCACCTATCTGAAGGAGCAGCTCGACTACACCCCCTCCGAGGTCACCGATGTGATGTTCTACGCCGGGTTCGGGACCATGTCCGGCTGCTGGCTGGCGGGCTTCGTGGGCGACTGGCTCGGCACCCGGCGCGCCTACGCCGTGACCCTGCTCGCCTCGCTGGCCTTCGTCTTCCCGGTGTTCGCGGTGCAGGACTCGCTGGTCGGGCTCGGGGTGCTGCTGTTCTTCCTGCTCGCGCTGAGCCAGGGGATCTCCGGCATCCTGCCGAAGTACATCGCGGGTCACTTCCCGACCGGGAGCCGGGCGGCCTCGCTCGGCTTCGTCTACAACACCGGGGCGCTCGGCGGCGCGGTGGCGCCGGTGCTCGGCGCCCATCTGGCCGAGGGCATGTCCCTCGGCCGGGCGCTGGCGGTGCTGACCTTCGGGCTGACGCTGGTGGTGATCGTGCTGGTCGGCGCCGATGTGCCGCGCCGGCTGGGCCGGCTGACCGATCCGGAGGGCGAGGAGGACCATCTCGTGCCCGGACAGCCGCTGTCGATGGCGGGGCCCGACCTGAAGAAAACCTGATCCGAAAAGCCCGGTCGGCGCCACACCCGGCCCGCCGCGCGCCCGCACGGCCGAACCCCCTTTCCGCTCACGGGATTTGGTTATCCACAGACCCAGGAGAGGGCTTGTGGAATGCGGGACGCGTTCTTAGCATCGGCGGTGTTACAGCGGTGGTGTCACACGATTGGGGGACGGGATGACGGTGGCGGAGGAAGGGGCGGCGAGCGGCCCGCTGGCCGGGGTGCGGGTGGTGGAGCTGGCCGGGATCGGGCCGGGCCCGTTCGCCGCCATGGTCCTCGCCGACCTCGGGGCCGATGTCGTGCGGGTCGACCGCCCCGGAGGCGCCGGAGGCCTGCGGATCGACCCGGACTACGACCTCGCCAACCGCAACAAGCGCTCGGTGCTGATCGACCTGAAGGCCGACGGGGGCACGGCCGTCGTGCTCGACCTCGTCGAGCGCGCCGACATCCTCATCGAGGGCTACCGCCCGGGGGTCGCCGAGAAGCTGGGCCTGGGCCCGGACGACTGCCTGGCCCGTAACCCCCGGCTGGTCTACGGCCGGATGACCGGCTGGGGGCAGGAGGGCCCGCTCGCCCGGACCGCCGGCCATGACATCGGCTATATCGCCGTCACCGGCGCCCTCAGCATGATCGGCGCCGCCGACGGCCCGCCCATCGCCCCCGTCAACCTGCTGGGGGACTACGCGGGGGGCTCGCTCTATCTCGTCATCGGTCTCCTGGCCGCCCTGCACCACGCCCGCGCGGGCGGTCCCGGCCAGGTCGTGGACGCCGCGATCGTCGACGGCACCGCCCATCTGACCGCCGTCACCCACGGCATGATGGCCGCCGGCGGCTGGCGGGACCAGCGCGGCACCAACCTCCTCGACGGCGGCTGCCCCTTCTACGGCACCTATGAGACCGCCGATGGCGGCTATATGGCGGTCGGGCCCCTGGAGCGCAAGTTCTACACGGAGTTCATCGAGCTGCTGGGGATCGCCGACCGGGCCCCGGCCCGCGATGACTTCGACAGCTGGGCCGCGCTGCGCACCGCCATCGCCGACCGCTTCAAGGAGCGCTCCCGCGAGGAGTGGACCGCCGTCTTCGGCACCTCGGACGCCTGCGTCGCCCCCGTCCTGTCGCTGCGGGAGGCCCCGTCCCATCCGCAGCTCGCCGCCCGCTCCACCTTCCTCGACCACGGCGGGATCACCCAGCCCGCGCCCGCCCCGCGCTTCTCCGCCACCCCGGGCGCGGTGCGCCGCACACCCGCCCGGCCCGGGGCGGACACCGACGAGGTGGCCCGCGACTGGGGAGTCACCTCGCTCATCGAGGGAAACCCGTCGTGAGCCCCATGTCTCCGCTTCCCGCCGGACCCCTGAGCCGTCCCCGCCCAACCCTCCCCTGAAAGGCCGCTGACGTGAGCACCGAAGCGTATGTGTACGACGCCATCCGCACCCCGCGCGGGCGCGGGAAGGCCGACGGTGCCCTGCACGGCACCAAACCCGTCGACCTGGTGGTGGGCCTCATCCATGAGCTGCGGCGGCGGTTCCCCGAGCTGGATCCGGCGGCGATCGACGACGTGGTCCTCGGCGTCGTCAGCCCCCTCGGCGACCAGGGCTCCGACATCGCCAAGATCGCGGCCATCGCGGCCGGGCTCCCGGACACGGTCGCGGGCGTCCAGGAGAACCGCTTCTGTGCCTCGGGCCTGGAGGCCGTCAACCTGGCGGCGGCCAAGGTCCGTTCCGGCTGGGAGGACCTGGTGCTCGCGGGCGGGGTCGAGTCGATGTCCCGCGTGAAGATGGGCTCCGACGGCGGCGCCTGGTTCGCGGACCCGATGACCAACTACGAGACCGGTTTCGTCCCGCAGGGCATCGGGGCCGACCTCATCGCCACCATCGGCGGCTACAGCCGCCATGACGTGGACAGCTACGCCGCACTCTCCCAGGAGCGGGCCGCCCGCGCCTGGAAGGAGGGGTACTTCGACCGCTCCGTGGTCCCGGTCCGCGACCGCAGCGGGCTGACCGTCCTCGACCGGGACGAGCACATCCGCCCCGGCACCACCCCCGAGACCCTGGCGGGCCTGAAGCCCTCGTTCGCCGCCATCGGCGAGGCGGGTGGCTTCGACGCGGTGGCGCTGCAGAGGTACCACTGGATCGAGGCGATCGACCACGTCCACCACGCGGGCAACTCCTCGGGCATGGTGGACGGCGCCGCCCTGGTGGCCATCGGCAACCGTGAGGTCGGCGAGCGCTTCGGGCTGACGCCGCGCGCCCGCATCGTCTCCGCCGCCGTCTCCGGCGCCGACCCCACGATCATGCTCACCGGCCCGGCCCCCGCCACCCGTAAGGCGCTCACCAAGGCCGGGCTGACCATCGAGGACATCGATCTGGTCGAGATCAACGAGGCGTTCGCGGCGGTGGTGCTGCGCTTCGTGGACGACATGGGGCTGAGCCTGGACAAGGTCAACGTCAACGGCGGCGCGATCGCCATGGGCCATCCGCTGGGCGCCACCGGCGCGATGATCCTCGGCACGGTGATCGACGAGCTGGAGCGGCGCGGCGGGCGGTTCGGGCTGGTGACGCTGTGCGTGGGAGGCGGGATGGGTATCGCGACGGTGGTCGAACGGCTCTAAGGGGTGTCCGACGGATCCTGACGCCTGCGGCGGGCCACGCGGCGGAGCCGCATATCGGCACTGCGGGAAGGGGCAGGGAGGGGAAAGATCCGCCGGACACCGCGTAGAGCCCAGTCGCTCTCAAGACGCCGCCGTTCCCCTTCCTTCCCGCCCCGCGCCCCTTCGCCTCTTCGCCCCTTCGCCCTGGAGACCTCAGATGACCCACCCCACCACCGCCGAGACCATCCGCTGGGAGCAGGACGACGAGGGCGTCGTCACCCTGGTGCTCGACGACCCCGGCCAGTCCGCCAACACCATGAACGCCGCGTTCATCGACTCCCTCGACACCATCGCCGACCGCGTCGAGGCCGAGCGGGACGCCATTCGCGGCATCATCGTCACCTCCGCCAAGAAGACATTCTTCGCCGGTGGCGACCTCAACGACCTCCTCCAGGTCGGGCCCGGCCAGGCCCAGGAGGTCTACGAGAAGAACCTCCGCGTCAAGCGCGCGCTGCGCCGGATCGAGACCCTCGGCAAGCCCGTGGTGGCCGCGATCAACGGCGCGGCGCTCGGCGGCGGGCTGGAGATCGCGCTCGCCTGCCACCACCGCATCGCCCTCGACGCCCCCGGGGCCCGCATCGGCTTCCCCGAGGTCACCCTGGGCCTGCTTCCCGGCAGCGGGGGCGTCGCCCGTACCGTACGGCTGCTCGGCGTCACCGACGCGCTGCTCAAGTGGCTGCTCCAGGGCACGCGATACAGCCCCGTGCGCGCCCGGGAGGCGGGGCTGGTGCATGACGTCGTGACCACCCGCGAGGAGCTGCTGACCCGGGCGCGCGCCTTCATCGCCGCCCACTCCGAGTCGGCCCAGCCGTGGGACGACAAGGACTACCGGATCCCGGGCGGCACCCCGGCGCAGCCGAAGTTCGCCGTCAACCTGCCCGCCTTCCCCGCCAATCTGCGGAAGCAGCTGAACGGCGCGCCCTACCCGGCGCAGCGCAATATCCTGGCCGCCGCAGTCGAGGGGTCCCAGGTGGACTTCGAGACCGCGCAGATCATCGAGGCCCGGTACTTCACCGAGCTGGTCGTCGGCCAGACCGCCAAGAACATGATTCAGGCGTTCTTCTTCGATCTTCAGGCGGTCAACTCCGGTGCCAACCGGCCGCGGGGGATCGAGCCCAGCCAGGTCCGCAAGGTCGCGGTGCTGGGCGCCGGGATGATGGGCGCGGGCATCGCGTTCGCGTGCGCCAAGGCGGGCATCGAGGTCGTCCTCAAGGATGTGTCCGTGGAGGCCGCCGCCAAGGGCAAGGCATACTCGGAAGGGCTGCTGGCCAAGGCGCTCGCCAAGGGCCGGACCACCGAGTCCAAGCGGGACCAGCTGCTGGCCCGGATCGCCCCGACCGCCGATCCGCGCGACCTCGAGGGCTGTGACGCGGTCATCGAGGCGGTCTTCGAGGACCCGGCGCTCAAGCACAAGGTGTTCCAGGAGATCGAGGGCGTCGTCGCCCCGGACGCCCTGCTGTGCTCCAACACCTCCACCCTCCCCATCACCCTGCTGGCGGAGGGGGTGCAGCGCGCCGACGACTTCATCGGGCTGCACTTCTTCTCGCCCGTCGACAAGATGCCGCTGGTCGAGATCATCAAGGGCGAGCGCACCGGCGACAAGGCGCTGGCCCGCGCCTTCGACCTGGTGCGGCAGATCAGCAAGACCCCGATCGTGGTCAATGACTCCCGCGGCTTCTTCACCTCTCGCGTCATCGGCCACTTCCTCAACGAGGGCGTGGCGATGGTGGGGGAGGGCATCGACCCGGCCTCCGTGGAGCAGGCCGCGGCCCAGGCCGGATACCCGGCCAAGGTGCTCTCCCTGATGGACGAGCTGACCCTCACCCTCCCGCGCAAGATCCGCGAGGAGACGCGCCGGGCCACCGAGGAGGCGGGCGGCGAGTGGCGGCCGCATCCGGCCGACGCGGTCATCGACCGCATGGTGGAGGAGTTCGGGCGCCCCGGCCGCAGCGGCGGCGCGGGCTTCTACGACTACGACGCGACGACCGGCAAGCGCACCGGGTTGTGGCCGGGGCTGCGCGAGCACTTCGCACCGGGCGGGTCCGGCGGCTCCGGCGGCTCCGGAGACGTTGTGCGCGAGGGCACCCGCATCCCCTTCGAGGACATGAAGGAGCGGATGCTCTTCTGCGAGGCCATCGACACGGTCCGGCTGCTGGAGGAGGGGGTGCTGACCTCCGTCGCCGACGCCAACATCGGCTCCATCCTCGGCATCGGCTTCCCCGGCTGGACGGGCGGGGTGCTGCAGTACATCAACGGATACGAGGGCGGCGTGGCCGGTTTCGTGGCCCGTGCGCGGCAGCTGGAGGCGGCGTACGGGGAGCGGTTCGCCCCGCCCGCGCTGCTGGTGGAGAAGGCGGAGCGAGGGGAGCGCTTCACGGACTGACGACTAGCGGCGGACCCTGGCGCCTGCGGCGGGCCGCTCCCGGCTTCGCCCCTTCCCGCTGCATCGATATGCGGCTTCGCCGCATGGCAGGGGCTCCGCCCCGGGACCCCGGGGTCTGGGGGCGAAGCCCAGTTTTCCAGCCCCTCCGGGGGGGGCACCTCCCAGCGGAAGCTGGGGGAGTTTGAGGAGCGGGGCCGGGGGCGGAGCCCCGGCGGGGGTGCGAGGGGGCGCAGCCCATCCGTTTCGGGAAGGGGCGGGGAGGGGAGCAGCCCGCCGCAGGCGCCAGCCGGTCCGGCCGCCCGTCAGCGCGCGCCCAGACGACGTTCCAGCCGCTCAGCCACCCCCGGGCACCGCTCCCTCGTGATGTCCAGGAAGGCCGCCAGCACGGGGGAGCGGTCGTGGGCGCGGAACGACATCACCAGCTCCGGCAGCTCCACCCGCGGACTCACCTTGCACACCCGGACGTCCGGCCGCGCCGCCACCCGCAGACACGCCGGGCCGAGCCCCACCCCGACCCCGCACGAGGCCAGCCCGATGATGGTGTGCGCGTCCCATGCCTCCGTGACCCCACCGGCCCGCGCGGGCACGCCCGCGCCCTCGCCCAGCAGCCCGGCCAGCCAGACGGCGACCGCCGGTTCCTCCTCCGCGGGCGCGACGATCAGATGCTGCCCCTTGAGCTGTTCGAGGCTGACCTTGGGTTGCCCGGCGAAGGGGTGGGCGGCGCCGACGACCGCCACCAGCTGGTCCCGGCCGACCGTGACCGACACCAGATCCTCGGCACCGGCGCCCCGGGGCGCCCCGCGCCCGATCGCGAGGTCCAGCTCACCCGCGAGCAGCGCCGCCGTGGACCGGCGGGTGGACATCTCCTGGAGCCCCAGCCGCACCTCGGGGCGGTCGCGGATGAACGTGCCCAGCACGGACGGCAGAAGCTCCAACAGTGCCGAGCCGATGAAGCCGAGCCGCAGCTGCCCCGTCTCACCCCGGGCGGCCCGGCCCGCGTCCGACACGGCGGCCGACATCTCGGCCAGCGCCCGGCGCGCCCTGGCCAGGAACGCCTCGCCCGCGGCGGTCGGGAACACCCCGCGCGCCGTACGGTCGAAGAGCCGCGCGCCCACCTCCCGCTCCAGCGCCGCGATCTGCTGGGACAGCGGGGGCTGGGCGATTCCGAGGGCGGCCGCCGCCCGTCCGAAGTGCTGATGTTCGGCCAGCGCCACGGCGTAGCGCAGATGACGTGACTCCATGGGGCGGAGGATAGCCGAGGCGATATTCAGGAGATATCGGCGGCGGGGTTGTCAGATATGGCGGTGGATAATGCCTCGCCGTGGCGGTGGACTGTCCCCATGAGCGCCACGAGCCCCCGAACCCCTCTCACCGATTCCCACCCCGGCCCGGTTCCGTCCGGCACCGTGTTCGTGCTGGTCCACGGCGCCTGGCACGCCTCCTGGCAGTGGGCGTCCACCCAGCGCGCCCTGGCCCGGCTCGGCGCGGCGAGCCTCGCCGTCGATCTGCCGGGGCATGGCTTCGAGGCACCGCTGCCCTCGGGCCTCCACCTCCCCGGCCAGCCGGATCTGGCGACCGAGAAGTCGGCGCTGGCCGGGGTCACCCTGGAGGAGTGCGCGGAGGCCGTCGTCGCCGCGCTGCGATCGGTCCGCCGGTATCCGAAGGTCGCCCTGGTCTCGCACAGCGCCGGTGGCGCCCCCGCGTCCCTGGTCGCGGAGCGGGCGCCCGAACTCGTCGACGAGCTGATCCATCTGTCGTCCTTCGTCCCGGCCGGGCGCCCGCGCTTCGCCGAGTACCTGACGTCCCCCGAGCAGACCGCGACCGTGCGCGGGCAGGGGCTGATGCTGGGCGACCCGGAGGCCATCGGCGCGTTCCGGATCAATCCGTACTCCGCCGACCCGGCGTATGTGGAGGAGCTGCGGCTGGCCTTCTACCACGACGTCCCCGCCGAGTCCTTCGCCCGCTGGTACCACGCCCTGAGCCCCGATCTGCCCTTCGCGGTGCCGACCACCCCGATCACCCTGACGCCGGAGCGGTGGGGCCGGATCCCGCGTACGTTCATCCGGTGCGCCGAGGACTGGGCGTGCACCCCCGCGTTGCAGGACCTGATGATCGCGGAGGCCGACGCCGCCATGCCGGACCGGCCCTTCACCGTGCGGCCGCTGCCGGGCAGCCACTCGCCGTTCGCCGCCCGCCCCGAGGAGCTCGCCGCCGCGCTCATGGGCGGAAGCTGACCCACTGACCGGCGGCCGACAGCAACTGACCGGGGGTCGGCAACCACTCACCGGCGGCCGCTGACCAGTTCATCAGCGGCCGCCGATCAGCCGGTTCCCCCCGGGGCGGCCGCCGTGCCGCCCCGGCCC
>NZ_JACVYG010000104.1:0-14095 GCF_014712245.1 Streptomyces sp. 5-10
AACTTCGTGGACAACACCCCCGGGGTGTCCCACACGGTGGTGGTCTCCGCCGACGGACTCCTTCTGGCGATGTCCGAAGGCTTCCCCCGTGACCGAGCCGATCAACTGGCGGCGGTGGCCTCCGGCCTGACCTCGCTCACCTCCGGAGCCTCCCGCATCTTCGAAGGCGGCGTGGTCAACCAGACCGTCGTCGAAATGGAACGAGGGTTCCTCTTCATCATGTCGATCTCCGACGGATCCTCCCTCGCCGTGCTCGCCCACCCCGAGTGCGACATCGGCCTCGTCGGCTACGAGATGGCCCTGCTGGTCGATCGCGCGGGCAACGTTCTGACCCCGGATCTCCGCGCGGAATTGCAGGGCAGTCTTCTCAACTAGCAAACATGGAGTGCGTTTCGCGCCACCGCGCCATAGGGTGCGGTGGCGCGACCGGCAAGACAGGCGAGTTGGAGGAGGACACGTGGCAACGCCCCCTAGCGGATATCCGTACGCCCACGGGCAGCCGTCCGAGCCGCGCGGAGAGGGCCCAGTGAAGCGCTACAACTTCCCCTCCGCACCCAGCCGTCAGGCCCGCTCCCCACAGCAGCCGGAGCCCCAGCGGGAGCAGCAGCCCCCGCGGCGGCAGCCGCAGCGGCCCCAGCAACAGCCGTACACGCCCTCCTACGCGCCTCCCGGGCCGTCGGAGGGGTCCTGGTACGACGCGCCGCCCGCGCCGCGTATCGAGCCCGTACAGCCGCCTGAGCGCCCTGCCCCGGAACCCTCCTCCCCCGCGGGCGGCACTCATAACCCTCTGGTGCGCCCGTACGCCATGACCGGGGGCCGGACCCGGCCCCGGTACCAGCTCGCCATCGAGGCGCTGGTACACACCACGGCCGACCCCGCTCAGCTCCAGGGCCAGTTGCCCGAGCACCAGCGGATCTGCCACCTGTGCCGCGAGATCAAGTCGGTCGCCGAGATCTCCGCACTGCTCACCATTCCCCTCGGCGTAGCCCGCATCCTCGTAGCCGACCTGGCCGAGGCGGGGCTCGTCGCGATCCATCAGCCCGGCGGCGACGAGTCCGCCGGCGGTCAGCCTGACGTGACACTGCTCGAAAGGGTGCTCAGTGGACTTCGCAAGCTCTAGCGGTGCAGCCCGCTCCACCACCTCCGCGAAGATCGTGGTGGCGGGCGGCTTCGGCGTGGGCAAGACCACGTTCGTCGGCGCGGTCTCGGAGATCAACCCGCTGCGCACCGAAGCCGTGATGACCTCCGCCTCGGCGGGGATCGACGATCTCACCCACGCGCCGGACAAGACCACCACCACGGTGGCCATGGACTTCGGCCGCATCACGCTGGACCAGGACCTGATCCTGTACCTGTTCGGCACGCCCGGTCAGGACCGCTTCTGGTTCATGTGGGACGACCTGGTCCGCGGCGCCATCGGCGCGGTCGTCCTGGTGGACACCCGCCGCCTCGCCGACTGCTTCCCGGCCGTCGACTACTTCGAGAACTCCGGGCTGCCGTTCGTCATCGCCCTCAACGGCTTCGACGGGCACCAGCCCTACAACCCCGAAGAGGTCCGCGAGGCCCTCCAGATCGGCCCCGACGCGCCGATCATCACCACCGACGCCCGCCACCGCAGCGAGGCCAAGAGCGCGCTGATCACCCTGGTCGAGCACGCGCTGATGGCCCGGCTGCGCTAGCCGAGGCCGACGGCGGAAGCCAAAATCCCCTGCTCTCCGAAGGAGAACAGGGGATTTGTGCGTTCATCGGCGCCGGTGGCGCTCAGCCCTGCCAGCTGTGCGGCGCGCTGAACGCCGGGCGGCGCTCCAGACGGCGCCAGCGGGCGGCGCTGCGGCGCGGGCGGGTGGAGCCGGCGGTCCGGTGGGTGCCGGCGGCCGCGCGGGCGAGCAGCACCGCGGTGACCGCGGCGAGCTCCTCGGCGTCGGCGTGGCCCTTCTCGACCCGGACCAGGGTGGCCGCCGCCGCGGCGGCGGGATCGGCGATATCGCTGGGTGTGCTCACGGTTTTCTCTTCTCCCTTGTCGCGCGGGTCCCGCGCGAGGTCATGAACGTGAGGGTTACTGCGGCGGGTTGCCGTGCTTGCGGGACGGCAGGTCGGCGTGCTTGTCGCGCAGCATCGCCAGGGACCGGATGAGGACCTCACGGGTCTCGGTCGGGTCGATCACATCGTCGACCAGCCCCCGCTCGGCCGCGTAGTACGGGTGCATCAGCTCGGACTTGTACTCCTTGACCATGCGGGCGCGCATGGCCTCGGGGTCGTCCGCGTCGGCGATCTGACGGCGGAAGATCACGTTGGCGGCGCCCTCGGCGCCCATCACCGCGATCTCGTTGGTCGGCCAGGCGTAGGTCAGGTCGGCCCCGATGGACTGGGAGTCCATCACGATGTAGGCACCGCCGTACGCCTTGCGCAGGATGACGGAGATCCGCGGCACGGTGGCATTGCAGTACGCGTACAGCATCTTGGCGCCGTGCCGGATGATCCCGCCGTGCTCCTGGTCCACACCGGGCAGGAAGCCGGGCACGTCGAGGAAGGTGACCAGCGGGATGTTGAAGGCGTCGCACATCTGGATGAAGCGCGCGGACTTCTCCGACGCCTCGATGTCCAGCACGCCCGCCAGCGACTGCGGCTGGTTGGCGATGATGCCGACCACCTGGCCGTCGAGCCGGGTCAGCGCGCAGATGATGTTGGTCGCCCAGCGCTCGTGGACCTCGAGGTACTCGCCGTCGTCGACGATCTCCTCGATGACCTTGCGCATGTCGTACGGCCGGTTGCCGTCGGCCGGGACGAGGTCCAGCAGCGAGTCGCCGCGCCGGGAGGCCGGGTCGTCGGACTCGACGGTCGGCGGGTTCTCGCGGTTGTTCTGCGGCAGCAGCGACAGGAGGTAGCGGACCTCCTCGAGGCAGGTCTCCTCGTCGTCGTAGGCGAAGTGGCACACACCCGAGGTCTCGGCGTGCACATCCGCGCCGCCCAGTCCGTTCTGGCTGACCTTCTCGCCCGTCACCGCCTGGACCACGTCGGGCCCGGTGATGAACATCTGCGAGGTCTCCCGGACCATGAAGACGAAGTCCGTCAGCGCCGGGGAGTACGCCGCGCCGCCCGCGCACGGGCCGAGCATCACGCTGATCTGGGGGATGACACCGGACGCCTTGGTGTTCCGCTGGAAGATGCCGCCGTAACCGGCGAGCGCCGAGACGCCCTCCTGGATACGGGCACCGGCGCCGTCGTTGAGGGACACCAGCGGCGCCCCGGCCGAGATGGCCATGTCCATGATCTTGTGGATCTTGGTGGCGTGGGCCTCCCCCAGCGCCCCGCCGAAGATCCTGAAGTCGTGTGCGTAGACGAACACCGTCCGTCCGTGGACGGTCCCCCAGCCGGTGACGACACCGTCGGTGTAAGGCTTCTTGGCCTCGAGCCCGAACCCGGTCGCACGATGCCGCCGCAGCGGCTCCACTTCGTTGAAGGACCCCTCGTCAAGCAGCAGATCGATCCGCTCGCGAGCCGTCAGCTTCCCCTTGGCCTTCTGGGCCTCGGTCGCCCGCTCGCTCGGGCCGCGCCGAGCCTGCTCGCGAATCGCGTGCAGCTCGGCGACGCGCCCGCGAACGTCACTCGCCTCAGCAGGCGCACCTTCGAGATTGGTCATGCAATGACGGTACGTTCCCGGACCCCCGGAAACGCATGTCAATTCCCTACAACGTCAAGGGCGTTTTGGTGGGCAGGCGGAACAGAACTGGACAGCGGCTTTCCCACTACCTGGTGTCCTAAAGGACTATCGGCCCTGTCGGCACCCCACAAACCTCCAGGCCGTGACCGTGCGAGGGGCGGGCGCGACCACCCGGATGGGCGGCGTCCGCCGGAGCGGCCGTGCGGCCGGATCGGGCAACGGAGCACATCGGCCGCGCTCCGCTCCCCGCACCCTACTCCGGCCGCCGCCGGCGCCGCACCGCCCGCCTCCTCGCACCGGCCGGCGCGTCACTCCTGCGGGTCCACCCCGGCCCGCAGCAGCCCGTAGGCGTAGGCGTCGTCCAGGGCCTGCCAGGACGCGGCGATCACGTTCTCCCCGACACCCACGGTCGACCACTCCCCCTGGCCGTCCGCGGTGGAGACCAGCACCCGGGTCGTGGACTCGGTGCCGTGCTTGCCTTCCAGGATGCGGACCTTGTAGTCCACCAGCTCCATCGTCGCCAGCTGCGGGTAGATCCGCTCCAGCCCCACCCGCAGCGCCCGGTCCAGGGCGTTGACCGGGCCGTTGCCCTCCGCCGTGGCGACGATGCGCTCGCCCTTGGCCCAGAGCTTCACGGTGGCCTCGTTGGCGTGGGTGCCGTCCGGGCGGTCCTCGACGATCGCCCGCCAGGACTCGACGCGGAAGAAGCGGCGGGGACGGCCCTCGACCTCCTGGCGCAGCAGCAGCTCGAAGGAGGCGTCGGCAGCCTCGTAGGTGTAGCCCGCGAGCTCCCGCTCCTTGACCCGCTCCACGATCCGGCCCACCAGCGCCCGGTCGCCGCCGAGGTCGATGCCCAGCTCCTTGCCCTTGAGCTCGATCGACGCCCGTCCGGCCATGTCGGAGACGAGCATCCGCATGGTGTTGCCGACCCGCTCGGGGTCGATGTGCTGGTACAGATCCGGGTCGACCTTGATCGCGGAGGCGTGCAGTCCGGCCTTGTGGGCGAAGGCGGAAACACCCACATAGGGCTGGTGAGTGGACGGCGTCAGGTTGACGACCTCGGCGATCGCGTGCGAGATCCGGGTCATCTCCTCCAGGGCGCCCTCCGGCAGCACCCGGCGGCCGTACTTCAGCTCCAGGGCCGCGACGACCGGGAAGAGGTTGGCGTTGCCCACCCGCTCGCCGTAGCCGTTGGCCGTGCACTGGACGTGGGTGGCGCCCGCGTCCACCGCGGCGAGGGTGTTGGCGACCGCGCAGCCGGTGTCGTCCTGGGCGTGGATGCCCAGCCGCGCCCCGGTGTCGGCCAGTACGGTGCGGACCACCGCGTCGATCTGGCCGGGGAGCATGCCGCCGTTGGTGTCGCAGAGGATCACCACCTCGGCGCCCGCCTCGTGGGCGGCGGAGACGACCTGCTTGGCGTAGCCGGCGTTGGCCCGGTAGCCGTCGAAGAAGTGCTCGCAGTCGAGGAAGACCCGGCGGCCCTGGGACCGCAGATGGGCGACGGTCTCGCGGACCATCGCGAGGTTCTCCTCGAGCGTGGTGCGCAGGGCCAGCTCCACATGGCGGTCATGGGACTTCGCCACCAGGGTGATCACCGGCGCCCCGGAGTCCAGCAGCGCCTTGACCTGGGCGTCGTCCTCGGCGCGCACCCCCGCCTTACGGGTGGCGCCGAACGCCACCAGCTGGGCGTGTTTGAAGTCGATCTCGGCGCGGGCCCGGGCGAAGAACTCCGTGTCGCGCGGGTTGGCGCCGGGCCAGCCGCCCTCGATGAAGCCCACGCCGAAGTCGTCCAGGTGACGGGCGATGGTCAGCTTGTCCGCGACCGTGAGGTTGATGCCCTCGCGCTGCGCTCCGTCGCGCAGGGTGGTGTCGAAGACATGGAAGCCGTCGTCGGGCAGATCCTTCATGGTTGGTCTGGCTCCTGTCGGATGAATCTCGGTCTACCGGAATGTCCGGTTCCGCGCCCTCCTATGATCCCTCACGCTTCGCGTCCGGCGGGATGGTCCGGAAAACGAAAAGACCCCTCGCGGGTGCGAGAGGTCTGCGCGCGGGTCTGGGGCACGGTGGCCGCCCTGTACCGGGTCGTACGGGCGGTCACTGCGGACCGGCGCGCCTGCTGCCAATAATCATGGCGAACGAGAGCACGGAGGCAGTCTGGCACATTCCGCCCCCGCGCTCTCACCCGTCTCAGGATGCGAACCCCCGGTGTCAACGAGGTGACGCCCGAAGGTCAGCCCAGGGGTGCATCCCGGAAGGTCAGCCCAGGGGGTGCATCCAGCCATGCGGGTCCGGGGCGGCGCCGGTCTGGATGTCCAGCAGCGCCTTGCGCAGCCGCATGGTCACCTCGCCCGGCTCCCCGTCGCCCACCGTCCAGCTCGCCCGGGCGGACTTGACCGAGCCGACCGGGGTGATCACGGCCGCCGTACCGCAGGCGAAGACCTCGGTGAGGGTCCCGTCGGCGTTGCCCTCGCGCCAGTCGTCGACGGAGATCCGGCCCTCGGTGACCTCGTAGCCGAGGTCGGCCGCGATCTCCAGCAGCGAGGCGCGGGTGATCCCCGGCAGCAGCGAACCGGACAGCTCGGGGGTCACGATGCGGTTCCCGTACACGAAGTACAGGTTCATCCCGCCCATCTCCTCGATCCAGCGGCGCTCGATCGCGTCCAGCCAGACCACCTGGTCACAGCCCTGCTCGGCGGCCTGCGCCTGGGCGACCAGGGAGGCCGCGTAGTTGCCGCCCGTCTTGGCCGCGCCGGTGCCGCCGGGCGCGGCCCGGACGTACTCCTCCGAGAGCCAGACCGAGACCGGCTGCACACCGCCGGGGAAGTAGGCCCCGGCCGGGGAGGCGATCACCACGAAGAGGAATTCGTTCGAGGGCCGGACGCCGAGCCCGACCTCGGTGGCGAACATGAAGGGCCGCAGGTACAGGGACTGCTCCCCGTGGCCCGGCACCCACGCCTTGTCCTGGGTGACCAGCGCGTCACACGCCTCGATGAAGGTCTCGACGGGGAGCTCCGGCATGCCCATGCGGCGCGCGGACGCCTGGAACCGCTCGGCGTTCTGGTCGGGGCGGAACGTGGCCACGGTGCCGTCGGGACGGCGGTACGCCTTGAGCCCCTCGAAGATCGTCTGGGCGTAGTGCAGCGTCATGTTCGCCGGGTCGAGCGAGAGCGGGGCGTACGGCACGAGCTGGGCCTCGTGCCAGCCACGGCCCTCCGTCCACTTGACCGTCACCATGTGATCGGTGAAGTGGCGGCCGAATCCGGGGTTGGCCAGGATCTTCTCCCGCTCGGCCGCGGGCACGGGGTGGGAGGAGGGCTTGAGCTCGATCGTGGGCGTCGTCATGGCAGGTAGTCCTTCACCTTCGGTTGTGGCGGACCGCGCTCACACCATCCTGCCCGCAAGCGGTACTAGGACGTCCAAGCTCTTCTTCACACGGCGGCCCCACCGGGAATTATCTCCTAGGTGAGGCCGGGGAAGGAGCGTTGTGCAACGCGCGGCCCAAGGTCGATGGTCGCACCCAGCCGCGCGCTGGCACAGGCTGGGGTCAGCCGGATACTCGGGCGGCGAGCGCGTCGCCGATCTCGTCGGTGGTGCGCGGCGCGGCCGCGTCCCGCTCGGCGAGGTCCGCGGCGACGGCGGCCTCGATACGGGCCGCCTCGTCCCCGTAGCCGAGGTGCGACAGCAGCAGGGCCACCGACAGGATGGTCGCCGTCGGGTCGGCCTTGCCGGTGCCCGCGATGTCCGGCGCGGAGCCGTGGACCGGCTCGAACATCGACGGGAAGGCGCCGGAGGGGTTGATGTTGCCGCTCGCGGCGAGCCCGATGCCGCCGGTGACGGCGGCGGCGAGGTCGGTGAGGATGTCACCGAAGAGGTTGTCGGTGACGATCACGTCGAACCGCTCCGGCTGGGTGACGAAGAAGATCGTCGCGGCGTCGACGTGCAGATAGTCGGTGGTGACCTCGGGGTACTCCTGGCCCACCCGGTCGAAGATGTTCTTCCACAGGTGGCCGGCGTGCACCAGGACGTTGTTCTTGTGCACGAGGGTCAGCTTCTTGCGCGGCCGGGCGCTTGCGCGCTCGTAGGCGTCCCGGACCACGCGCTCGACCCCGTGGGCGGTGTTCAGGCTGACCTCGGTGGCGACCTCGTCCGGGGTGCCGGTGCGCATCGAGCCGCCGTTGCCCACGTACGGGCCCTCGGTGCCCTCGCGGACGACCACGAAGTCGATGTCGGGGCGGCCGGCCAGCGGGGACGGGGTGTTCGGGAAGAGCTTCGACGGACGCAGGTTGACGTAGTGGTCGAAGGCGAAGCGCAGCTTGAGCAGCAGCCCGCGCTCGAGCACGCCCGAGGGCACCGAGGGGTCGCCGATGGCGCCGAGCAGGATCGCGTCGTGGTCCTTCAGCGACTCCAGGTCCGCGTCCGGCAGGGTGTCGCCGGTGGCGTGCCAGCGCTGGGCGCCGAGGTCGTAACTGCGGGTCTCCAGCTTCACGTCCTGCGGAAGGGCGGCGGAGAGGACCTTCAGGCCCTGGGCCACGACTTCCTGGCCGATACCGTCACCGGGGATCACTGCGAGGCGAATGCTGCGAGACATACCGGGACCCTACCGCTCGTCCCATGCATTGACATAGGCGTTCCACCATTCGGACAGCCGCTCAGCGGCAATCACTCGTTCACCCCCCGTACGGCGCGCCGTTGACCGCTCGGGGGACATTCCGGTCCATGGACACACCACGGTTCGGCGTACCGGAGCGACTCGCCCAGCGGATGACCATGGCCGAGCAGCACGAGTATCTGCGGGCCCGGCTCTCCCGCCGCCGGGTGCTGCGCGGGGGCGCCGCCACGGCGGGCACGGTCGCGGGCGCGGGGCTGCTGGGCGGGGCGGCGTGCGCCGCCGGTGCCAAGCCGGCGACGCCGGCCGCGGGCCCGACGCCGGGGTCCGCCACGGTGGACGGCGCGCTGGTCGCACCGTTCGGCCGCCATCTGGCCTTCGGCGCCGATCCGCGGACCCAGATGCGGATCTCCTGGCAGGTCCCGTTCGCGGTGCGCAAGCCGTACGTGCGGATCGGCACCAGCCCGCTGGAGCTCACCCGCAAGGTCGAGGCCGAGGTCCGCCATCTGCACACCCCGTCGCTGAGCGACAAGCTGCCCGCGGTCGACCAGTTCTATCTGCACGCCGCGGTGGACGACCTGCGCCCCGGGGCCACCTACTACTACGGCGTCGGGCACGCCGACCGCGATCCGGCCGAGCCGCGCCACTTCGCGTCCGTGGGCACCTTCCGCACCGCGCCGGACCGGCCGGGGAAGTTCGTCTTCACCGCCTTCGGCGACCAGGGGGTGAGCTATGACGCGCTCGCCAACGACCAGCTGATCCTCGGCCAGAATCCGTCGTTCCATCTGCACGCCGGGGATCTGTGCTACGCGGACACCACCGGCCACGGAAAGAAGTCCGACCTCTACGACGCCCGGGTCTGGGACTCCTTCCTCGCCCAGACCGACTCGGTCGCGGCGAGCGTGCCGTGGATGGTGACCACCGGCAACCACGACATGGAGGCGTGGTACTCCCCCGACGGCTACGGCGGCCAGCTGGCCCGCTGGTCGCTGCCGACGAGCGGCCCGGATCCGCGCAAGGCGCCCGGCGTCTATTCGTTCTCTTACGGGAACGTGGGCGTGGTCGCCCTGGACGCCAATGACGTGTCGTACGAGATCCCGGTCAACAAGGGGTACACGGACGGGGCGCAGACCCGCTGGCTGGACCGGCGGCTGGGGGAGCTGCGCAAGCGGCCCGGCATCGACTTCCTGGTGGTCTTCTTCCACCACTGCGCCTACTCCACCACCAGCGCCCACGCCTCGGACGGCGGGGTGCGCGACGCGTGGGTGCCGCTGTTCGACAAGCACCAGGTGGACCTGGTCATCAACGGCCACAACCACGTCTACGAGCGGACCGACGCCCTCCGGGGCGGCAAGGTCGCCCGCCGGGTCCCGGTGGAGGGGAGCGCCGACGCGGTGCGCGACGGGATCGTCTATGTGACGGCGGGCGGGGCGGGCGCGAAGCTCTACGAGTTCCCGGTGCCCGACAGCTACGAGGGGCACGTCAAGGACCTCGACGAGGTGAAGACCTACCACTGGAGCGAGGACGGCGAGAAGAACCGGGACAGCGCGGACTGGTCCCGGGTCCGCTACACCGGCTTCTCGTTCCTCGCGGTGGAGGTCGAGCCGGGCCCCCGCCCCAGGCTCACGGTCACGGCCCTGGCGGAGTCGGGCGAGCGGGTGGACCGCTTCGAGGTCACCCGGCCCCGGCGTCAGTGACCGGTGGCGCCGCCGTTGTCCCGGCGGTCGAGGGCGCGCTGGAGCGCGGCGGCCGCCTTCTTGCGGTCGGTGTCGTCGGTCTTGCGGCGGATCCTGCGGACAGTCGTCTCGGCCATGATCACATCTCCTCTGCTGAACCCCGGTGACGCCCGGGAGGCGCCCGGGAGGAAGGAAAGCTCCCCGAGAAGGTGGCTGCCGGAAGGGGCGGGGGCCTGGGTGCGGCAGGGGTCGCCTGCGCGATGTGCACCGGCCGCGGCCGCCATCGCTGGATGCAGCGAGACGTTCGGCTTCCACAAAAATAAGGCAGCGGAGCGTCAGTGTCTGCACAATTAGTCGGACGTCCTACCATCTGAGACGCGAACAGCGTGATATCAGCCACTGACCCAGGGTGATCATCTATCGGCTCCGCACCGATGATCGAGGCCGACCCCCGTCCGACCTCGACCAACGGCGGCCGATCGCTAGTCCGTGAGCGTTCCCGCGCCTGGTTACCCACGTAAACTGCGGTAAATAGTGCCTACTTGACTGCTTGACGCTAGCACCGCCGCGCATCGGGCGTCCACAGATTTCCCCCGACGCGCCCCCTCGGACGGCCCCGCGCCCCCGGACCGCTCCAGTGCGGTCCGGGGGCGCGGGTCGCCGGGCTCGGGGGTCAGCCCATGTGCGGGTAGCGGTAGTCGGTCGGCGGGACCAGGGTCTCCTTGATGGAGCGGGTGGAGGTCCAGCGCATCAGGTTCTGCTTGGCGCCCGCCTTGTCGTTGGTGCCGGACGCGCGGCCGCCGCCGAAGGGCTGCTGGCCGACGACGGCACCGGTCGGCTTGTCGTTGATGTAGAAGTTGCCTGCCGCGAAGCGCAGCGCCTCACAGGCGGCGGCCGCCGCCGCGCGGTCCTGGGCGATGACGGCGCCGGTCAGCCCGTACGGGGCGGCCGACTCCATCTGCTGGAGCATCGCGTCGTACTCCTCGTCCTCGTAGACGTACACCCCGAGGATCGGGCCGAAGTACTCGTCCTTGAAGATCTCGTTCTCCGGGTCGGTGGAGACCAGCACGGTCGGGCGGACGAACCAGCCCTCGCTGTCGTCGTAGGTGCCGCCCGCGACGACCTCGATCGTGGGGTCGGACTTGGCCCGGTCGATCGCCGCCTTGTTCTTGGCGAAGGCGCGCTCGTCGATGACCGCGCCCATGAAGTTGTCGAGGTCGCTCACATCGCCCATGGTCAGCCCGTTGACCTCGGTGGCGAACTCCTCCTTGAGGCCGTTCTCCCACAGGGAGCGCGGCACATAGGCGCGGGAGGCCGCGGAGCACTTCTGGCCCTGGAACTCGAAGGCGCCGCGGGTCATCGCCGTCTTCAGCACCGCCGGGTCGGCGGACGGGTGGGCGACGATGAAGTCCTTGCCGCCGGTCTCACCGACCAGCCGCGGATAGGTCTTGTAGTTCTCGATGTTGTTGCCGACCGTCTTCCACAGGTACTGGAAGGTGCGGGTCGAGCCGGTGAAGTGGATGCCCGCGAGGTCCGGGTGGGCCAGCGCCACCTCGGAGACCTCCTTGCCGTCGCCCGTGACCAGGTTGATCACGCCCTTGGGCAGCCCGGCCTCCTCCAGCAGCTCCATCAGCAGCACGGCGGCGTGGGTCTGGGTCGGGGACGGCTTCCAGACCACCACATTGCCCATGAGCGCGGGGGCGGTCGGGAGGTTGCCCGCGATGGCGGAGAAGTTGAAGGGGGTGATCGCGTAGACGAACCCCTCCAGCGGCCGGTGGTCGGTGCGGTTCCAGACCCCGGGCGAGTTGGTCACCGGCTGCTCGGCCAGGATCTGGCGGGCGAAGTGGACGTTGAAGCGCCAGAAGTCGATCAGCTCACAGGGGGTGTCGATCTCCGCCTGCTGCGCGGTCTTCGACTGGCCCAGCATGGTGGACGCGGCGAGCGTCTCCCGCCAGGGGCCGGAGAGCAGATCGGCGGCCTTGAGGATGACCGCGGCACGGTCGTCGAAGCTGAGCGCGCGCCACGCCGGGGCCGCGGCCAGGGCGGCGTCGATCGCGTCCTGCGCGTCCGCTCGAGTGGCGTTGGCGTAGGTGCCCAGGCGGGCGGAGTGCTTGTGCGGCTGGACGACGTCGAAGCGCTCCCCCGCTCCCATCCGCTTCTGGCCGCCGATGGTCATCGGCAGGTCGATGGGGTTCTCGCCGAGCTCCTTGAGCTTGGTCTCGAGGCGGGCGCGCTCCGGGGTGCCGGGGGCGTAGGTGTGCACCGGCTCGTTCACCGGCACGGGGACCTGGGTGACGGCGTCCATGATGGCGGTTGTCTCCTTCGATCGTCGGGGGCGTCGGGGGTTTACGAGTCTGCGATCCCGAGAGCGGTCAGCGGCGGCCGACCAGCGAACGCAGGAAGAATGTGAGGTTGGCGGGACGCTCCGCGAGGCGGCGCATGAAGTACCCATACCAGTCTGTGCCATACGGGACGTAAACCCGCATACGGTGACCTTCCGCCACCAGCCGCTCCTGCTCGGCCACGCGGATCCCGTACAGCATCTGGAACTCGTACTCGTCCAGCTTGCGCCCGAGGCGGTGCGCCAGGTCCTGGGCGATGGCGACCATGCGCGGATCGTGCGAGCCGATCATGGGGTAGCCCTCGCCGCCCATCAGGATCTTCAGACAGCGCACATAAGCGCGGTCCACCTCGCGCTTGTCCTGGTGGGCGACGCTCGCCGGCTCGTTGTACGCGCCCTTCACCAGCCGCACCCGGGAGCCTTCCCCGGCCAGCGCCCGGCAGTCGTCCTCGGTCCGGAAGAGGTAGGACTGGAGGACCGCGCCGGTCTGCGGGAAGCGGGTGCGCAGCTCGCTGAGGATGGCGAGGGTGGAGTCCACCGTGGTGTGGTCCTCCATGTCGAGGGTGACCGTCGTGCCCGCCGCGGCGGCGGCCTCCACGACCGGGGTCACATTGGCCAGCGCCAGATCGTGGCCCCCGGGCAGCGCCTGGCCGAACGCGGAGAGCTTCACGGACATCTCCGCGCGCCCGGCGAGCCCCTCGGTGGCCAGCGCCTCGGTCAGCGCCAGATAGGCGTCACGGCTGCGCAGCGCCTCGGCCCGGTCGGTCACGTCCTCGCCCAGATGGTCCAGGGTGACGTCCAGGCCGCGGGCGGTCAGCGACCGCACCGCCCCCAAGGACTCGGCCAGCCGCTCCCCGGCGACGAAGCGGTCCACCATCGGGCGGGTGACCGGCGCGGCCGAGACGATACGGCGGATGGCGGCACTGCGCGAAGCGGCGAGCAGCACGGGTCCCAGCACGGGGCACCTCCACGATGACGGCCGATGAACGGCATCGACAACTCACCGTGAAACTTAAGGATGGCGCGGATTCCGGACCATCGACAGCTGTCACGCATCCGTGGCCGGGATCTCAGACATCTGTATGAGAATGTGAGGGGCGAAAGCGGGAAGAGGCGGGACCCATGCGCGACGACTACCAGCAGCTGGTGGACGAGATCACGGCGGTGCTCCGGGCACCCGCGACCCTGGAGAACCGCGACTTCGCGCTGATCGCCTTCGGTGCCCAGGACAGCGAAGACAGCGATGACGCGGCGGAGCCCGCGCTGGACCCGGTGCGCACCCGCTCGATCCTCCAGCGCCGCTCGACGGCGGCGGTGCGGGCCTGGTTCGAGGCGTTCGGGATCGCCCGGGCGCAGGCGCCGCTGCGGATTCCGCCCGACCCGGCGGCCGGGGTGTTCATGGGCCGCATCTGTCTGCCCGTCCGGCACCGCGGGGTGGTGCACGGCTATGTCTGGCTGCTGGACGACGGCCATCTCGCCGATCTGGAGCTGGGCGGCCCGGCGGGCGGGCAGGACCCCCGGCTGGCCCGCGCGATGGAGACCGCGGACCGCATCGGGGCGCTGCTGGCGGCCGAGGCGCGGGCCGGGGAGGAGCTCGGCGAGCTGCTGCGCGATGTGCTGACCGGACCGCCGGCCGGGCGGGACGCCGCACGCGCCGGGCTGCGGGCCGCGCTGCGCGGAGCGGCCGACGGGCCGCTGGCGCTGGTGGCGGTGGTGCCGTGGACGCCGGGGACCGGCGAGGACGCGGACCACCCGGGCCTCCCCCATCTGCCGGGCATCGTGGCCGCGTGCGCGCTGCCCGGGGACGCGAC
>NZ_JACVYG010000105.1:0-13517 GCF_014712245.1 Streptomyces sp. 5-10
GCGGCCGTGGGCGCCGCGCTGCGCGCCGCCGGCCACCGGGTCGTCATCACCGCCGGCGCCGGGGAGGCGGGGCTGGCCCATGACGTGGCGCGGCGCGCCGGGCTGCCCGGGTCGGCCGTGCTGGGCGGCGACACCGACCCGCCGTTCGCCGAACTGGCCGCCCTGGTCGCCCAGGCGCGAGCGGTGGTCGTCGGCGACACAGGGCTGGCGCATCTGGCGACCGCCGTGGGCACACCGTCCGTCGTCCTCTTCGGCCCGGTGGCCCCCCGGTTGTGGGGCCCGCCGCCCGGCCCGCTCCACCGGGCGCTCTGGCACCCGGACGACGACGCAGCGCGCCCGGGTGACGCCCACGGAAACATCCCGGACCAGCGCCTGTTGCGGATCACGGTGCCGGAGGTCCTGGAGGCCCTCACCCGGCTCCCGGAGCCCGCCCCCCGCCCCGCGCGGCCCACACTCACCGGCGCCGAAGGCTGACCCCGCACCTAGGCTCCTGGCCACGAGCCCACCACCGGCTCTGTGCATGCGCCCGTAAGACGTTCACCGAGCGGTGGGCGACGCTCGGCCAGGTGCCCCCGCCCGTGACACCGCCACGGGCCCCGCCGCCGTCACCGGCGCGGACCCGGGCTTCGTCGGGCTGTCCTTACGGGGGACACCCGCTGGGTCTCGTGCAGTAGTCGCAGCCCGCGCTCGACCCGGGCGGGGTCTACGGCTCGGTGCGCCGGGGCCGAAACCGGACCGCCGCCCCCGAGCCCATCACCGTCACGGTCGCCGTTGTCCGTTGCCGGGACACCCGCCCCCGACGTCACTTGCGTGGGCACGGGCCTCGGAGGTCCTCAGACCCTTACTGGTGCCAGCCCCGATCCGCCACCGTCACCCGCGCGGGCCGGGCCCCTACGCGCCCGGGCCCCACGGTCACCCCACATAGCGCCGCGCCATCGACACCCGCTGCGTCTCGTCCAGCAGGCGCAGCCCTCGCTCGACCCGGGCCGGGACCACGGATCGGTGCGCGAGTGTGCCGGGCAGGCCTGCCAGGGCCTGGGCGAAGGCCTTCAGGCTGGCCCGGTCGCGGGGGACCGTACGGGCCAGGAAGAGGGTGCGGCGGGCGGCGGCGGGCAGGGGGCGGCGCTGCCAGGTGAACCACAAGGTGTTGCGCAGGCCGCGCACCCGCCGGGCCGTGGCGTCGCGGGCGTCCGACGGCGCGTGGTGGATGACCGGCCCGGGCGCGAACACCAGCCACCAGCCGAGGGCCGCGAGGTCGGCGGCGAGCAGTTCCTCCTCGCCGCCGAGCCACAGCCGGGGCGAGAACCCGCCCACCGAGCGGAAGGCGGCCGTGCGCATGCAGGTCGCCGCGGCGAGGACGGAGCCCAGCGCCGGGCCCGGCAGCCACCGCGGGCCCGGCACCGGCGAGGAGCGCAGCTCCGCCACGATGGGGTCCTCGGTGCCCTCGGGCTCGACGAGGATCCGGGCCGTCACCGACGCCAGCCCCGGATGGCGGTCCAGCAGGTCCGCGGCCGCAGCGAGGGATCCCGGCGCCCACCAGGAGTCGTCGTCGCAGAAGGCGACGTAGGGCGTCCGCACCTGCCGTACGGCCACGTTCCGGCCCACGGCGCCGAGGTTGCGGCCGGGGCGCAACAGCGTCACCTGCGGATGGAGCCGGGCCACCGCCTCCGCGGTGCCGTCCGTGGAGCCGTTGTCGGTGACGATCACGGGCGGCCGCTCGGGCAGTTCGGCCAGCCGGTCCAGGGTGTGCAGCAGCTCGTCCCGCCGGTCGCGGGTGATGATGACGACCGTCGTACGGCCGTCGGCGGCCCCCACGCCCTGGCCCTTGCCCTTGCCCTGGCACTGGTCCTGGTCCTGGTCCTGGTCCTGGTCCCGGCCCTGGTCCTGGTCATCGGTCATGGGTGACGGCCTGCCTCTCCTCCCGGCGGGGTTCGTCGTCCGACCGCTGCCCGTCCACGCGCCGGGCGGCCTCCTCGGTCCACGGCGGCAGCGGCCGACGCTGCCACAGCGCGGCCGGCAGCCGGGCGAGCAGACCGCGCAGCGCGGTCCGCGCCACCGGGTCCCGCCCGGCCTCGGTGAGCAGCCCTGCGGTGCGCCGGGCGGCGAGCGGCAGCGGTCGGCGCAGCCAGCAGCCGATCAGCTCGTTGCGCCGCATCACGGCGGTGCGGTCCTTGCGCGGCGAGGGGGCCGGATGGTGGTGGGCGACCACCTCGGGGCAGTACGAGACGCCCCAGCCCATCGCGGCGAGGTCATAGGCGAGCAGCGTCTCCTCACCGCCGAAGAAGATCAGCGGGTGGAAGCCGCCCGCCTCCAGGAAGGCGCCACGGCGCACCACGGCCCCGCAGGCGAGGAAGCCGAACACTTCCGGGCCGGGCAGGTCACCGGCCCGCCCGGCGGGGGAGGCGGCCAGCGTGGCGTTGAGCGGATCGGGCCGCTCCTCCGGGCCGACCCGCACCTGGGCCGCCAGCAGCCCCAGCCGCGGATGGCCGTTCAGCAGGGTGGCGGCCCGCTCCAGGGCGCCGGGCCGCCACCAGGAGTCGTCGTCGCTGAAGGCCACATAGGGTGTGCCGATGGCGCGTACGCCGTCGTTGCGGGCCAGCGCGCCGCGGTTGGCCCCGTGCGCCAGGACCCGCACCTGGGGAAAGCGCTCGGCCACCATGGACCTGGTGTGGTCCGTCGAGCCGTTGTCCACGACCACGACCGGTGGCCGCTCCGGCAGGGCGGTGAGGTGTTCCAGGGCGGTGGCGAGTCTTTCGGCGCGGTCGCGGGTGGCGACGACCACACCGACGGCGGGGCCTGGCGCGTTCATGGCCACCAGGTACCCGGCGCCCCGGCCGCTATGCGGTACGCCGATGCGCCGGGCCTCTTAGCCGGGCCCCATATACGATGCGCGCCCGGCCGTCCAGACCGCCGCGCCGCCGTTGAGAGTGACCTAAGTCATGTTCGACACCGCCGTCCCAGGGGTACGGTGCTGACAGCTATCGCGTAAGAGGAGCGGCTTCGTTTGTGCCTGGACCTGTCATCCGTCATAGCGGCGACCACCCAGTGGCTGATCAGGGCCTATCCGGCGGCCGACGGCGCGATGAACGCGGCGCTCGCGGAGGCGCAGGCGCGACAGGCCGTGACCGTCGCCGCGTGGCTGCGCTACCCGACCACCACCGACGCCGCCCTGGTGACCATGGCCGGACCGGGCGGCTCCTACCGGCTGGACTGGCTCGTGGACGCGGAGCCGTACGAGATCCGCGGCCCCGACGGTGTCTGGCGCACCTGGGTGGACGAGGTCGTCGCGAGCTGGGCGGCGGCCCTGCTCACCTGCTCCACCCTGGCGTCCGAGGCCGTGGCGGCGCTCGCCGACTGTGAGCACGCGGCCGGGTCCCCCAGGGAGTTCCGGCGGCTCACCGAGCCCGACACGCACGACTGGCAGGCCGCGCCGCTGATGCGTCATCCGGACCTGATGGCGTGCGTCGTGGAGCTGCACCGTCCCCAGCTGCTGGAACGGCTGCGGCTGCTGCGCAGCGACGACCAGACGCCCACCAGCGCGGCCTGACGGCGCCAGTCCAGTCCACCAGTCCACTACGGGCGGCCGTCACGGCGCGCCCGGAGCACCGGCGGCTGTCACGGCGCCCGGAGCGTCGGCGGCCGTCACGGCGCCCGGAGCACCCCCTGCGCGTTCACGGTGACGCGTTCCCCACGGGGGCAGTGGACCACCTCGGACGGGAAGTCCGGGTCCCGGGCCTCCTCCAGGAAGGCGGAGAGCGGGGAGCTGAAGGCGGCGTAGTCGTCGTAGTGCACCGGCAGCACCCGCTCCGGCCGTACGGCCTTGACCAGACCGGCCCCCTGGAGCGCGTCCATGGTCACGATGAGCCCGCCCGGAAGCCGGGTGCCGCCCAGGTGGACCACCGCCAGATGCACATCCGGATAGCGCCGGGCGATCTCATGGACGCCCGGGAACATCAGCGTGTCGCCGGTGATGTACACCCGCAGCCGAGGAGGCTCCCCGGGCGCGCCGAAGTCCAGCAGGCTCCCCATCACCGGCGGCAACAGCCGCTGCCAACGGCCGGGGGCGTGCCTGCCGGGCAGTGCGGTGATCCGGACCTGGCCGCGGTCGTTCACCAGGACGTGATCGTGCCAGGTGGGCAGCCCGGTCGCCCGGCTGAACCCATGGATGCCCTGAAGCCGCCGGGAGGCGTGCGGGGTGGTGATGATGGGCAGGGAGCGGTCCAGCCGCCGGCGCGCCACCCGGTCCCAGTGGTCGCCGTGCAGATGCGAGAGCACCACGGCGTCCAGGTCGGACGGGATCTCCGAGACGGCCCGCGCGGGCTCGGTCAGCCGCCGGGACATCAGCCCCTTGCCCAGATAGGCGTACTGGCCCCGGTGCAGGAAGTTGGGGTCGGTGAGCAGCGTCAGCGTGCCGTAGCGGATGAGGAGCGTGGCGTTGCCGACGAAGAGGAACTCGGCGGCGCCGTCCGGGGGAGAAGGGGGAGGGGCGGAAGGAGCCGAAGGAGTGGGAGGGGTGGGAGGGGTGGGAGGGGTGGGAGGCGTCATGTTCCTACCACCGCCTCCCGCGGCTCCGTCCGGCGGGGGCCGAACATCGTGGCGGCCGCGGCCTCGTGCAGCGACCTCAGCGTCGCGCGCTGCCGCCGCGCCCGGTTCAGCAGCTCGGTGAGCCGATCGGGGTCCAGCCGGGGGTCCTCGTCGGCCGCGGCCAGCAGCCCGTGCCACAGCAGCGCCTTGCCCTCCACTCCGATCCGCAGCGACTCCAGCTCCAGGACCGTGCTGAGCCCGGAGCGGCGCCGCAGCCGGCCGTTGGGCTTCAGCCGCCCGGCCTTCTCGCCCAGCCAGCCCCCGTAGACCTTGTAGCGGCGGACGGGCACCTCGAGGTCGGCCATGACGGTCAGGAGCGCCTCGCGGTCCTCCATGATCTGCGCCGCGACGTCCTCCAGGTCGCCGCCGAGGGGCGACTGCCGGTGCTCGCGGGCCGTCCGGCGGGCCAGCTCCATTCCGGCCGTCGCTCCGGCCAGGTGGTCGTTGAGGTAGATGCCGAGCATGCGGGGGGATGTCGAGGTCCTGGGCTCGCTCATGATCGTCCTTTGGGGTTCGGCACGGTCGTATCGGGCCACGCGCCCCAACGGAGTGCCCAGCCCCGGCCGCCTCAACCAGCCCTCGCGCCCCGCAGCCCCTGCGCCCCGCAGCCCTCGCGCCCCTACAGCCCCCGTGCCCCTACAGCCCCCGTGCTCAGCCCTCCGGAGCCACCCGCCGCCGGTGGGCGGGCACTCGGCGGTTCCTCCCATGGCCGTGGCGAGAGACGGTGGGCGGACGACAGCGGAACGCTCAGGCCCCCACGACCCCGTCCACGCCCTCGCGCAGGAAGTCCGCGTGCCCGTTGTGGCGCCCGTACTCCAGCAGCACATGCACCAGCACCATCCGCAGCGACACCTCCTCGCCCCACCGGGGCTGATGGCCCGCCAGGTCGAGCGAATCCGCCTCCCGTTCGATCCGGCGGGACGTCTCGACCTCCGCCTCCCAGGCCGCGAACGCCTCGGCTCCGGTCGCCTCGCTCACGTCGTACGCCGCCTGGAAGTCGATCACCGGGGACCAGACCATCGGCGCGTCGTTGTCCTCGAACACCCGCCGGAACCAGGCCCGTTCCACCTCGGCCATGTGCCGCACCAGGCCCAGCAGCGTCAGCGTCGAGGGCGGCATCGACCGCTGCCGCAACTCCTCGTCCGTCAGCCCCTCGCACTTCATGGCGAGCGTCGCCCGCTGGTAGTCGAGGAAGGCGCGCAGGGTTTCGCGTTCGTCGCCGAAGTGGGGCGGTTCCGGGCGGCGGTCGGCGGTCATGGTCGTTCGTCCTCCTCGACGGCTGGGCGGGCCCTGGGGCGCTGTCCGGCCTCATGGGACCACGGCCGTCGGGACCCGGCCGCACCGGGTCCATGGCCGCACCGGGTCCATGGCCGCATCGGGTCCATGGCCGCACAGGGTCACGGCGGCACCTGGGCCATGGCCACACCGGGCCATGGCCGAAACGCCGAGAAGGACTCCCCGGCCCGGGGTGTACCGGGCCGGGGAGGCGGTCAGTCCTCGTCCTCCTCGTCCTCGAAGGCGTCGCCGATCTCGTCGACGACCTCCGCGGCGACCATTCCGCCGACGACGCCGACCGCGACACCCGCCGCGACCCCTCCGACGACCGCCGCGGTGCTCGGGCCGGAGCGCCGCCCGCCGTCGTGGTGCCCGTCGTGGTGGTGGTCCGCGTGGCCGTACGAGCCGTGGGCGCCGTACGAGTCGTGCGAGCCGTACGAGCCATAGGCGGCGCGCCGCTCGACGAGCTGGCGGATCCAGGCGTCGACCTCGGCGTTCCAGTCGCGGTGCTCGACGCCCTCGTGGCCGACGGTGAAGAGCGTGAGGGCGTCCTCCCCCGAGGAGAAGAGCCCGCCGCGCTTGTCGGCCTCCAGGACGACGTCCATGCCGTCCGGGTTCGCCAGGAAGGTCACCTCCAGCTCGTTGATGGCGTGGGCGTACTGGGGAGCCGGGGTGAGCTCGATCTCCTGGTAGAACGGCAGCCGCTGCCCGGTGCCGCCCACATGCCCCAGCTCCAGATCGGCGGACTTGAAACCGAAGCCGAGCTGTCCCAGCGCCTCCAGAACGGCCTCCTGCACCGGCAGCGGGGCCACGGTCAGCTGGTCGAGGTCGCCCTTGTCCTTCGCGCCCGCGATCTCCAGCCCGGTGCGGACGCCGAGGATGATGCCCAGCGGCTGCCCGTACAGCTCGGTGATCGGTGTCTCCCAGGGGAGGTGGGCCGTGAACGGGAGGCTGCGGTGCTCGCCCTCGGCGAGCCGGAAGCCGCCGCCGACGGTGAAGCGGTCGAAGAGGACGACCCCCTCCCGCTCCTCCTCGCCGCGCTCGTCCTCCACCCGGGCCACGAGCTCCAGCGTGATCTGCTCGATCTCGAAGTCCGCCGTGCCACCCCGGAGATGGACCTGACCGGTCAGCGGTCCGCCGGGGTGTACCGGGCCGGGGTCCAGCACCGTGTCCACGGTGGGTCCGCCGACACCGAGCGAGCCGAGCAGTCGTTTGAACACCATCGGGGCGTCCACTCCTTCAATGTGCGTACTGTCGCGTGTGCGTGGGGGTTACGGGCGGGTGCGGCGGAGGACGGCGGAGGACGGCGGTCGGTCGACAGCGGGCCGTGCGCCGCGGAACCTTCGCGGCCGGTGGCACGTTCACCGTGCGTCCTCCCTCCGCGCTTCTACATGCATGTAGAAGCATAGGAGTGTGGGCCGCCTCGAGGCGGCCCATCCCGGCCCGTTGCCGGGGGAAGTCCGAAAATGATCACTTGTGGGGCCGTGCTGAGCGCCCTTCGGGTGAGCGACGCCCTTCGGGTGAACGCCCTTCTGGCGGGGCATCGACGCGCAAGGTGCCGGCCACGGTGTCCGCGAAGGCCCGGGCCAGCGGCGGGAGGGCGTCCCAGCGGCGTGCGGCCCAGCCGACCGGCAGCGGCGGCAGCGCGGGGATCGGGACGAGCCGCAGCGGCCCGTCGTCCCCGGGCACCGGCAGCCCCGGCAGCGCGGGCACCACGGCACGCCCCAACCCGAGTTCGGCCAGCAGCAGGGCCGTATCCCAGTCGGCGACGCCGGTGTCCGAGCCGGCCCGTACGCCCAGCTCGGCCAGCGCCGCGTGGAGGTGGCCGCCGGAGGTGGAGTTCGGCGGCAGCCGTACGAGGGGGATCTCGGCGAGGTCGGACACCTCCACCCGCGACCGGGCCGCGAGCGGATCCCCGGCCCGCAGGGCGAGCACCCACGGCAGCTCGGCCACCGGCCGCTGCTCGACACCGCGCACCGGCCCGCCGAGGGTGATCCAGGCCAGGTCCAGGTTGCCGGCGATGAGGGCGCCGAGGCAGCCCCGGCTCGAACTCTCGGTCTCGAACTCCAAGTTCACCTTCGGATAGCGGCGGCGGAAGGAGACGATCGCCTCGGCCATGAAGTGCCGCACGGTGGTGGAGCCGGTGGTGATCCGCACCGAACCGCTCTCCCCGTGCACGAGGTCCCCCAGGCGGCGCAGCGCCAGATCGAGCCCGGCGATCCCGTCGGCGGCGGCCTCGCACAGAATGCGTCCCGCCGGGGTGGGCACGACACCGCGCGCCTGACGCTCCAGCAGGCTGACGCCGGTCTCGCGCTCCAGCCGCTTCACCCGCTGGCTCACCGCCGACTGTGTGCAGGTCAGCTCCCGGGCCACGGCGCTGAGGCTGCCGGCCCGGCACACGGCCACGAACACCCGCAGATCGTCGAGAGTCATAACCTCCAAGGTAGAGCTTGGAGTTGGCGAGCAATTCCCAGGATTGACTGGGGTGGCCGGTGGTCGCGACGATCGTCGCAGGGCTCAGGCGGCAACCCGTACGGCGCCCGTACGAGGATCCGGACCGGGTGGGGGCGCGGTACGGGTGCCGACCTGCCAAGCACCGAAAGGACACGACTGTGCCTGCCGCTCCCCCTCCCGCCGCCGCCGACCGGGCCGTCACCCTCCTGCGCCGCCTCGGCGCCGCGCACATCGCCCACCCCGGCGGCAGCACCCTCCTCGCCCACCTCCAGCGCGTACGCGCCCGGCTCGCCGCCTGGGGAGCCCGCCCCGAACTCCAACTCGCCGGGCTGTGCCACGCGTTCTACGGAACCGATGGCTTCCCCGTCACCCTGCTGCCCCTCGGCCGTCGCGGCGAACTCGTGGCGGTGATCGGCGCGGAGGCCGAAGCCATCGTGTACCTCTACGCGAGCTGCGACCGGAAGGCCACCTGCCCGGCGCTCGGCGACACCGAAGCGGTCTTCCACGACCGCTTCACCGGCCGTGCGCACGCCCCCGAACCCCGGCTGCTCCGGGACTTCGCGGAGCTGTCGGCCGCCAATGAGCTCGACCTCGCCCGCCTCGACCCCGTCCTGCGGGAGCGGCGCGGCCCCGAACTCCTCGCCCTGTTCACCCGCTTCCGCCCGCTGCTCAGCCGTCCGGCCTGGCTGGACGGCCACGCGATCCTCGCGCCGTCCCCGCTCGCGCGCGACTGAAGCGCCTGCTCAGCGGGTGCTGTCCGCGGGCGCGGGTGTGATATCGCCGGAAGTGCGGGAGCGCAAAACGGCGCGCCGAACCGTTCACCTTTTCGGCTCGTTCTCGTCGTCGGCGCGCACCGGGCGGGATTTTGTGATCACGAATTGCCGGAAGCGTTCGCGCACGGTAATAGCTTGGTCAACTCCGTGGAGAGCACGAAACGATCTAGGAATTCCCTGTGAAGGAGATGACCGGATCAACGCCTTGACCGGAATCACGCCGGGCACGGAAACTCAAACCGCACTCACGCATCAGGAGCCGCAAGCGACGTTCCGAACTCTGCGATACCGGTTTCGCGGGGGGCGTGCGACCGGGGGAAGTGCAAGGAGAAATTGTGTGTGCGGCGGGAAATCCGTGCGCGTGATCTTCACTTCCCCTCCTCATCTCTTGATGCGCTGAAGAGAATGGAGGGGGAATGCCGACGCCCGCGGGCTATCCCGGTGTCTACATCGAAGAGCTTCCCAGCAGCGTCCGTACCATCGCCTCGGTCACCACCTCGGTGACCGCGTTCGTGGGCCACACCCGGCGGGGCCCGCTGAACACCCCGGTCCGCGTCACCAGCTTCGCCGACTTCGAGCGCCGCTTCGGCGGCCTCACCTCGCAGAGCGCGGTCGGCTACGCGGTGCACCAGTTCTTCGGCAACGGCGGCACCGTGGCGGTCGTCGTCCGCGTGACCAAGGCCGGGACCGGCAAGGCCGCCCGCGTCACCCTCGAATCCACCGAGGGCCACAGCGAATGCCCCGTGCTGGAGGTGCACGCCAAGGAGCCCGGCCACTGGGGCTCGGGCCTGCGGCTGGCCGTCGACTACGACACCCCGTGCCCGGAGGAGACCTTCAACCTCCATGTGCTCGACGCCCGGGGCGCCTCCCGCGAGTCCTTCACCAACCTGTCCATGGATCCCGCCCACGGCCGCCACGCCGAGACCGTGATCAACGCCGGGTCGGGGCTGATCCGGGTCAAGGTCGTCGGCGAGGGCCGGCCGGACCCCTCCGGCACGGTCTCCAAGCCGTTCGCGGAGGAACTCCCCGATCTCGAGGTCGAGCTGACGGTCAAGATCGGCGAGGTGGAGCGCGCTTTCACCCTCTACGATCCGGACTGCGACGGCGAGGCTCCGTGCGACGTCACCGAGCTGGCCCTGCTCCTGGAGCGCAAGCTGCGCGCGCTGCCCGACGCCCCCGGCAAGCACGCCTTCGCGGGCACCGAGGTCACCGCGTTCGGCCGCCGCCTCCAGGTCGTCGCCGGCTCCATCGACCCCGACGACGTGGTGCGCTTCCTGGGCGAATGCGCCAATGACCTGGGCCTGGAGGCATCGGTCAACCCGCCCGTCTTCCCGCTGTCCGGCGGCGAGGACGGCGCCCCGCCCGGCCCCCGCGACCTCGTCGGCAGCGAGGCGGACAAGACCGGCCTCCAGGCGCTGCGCGACATCGAGGACGTCAACCTGCTGTCGCTGCCGGAACTCGCCGGGTACGAGTCCGTGGGCGACATGGTCACCGTGCTGTCCGCGGCCGACCGGCTGTGCCGGGAGCGGCGGATCTTCCTGCTGGTGGACGCGCCCTCGGCCTGGGGCGGCGTGGACGCGGCGCGCGCCGGGATCGGCGCCTTCGAGCCGGTCCGCAGCGACCATGCCGCGCTGTACTTCCCGCAGCTGCGGCTCACCGACCCGCTCACCGGGCGGCTGCGCGCCTTCCCGCCCTCCGGGGCGATCGCGGGCGTCATGGCCCGTACGGACGGCGAGCGCGGCGTGTGGAAGGCACCGGCCGGGACCGAGGCCCGGCTGGCCGGGGTGTACTCACTCGCCGTCCAGCTGACCGACCGCGAGAACGGGCTGCTCAACCCGCTGGGCATCAACTGCCTGCGCACCTTCCCGGTGGTGGGCCCGCTGGTCTGGGGCGCCCGCACGCTGCGCGGCGCCGACGCGCAGAGCAGCGAATGGAAGTACGTCCCGGTACGGCGGCTGGCGCTGCATATCGAGGAGAGCCTGCGCCGCGGGCTGCAATGGGTCGTTTTCGAACCCAATACGGAGCAGTTGTGGCAGCAGATCCGGCTGAACGCCTCCGGCTATCTCCACACGCTGTTCGAGAAGGGCGCGTTCAAGGGCGGCACTCCGCGGCAGGCGTACTTCGTCAAGTGCGACAAGGACACCACGACGGACGAGGACATCGCCAACGGCATCGTGAATGTCGTGGTCGGTATTGCGCCGGTCAAGCCCGCGGAGTTCGTGATCGTCAAGATCCAGCAGATGGCCGGACAGTTCGAGATTTAGGAATGTGATGGCTGAGTTCCAGGTCAACGCCCATCGCTTCGACCCGTACAAGAACTTCAAGTTTCTGGTCCTCTGGGACGGTCGTACGGTCGCGGGCATCAGCAAGATCAGTCCGCTCAAGCGCACCACCGAGGTCGTCAAGCACCGCAACGGCGGCGACCCCAGCTCACCCCGCAAGTCCCCGGGCCGGTCCGAGTTCGAGGGGATCACCCTGGAGCGCGGTGTCACCCACGACCCCGAGTTCGACCGCTGGGCCAACAAGGTCTGGCAGGTCGGCGCGGGGCTCGGCGCCGAGGTCTCGCTCGCCGACTTCCGCAAGGACATCGTCATCCAGGTCCTCAACGAGGCGGGCCAGGTGGCGGTCTCGCACAAGCTCTACCGGACCTGGCCGAGCGAGTACCAGGTGCTCGGCGAACTGGACGCCAACGCCAACGCGGTCGCGATCCAGAGCCTGAAGCTGGAGTGCGAGGGCTGGGAGCGGGACTACGAGGTGCCGGAGCCGGAAGAGCCCTCGTTCACGCATCCCGCGTAGGCGGGGCCGCGTAGGCGGGGACGGGGACGGGAGCGGCCGCGGGACGTTCAGGGCTGTGGCGCGGCTGTGGCTGCGGCTACGGCTGTGGCGCGGCGACGGCGGCCCGGCGGCCGCCGCCATCGCGAGGGCGGCGGCGGTCATCGCGACGCGATGGCGACGGCCACGGGTACGGGGATCGGCACGGTACGGGGAGCGGACGGCCTGAGAGATGGGGAACACGGGGCCTGCGGAGCTGCTGGCCATCTGGGAGGCGGGGCTGGCGCACCACGGCCCCGGCCGCGCCCTGCTGCTGCACCGGGCGGCCCGCCCGGAGACCGCGGCGGACGAACTGCTGTCGCTGCCGGTGGGCGAGCGCGAGGCGGATCTGTACGCCCTGCGGCGCGCGCTCTTCGGCGAGCGGATGCAGATCCGGGCCGAGTGCGGTGCGTGCGGCGAGGCCATGGAGTTCGACCTCGACGCACGCGACCTGGGCGTGCGCCCGGGGGAGCAGGAGGGCCCGCTCCGGGTGGAGGAGGGCGAGTGGACGGTCGAGTTCCGGCTGCCCACCGTCGCCGACCTGGAGGCCGCCGCGCAGGCGGCGGCCGCAGCGGGCGGGCACGTGGCCGCGAAAGCGGACGTGGGCGCGTACGCGGGCGTGGACGTGAACGCGGACGTGGGGGTGGACGCGGACGGGAACGTGGGCGTCGGCGCGGACTCGGGCGCGTACGGGGACGCGGCCTCGGACTCGCACGGCGGCGAGGCCGAGCGAGAGCCCACCGCCGCCGCCCGCGCCCGCCGGGCCCTGCTCGCCCGCTGCATCGTCTCCGCGCACCGTTCGGGACAACCCGTCCCCGTCGACCGCCTCCCCGCGGCCGAACTGCCGGAGCCGGTGCAGCGGCGGCTCGCCGAGGCCGCCGAACGCGCCGACCCGGCGGCCGATGTGACGCTCAACGTCGCCTGCCCCGAATGCGGCGAGGCCACCCGGGCCGAGCTGGACATCGCCTCCTACCTCTGGGCCGAACTCGACCACTGGGCACGGGACCTGCTCCTCGATGTCCACCTGCTCGCCACCGCATACGGCTGGAGCGAGCCTCAGATCCTGGCGCTCAGCCCGCTGCGGCGCCGTTACTACCTGGAGCTGTGCGCAGATGGCTGATTACTTCGACCGGCTGCTCGCCCGGCACGCCCCCGTCCCCGCGCCCGTCCCCGTGCCCGGGTCGGCGGCGGGCGGCGGCGCCGGCGACCGCCCGGTCCGGGTACGGCCGCGGTTGCCGGGCCCGTACGAGCGCATCGAGGCGCTGCGGGGGGAGCCGCCGCTGCCGGAGGAGCCGACGCCTGCCCGGGTGGCCCCGCCACCGGTGGCCGACCGCTACCAGGAGGTGGTCCGGCACGAGCGCGAGGTCAGAACCGACCGGCACACCGTCGTACGCGCCGAGCCCACACCGTACGAGGACGTAGAGCGGGACGCCGAACCCCCGGCTCCGGCACCGCTGTTGCTCCCCAGCACACAGATCACCGCCAGGCCGCACCCGGCCGCAACCGACGCCCCGGCCGCCCGGCGCGGCGCCACGGCGTCCCCGGCGCCCGACGCCACACCGGCTGCCACCGGGCCCTCGCCCGGCCCGCCGTCCGCGGATGTGTGGTCCGCGGTGGCCG
>NZ_JACVYG010000106.1:0-13084 GCF_014712245.1 Streptomyces sp. 5-10
GACGACGCCCTCGCCGAGCCCGCCGCCGCGGGGGCGGCCGCTACGGGGGCGGCCGCTACGGGGGCCGCCGCCGCGGGGGCCGTCGTCGCGGGGGCCCCGGCGGTGGGCTGGGGCTCGGCGGACCTGGGCACCCCCGCCACGTTCGTCCTGCTCCGGCACGGGGAGACCCCGCTCACCCCCGAGAAGCGCTTCTCCGGCAGCGGCGGCACCGACCCCGAACTCTCCGACGTGGGCCGCCACCAGGCCGAGCGGGTGGCGGCGGCGCTCGCCGCACGCGGCACCATCCAGGCCGTCGTCGCCTCACCGCTGCGGCGCTGCCGGGAGACCGCCGAGGTGGTGGCCCGCCGCCTGGGCCTGGACGTCCGCGTCGAAGACGGGCTGCGGGAGACGGACTTCGGCGCCTGGGAGGGCCTGACCTTCGCGGAGGTCAAGGAGCGCTACCCGGACGACCTGGACGCCTGGCTGGCCTCCACGGAGGTGGCCCCCACCGGCGGCGGCGAGAGCTTCGCGGCGGTCACGCGCCGGGTCGCGCTCTCCCGCGACAAGCTGATCGCCCGTTACCCGGGCCGTACGGTGCTGCTGGTCACCCATGTGACCCCGATCAAGACCCTGGTCCGGCTGGCCCTGGGCGCCCCGCCGGAGTCCCTGTTCCGCATGGAACTCTCGGCGGCCTCGCTGACGGCGGTGGCGTACTACGGGGACGGGAACGCGTCACTGCGGCTGCTGAACGAGACGGCGCATCTGCGGTAGGGCGTGCAGGTCGCGGTAGCGGTAGCGGTGAGGGTGCGGGCGTATCGACTGGCGGCGGCTGTGACGGTGCGGGTGTGCCGGTCGGGGTAGCCGTGAGGGTGCCGGTTGCGGCGGTTCTGTCACGGTGCTGATCGCGGCGGCTGCCACGGTGCCGATCGGCGGCGGCTGTGACGGTGCTGATCGCGGCGGCTGTGACGGTGCGGGCGTGCCGGTCGCGGTAGCCGTGAGGGTGCCCACCGGTGGCGGCTGTGACGGTGCCGACCGGCGGCCGCTGTCACATCGCGGTCAGTACATTGCTGACTGCGGTGGCCGCCGTCACCGCCGCAGGGCCGCCGCCTCCCGGGCCAGGGACTCGACCCGGGCCCAGTCGCCCGCCTCCAGCGCGTCCGGCGGCAGCATCCACGTGCCGCCCACGCAGCCGACGTTGGGGAGGGACAGATACCCGAGGGCGTTCGAGGCGTTGACCCCGCCCGTCGGGCAGAAGCGGGCCCGGGGGAGCGGCGAGGCGAGCGCCTTCAGATACGCGGTGCCCCCGGCCGCCTCCGCCGGGAAGAACTTCATCTCCTCGACCCCGCGCTCCAGCAGCGCCACGACCTCCGAGGTGGTCGAGACGCCCGGCAGATACGGCAGCCCGGACGCGTCCAGCGCCCCCAGCAGCCGGTCCGTCCAGCCGGGCGTGACCAGGAAGCGCGACCCGGCGGCGACGGCCGTCTCCACCTGCTCCGGGGTCAGGACCGTACCGGCGCCGACGACCGCGTCCGGGACCTCGTCGGCGATCGCCCGGATCGCGTCCGCGGCGGCGGGTGTCCGGAAGGTCACCTCGATCGCGGGCAGCCCGCCCGCCACCAGCGCACGGGCCATCGGGACAGCGGTGGCTACGTCGTTGACGATGACCACGGGGATGACGGGGGCGAGGTCGAGCAGCGAGGAATCCGGGGTACCGGGGGAGGGCGCGGTGCTAGTCACGGCGCCCATCCTGCCTGTGGTGCGGCGTGTAGCGCAATGGCGGTTGCGCACGTCGCAACGAGGTGGGTGTGGGGGACGGCCAGGAGCAGCCGCGGACCCGCCGAGCCCGCCGTCCGGCGCCGTACCGCCCAGCGGGCGTGCCGTGCAGCAGCCGCGCGTACCGCTCAGCGGGCGGGGCCGGGTGCGGATGTTGCCGGGCTTCGCCGTCCGGCGCTGTACCGTCCAGCGGGCGTGCCGGGCGGCAGTCGGGCCGCTCGGCAGCTGCGGGTACCGCTGAGCGGGTGGGCGGGGCCGGGCGCCCCCACGGCCGGGCCGGGCTTCGCCGTCCGGCGTCGTACTGTCCAGCGGGCGTGCCGGGCGGCAGGCCGGGTTGCTCAGTAGCTGCGGGTGCCGCTCAGCGGGCGGGGTCGGGTGCGGACGTTGCCGGGCTCCGCACGTCCGGCGTCGTACCGTCCAGCGGGCGTGCCGGGTGGCAGACCGGGTTGCTCAGTAGCTGCGGGTGCCGCTCAGCGGGCGGGGTCGGGTGCGGACGTTGCCGGGCTCCGCACGTCCGGCGTCGTACCGTCCAGCGGGCGTGCCGGGTGGCAGACCGGGTTGCTCAGTAGCTGCGGGTGCCGCTCAGCGGGCGGGGTCGGGTGCGGACGTTGCCGGGCTCCGCACGTCCGGCGTCGTACCGTCCAGCGGGCGGGCCGGGCGGCAGACCGGGCTGCTCGGCAGCCGCGCGTACCGCTCAGCGGGCGGAGCCGGGCGCCCCCTACGTCCGGGCCGGGCCTGGCCGGGCAGCGAGTGGGCCGGGCCCGGTAGTGCCCCGCTGTTGCTCGGGGTGGGCCAGGCGCACCATTCCGGCTCGGGGTGCCGGGGCGCGGCCCGGGCAGCGCCCCGCTACAGCTCGAAGCGGCCCGCACAGCGCCCCGGTGCCCACCTACAGCTCCGTCACCACCACATCCAGCCCCCACGCCCGACCCGCCCGCTCCGGCGGCGCCGCCTCCACCACGTACCCCAGCCCGCGCAGCGCCGCAACCAACTCGCCGGGGCCGTCCGGTTCGGCGCCCGCGGTCAGCAGGTCCCGTACCATCCGGCCCTTCGTCGCCTTGTTGAAGTGGCTGACGACGGACCGCTTCTCGACCCCGTTCACGATCTTCGACTGGAGCACCCGCACCGTCGCCGTCCGCTCGGCGACCGCCCCCTTGGGCTTCCACGCCGCCGCGTACGCCGCCGAGCGCAGGTCCAGTACCAGCCCGTCCCCGGCGGCCTCTGGAAGCACCTCGGCCATCGGGGTCCGGGTCCGCCAGTAGGTGCCGAGCGCGCCGAGCCCCGGGAGCTTCACGCCCATCGAGCAGCGGTAGGAGGGGATGCGGTCGTCGATCCGTACGGCGCCCCACAGCCCGGAGAAGACCAGCAGCGACCGCTTCGCCCGGCGGCGGGCGGCAGCAGGCAGGGTGGCCAGGCCGAGCGCGTCGTACAGCACACCGGTGTAGATCTCCCCGGCGGGCCGCGCCGCGGCCTCCCGCAGCGCCGCGTTCTTGGCGATCTCACCGCGCAGCCCCTCGCTGAGCCCCAGCACCTCCGCGGCCTTCCCCTCGTCGCCCGAACACAGCGACACCAGCTCGTCCAGCACCTCCGCCCGCGCCTCGCCCAGGCCCGGCAGCGACAGCGATCCCAGGTCCAGCGGGGACCCGGAGCCTCCTGTGGCCTTTCCCTCGGACGGGGGCAGCAGCACGAGCACGGTCTCTCCTCGAAGGTCGAACGGTCGTTGGCGACGGGGTGCGGGGCGGGCCCGGCAAACCGGGCCCGCCCCGCACCGCAGCCTACGGCCTCCGGCCAACCGCCCCGCAGCCCACGGCCTCCGGCTACGGGGTGTCCGCCGTGCGGCCAGGGCATCGCCCTGGACCCCGGGGGCCGACGAGCCGACCGTCGCCGCCCTGAACACCTGCACCGGCGGGCTGCTCGCGGTCGGCACCCCGGCACCCCGGCACGCCGGCACGCCGGCACCCCGGCACGCCGGTGCGGCGGACGACCGGGCGGACGCCCGCGCACATCCGGGCCGCCCGGCCGGGGGTCTGGGGCGGAGCCCCAGTTGAGGGAAGGGGCGGGGAGGGGAAAAGCAGCCCCGCCGCAGGGGGAAAGCAGCCCAGCCGTAAGGGGNAGCAGCCCCGCCGCAGGGGGAAAGCAGCCCAGCCGTAAGGGGAAAAGCAGCCCGCCGCACGCGTCACGCTCCGTCGGACACCCCCTGGCGGAGCCAGACCGTCGTCCACGCGGGCACCCGCCCCCCATCGAGCGGACCGCTCGCCAGCACCACCTCCAGACCCTCCGGCAGCGGCACCGAAACCGCCGACAGATTGCTGAGGCTGTGCCAGCCGGTGGAACGACGGAAGCGCAGCACCCCCGCGCTCAGCTCCTCCACCGAGCCGACCCACTCCACGCCCTCGTCCCCGCCCAGCGCACGGCGCAGCCGCAGCGCCTCCCGGTACAGCTCCAGCGTGGAGCCCGCCACCCCGTCCTGCGCCTCGACCGACAGCTCGCCGAAGTACGCCGGCTGCGGCAGCCAGGAACCCCCCGCGCCGAAGCCGAACGACGGGCCGGACCGCGTCCACGGCAGCGGCACCCGGCAGCCGTCACGGCCCTTGATCCGCCCGCCGCTGCGCTCCCAGGTCGGGTCCTGGAGCGCCTCCCGGGGCAGATCGGCCACCTCCGGCAGGCCCAGCTCCTCGCCCTGGTACAGATACGACGACCCCGGCAGCGCGAGCATCAGCAGCGTCGCGGCACGGGCCCGCCGCAGCCCCAGCTCCCGGTCGGCCTCCGGCTCCCGGCCGTCGGCGAGCAGCCACGCCTCCCGCCCCGCCCGGCTCAGCTCGTCGGGGAGCGCCAGCCGGGTGGCGTGCCGGATCACATCGTGGTTGGAGAGCACCCAGGTGGCCGAGGCACCGGCGGTACGGGCCTCGTGCAGCGCGCTGTCGATGGCGGTGTGCAGCGCGGGCGCGGACAGCGGGGTGTAGAGGAAGTCGAAGTTGAACGCCTGGCCCAGCTCATCGGGGCTGGCGTACGGCGTGCGGCGGGAGTTGCGGACCCAGGCCTCGGCCACGGCGATCCGCGGCGGGTCGTACTCGTCCATCACCTTGCGCCACTCGCGGAAGATGCCGTGCACCTCATCGCGGTCCCACAGCGGATGGCTGCCGTCCTCGGGCAGTTCGTCCGGGTCGTAGCCGCGCACGTCCCCGATGTCGCGCAGCGGTTCGGCCAGGTCCTTGGCCAGGCCGTGGGCCACGTCGACGCGGAAGCCCGCCACGCCGCGGTCGGACCAGAAGCGCAGCGTGGTGAGGAAGTCGGCGCGCACCTCCGGGTGGTCCCAGTTCAGATCCGGCTGCTCGGGCGCGAACAGGTGCAGGTACCACTGCCCGTCGGGCAGCCGGGTCCACGCCGGGCCGCCGAAGCAGGAGATCCAGTCGGTGAGCGGGAGCGAGCCGTCCGGGCCGCGCCCGTCGCGGAACACGTA
Organism: Streptomyces sp. 5-10; assembly: GCF_014712245.1. Taxonomy (NCBI): domain Bacteria; kingdom Bacillati; phylum Actinomycetota; class Actinomycetes; order Kitasatosporales; family Streptomycetaceae; genus Streptomyces; species Streptomyces sp. 5-10. Next base: position 5,210 of record NZ_JACVYG010000106.1, read on the forward strand.
CCGGTCGCGGGCGGCGGAGCCGGGCGCCGAGCGCAGCGCCTCCTGGAACCACGCGTGGTCGCTGGAGGTGTGGTTGGGCACGATGTCGACCATGACCTTCAGCCCGAGCCGGTCGGCCTCGGCGACCATCCGGTCGAAGTCGTCCAGGGTGCCCAGGCGCGGGTCGACATCGCGGTAGTCGGCCACGTCGTAGCCGCCGTCGGCGAGCGCGGACGGATAGAACGGGCTCAGCCAGACGCAGTCCACGCCGAGGTCGGCGAGGTACGGCAGCCGGGAGGTGACACCGGGCAGATCGCCGATGCCGTCCGCGCCTGAGTCGGCGAAGCTGCGGGGGTAGATCTGGTAGAAGACGGCCTGCCGCCACCAGTGGTCGTTCATGGTGTCCTCGCGGTGGTGGGTTGTGTCAGAGCGGGACCGCCGTCGTGGACGTCGGGTCCGCGAGCCAGGACGGGCTTCGGTGTCAACGCTTCGGTGTCAACGCTTCGGTGTCTTCGGTGTCGATGCCGCGCGTATGGTCCGCCGAGCATGCCACGGCGGACTCGGGACGGGGTAGGGCGCCGTTGGGCCGAGTCCCCGTGCGTCGGCGGCCCCCCCGGCGCGTCGTTCCCCCGAGGAGCACCGCCCCGCCGGTGTCGCCTCGCGCAGCGCGGCGAGCAGCGCCCGGGGTTCGTCCGGGTGAGAACCTGACCGTCCGCGTCCCGTCGTACTCGCCGGTGAGCGGGCCGCCGAGCACAGGGGACCGTACGACGCGGGCGGCGTGCGATGGCGCGCGCCACCGGCCACGGCCGGTTGACGCACGCACTGCCCGGCGCGGGGGCTTCTGTGACACGATCGAGTGAGGAAGGCCCTTTCCGCCGGGTATCGACCCCCTCGGTACCTAGGCTGGCGGCGAGACAGGGAAGAGGGTGGCATGAGCGCCATGGCACACGAACCGCTCACGCAGGACCACGACCACGTCCTGTTGGAGGGTTTCTTGGCCCTGGATACGCCGGAAGGCTTCCGGGCCGAGCTGATCGAGGGGGAAATCGTTGTGACACCGCCGCCGGACGGGGACCACGAGGATCACATTGACCTGATCGTTGAGCAGGTGTACAGGCGATCTGCCACACCCATGCAGTTCTCCGGAAACAAGGGCCTCACGGTCCCGCGCGGCGGTCTGTGCGTGCGGAACCATATGATCCCGGACGGTACCTTCGCGCCTAGGGAGCTGCGGCTCTTCCGCGGCGCCGAATCCTGGATGCCCTGCGAGGGCGTGTCCATGGTCGCCGAGGTCACCTCGACCAAGCCGGAGCGGGACCGCAAGGCCAAGCGCCACTGCTATGCGCGCGGTGGTATCCCCCTCTACCTCCTCGTCGACCGGGACAACAGCGATGTGACGCTCTTCAGCGACCCGGAGAACGGCGACTACCGTCAGCACGTCACGGTCCCCTTCGGCAAGCAGCTCGACCTGCCCGCTCCCTTCTCCTTCGCGCTGGAGACGACCGACTTCGTCTGAGCCGCCCCGCCCGCCGGGTATCATGGTCAACACGGCGGACGAGCCGGCCGGGCGGTCGCGTCGGGGCCCTCCGGGCCCCGCCGAGGAACGTCCGGGCTCCACAGGGCAAGGTGGTGGGTAACGCCCACCCGGGGTGACCCGCGGGACAGTGCCACAGAAAACAGACCGCCGGACGCCGCGAGGCGACCGGTAAGGGTGAAACGGTGGTGTAAGAGACCACCAGCGTCCGGGGTGACTCGGACGGCTCGGTAAACCCCACCTGGAGCAAGGTCAAGAGGAGCCGCCGCACGGCGGCTCTGCGCGGACGATCGAGGGCTGCCCGCCCGAGTCCGCGGGTAGACCGCACGAGGCCGACGGCAACGCCGGTCCTAGATGGATGGCCGCCTCCCCGAGGGCCGCGAGGCCCCCGGGAGACAGAACCCGGCGTACAGGCCGACTCGTCCGCCTTCGCACCCAGTCATCTGCGTCGTGCTCGGCTGCGAGATCGGCGACCTGCTGATCCCCGAGCCGGACAGGGTCCGCCGACCCGGCGAGGAGACCAGCCAGCAGGCCGCAGTCGCGTCCGGCCCGTCTCCGACGGTGGTGTCACGCCGGCGGGACGGCCGGTCGCTGCCGCCGATGTGACCGGCCAGGACGAGAGGACGACTCGCTGGTGCTGGATCCTGACACCTGCTCGAACTGCCTGGCCTGGGGTCTGCTGTTCATGCGGTGGTGCGGGGGCCGTATCAGCTGAGTGCTTGAATCTCGGTCGCCAGCCTCTCCTGGCTAGCCGCCCACGACGCCAATAGGGCCAGACCGTCCGCGGTCGCCGTGCCAGCGGGCGCGGTGTAGACGTTCAGGAGCAGGCCGGGTTCGGCAGGCATCTCCATCGACTCGACGTCCAGGTCGAGCTGGCCCGCTACCGGATGGTGCAGACGCTTGCGTCCGGACCGGTGCAGCCGAACGTCCTGAGATGCCCACCGCTGCCGAAATAGTTCACTGCGTGTTGACAATTCACCGACTAGGGCGATCAACTCCTCGTCGTGCGGATTGCGGCCGGCTTCCATGCGTAGCTTCGCGGCCACATCGCAGGCGATGCGGTCGTAGTCGATGAAGAACGCTTTTGCCGCTTCGGGATCTAGATACACGAACCGCGCGGTGTTCGCCGGGCGTCGCGTGTCGGCCAGCACCGGTGAATACAGCGCGCGGGCAAGTTGGTTCATGGCCAGCACGTCATAACGGCCGTTGCACATCCAAGCCGGCGCATTGGTGATGGCGTCGAGCACCTGCTGGAGCGCCGGACGCACCGTCACGGCGGGTCGCCGGCGGCGTGGACCGCTGGGCGCCCCGGACCGCCGCGCAAGGTGGAATAGGTGATCGCGCTCGGCCTCGTCAAGTTGCAAGGCAGAGGCCAACGCGTCGAGCACCCCGTCGGAGGCGCCGGTGAGGCTGCCGCGCTCCATACGCACGTAGTAGTCGACCGATACCCCTGCTAGTAGAGCTACCTCTTCGCGACGCAGACCTTTGACCCGGCGGTTGCCGCCGTAGGCGGGCAGTCCGGCCCGCTCGGGCGCGATCCGCGCCCGACGCGAGCGCAGGAATTCCTTGATCTCAGTGCGCAGATCGATCGTGGCCACCCCTTCACCCTAGGCCCTGTCCGCAGGTGAAGGGAGGTTCTGCTGGTACCCCGACGGCTACGCACCCCCTCACACGTGGCATGCGCCCAGCGTCGTAGCAGGAAAAGGCCGCGTCGACACCTGGATACCCGAGCGCCCGGCGCGGCGCCCCGCAGATGCGGATCGGGACCCGGGCCCAGGCGTACTCCCGCGATCACGAGGGCCCGTCGGCCGCTGGCAGAGCCTCGCGCCGACGCCTAGGTACCCGATGCGGTCGTGGCGATGCCGCCGTCGATCGGGATGATGGTGCCCGTGAGGTAAGACCCGGCCCGGCTGGCGAGGAACACGGCGATACCTGCCATGTCGTCGTCGCGGCCGAGCCGGCGCAGAGGGGCCTTCGCCGCGATCGTGTCGCCGATGGCATCGAGCGTGGACGCCATCATCTGCGACGGGAACGGTCCTGGGGCTACCGCGTTCACCGTGACGTGCTGTGGGCCCAGTTCTCTGGCAAGCACTCTGGTGAGTTGATGGAGTGCCGCTTTGCTGCTGGCGTACGAGTAGTTGGGCGACTCGGCGACGTGGATGGCGGCGATACTGCCGATGTTGATGATCCGCGCGGGATCATCGGCGGTGCCCGCCTTGCGAAGTGCGGGGAGCAGCGCCTGCACCAGCCAGAACGGCGACTTGAGGTTGAGGTCGATCACTGCGTCCCAGGCCTCGTCCGGGAACGTCTCCAGCGGCTCGCGCCACATCGCTCCCGCGTTGTTGACGAGGATATCCAGGCGTTCCGAGTCGACCTTGACAAGATCAGCGAGGCGCTGACACTCGTCGTACCTGGACAGGTCGGCGGGGATCGCTTGAACGTCGCCGAATTCGGACAGTAGATGCTGTGCCTCCGCGCACGCGTCTGCCTTGCGTGAGCTGATAATGACGCGGGCGCCCGCCTGTAGAAGGCCGCGCGCTATCATCATCCCAATGCCCCTGGTGCCGCCAGTGACAAGTGCGTACTTCCCACGCAGATCAAAAAGGTCTGCGTGAGTGGTGAACTGGTTGTCCGCCATTGGTCTTCGTTCCTTCTGCCGTGGAAGCATGTGCTGACACGGTCGCGCGTCCGGTGCAGCTGAATTGAACTGATGGGGGTAAAGCTGCAGTGCGTGTCCATGGAGTGTTGTCGGCGCTTTCGTTCAGGGCGCCTGGGACGGGTTCTCGGGCGGCCGCCGTGCGCGCCTCCCGTGGATCCGTTACTTCTCCTCCGTGTAGCTGGGAGCCGACTCAAAAAGGTTGACAGGCGTCCTGGATGTCTGGGAGACCCTGGTGATACAGGTACTGTGAGGGCCCCCTTGCCTGGTGCACTGGCTCACGCTGCCACAATCCCCTCCTGCACAGTCATTTTCTTGATTGCTTTGATCTGTATTGCGACCCGGCATCGTCGTCGTGAATCGACCTGTTAGCCACCCGCCCCACCAAGGTCTCCAACTCCGAGGCCATTCACATCCAGCACCACAATCCAAGATCATGCACCATCAGCACCACCCAAGTGCCGTTGCAGTACCAATCCCTGTCAACGCCTCTCGAATTTTGATGCCCTGAGGTCTCCGCAAAATTGACCCCTCTGCGGTCGTTGTCAGTTCTCGCCCATGTTTTGCTGTTGATGGCGAATGAGGTTGCGGCGTTGACGAGTGCGGTAGGAGCCGCCGGTGAGGGTGAGGACCTCGGCGTGGTGGACCAGGCGGTCGATCATCGCGGCGGCGACAACGTCGTCGGAGAACGTCTCGCCCCAGCGATCTGGGGCTGGCACTTGTTCCCTCACAAGAGTGGCCGCTGCCACCTGCCCGTATCCTGTTCCTGGGGTCCTCGTCGGTTCTCGCGGTGGCGCGCCCGTTTTCCAGGTGCTGCCTTGACCGTTCAGGTGTGAGGAAGGTGTGCCGGTGACCGAGGCGAGACTGCAGGTGTCATCGCGGGTGGGGCCATCCCTCAAGAACCGCTGGCGACAGACCCGTGGCAGTTCCAGACCGCATGCGTCGACGCGTTCGTCGCCTCGTGGCGGGCCCGCGGGTTCAGCCCGGTGACCATCGACAACGACATCGGCCTGCTGGAGCGAACCCTCGCAGCCCTGGGCCGGCTCGCGTGGGAGTTGACGCCGGAGGACATCGATCGTGTGGTCGGCGACCTCGCGGTGAAGGGCCGGACGACCTCGATCCGGCGCGAATATGTGCAGATCTTCAAGTTGCACCGGTTTCTGCAGGCCCGTAAGGCGGCCGAGATCGAGGCGGCGTTCGGCGTCCGGCCGGTCTGCCCGGTCGACGAGTTTAACGCCTCCCGGCATGTCGGCGACGACTCTCCAGCCTTGGTGCCGTCGCCGACACCGGAGCGGGTGGCGGAGTTCTTCGACTTCATGAAGCAGCGGATCGCGACCGCGGGGAAGTACGGCCCCGCCGCCCGGGACTATGCGATGTTCCGGACCCTGTATCACGCCGGGATTCGCTCGGAGGAGGCATCGCTGTTGGAGAGGCCGGATGCGCACTTCAACCGCGGCCCGTTCGGTAAGCTCCACGTCCGTTTCGGCAAAGGGGCTCACACCTCTGGGCCGCGGCCGCGCTGGGTGCCCATGCTCGACGGCCTGGACCTGGTGCTGCGGTGGTTCCTGGAGGATATGCGGCCCAAGTTCCCGGACTCTCCGGTGCTGTTCACCGACGAGTCCGGCGGAGCCCTGCATGGCGGGACCATCCGCAACCGGCTCCGCTATCTCATGGAGCTCGAAGGGCGCCTTTCCGCGGATCGGTTCAGCCCGCATGCCCTGCGGAGGGCCTGCGCGCCCCACAACTACGAACGCGGTGACCAGTACGTCAGGCCTCTGCGACGTTCGTCGAGGATGCCTATCAGCGGGCAGTGTCCACCACTATCGCGGAGCTGACCGGGAAGGACTCCTCGGCATGAAGATCCGATGGCGGCTTCGGATGACTGCCGCTCAACGCGAGGTGTGGACCGGCACCGAGCTGCGGCGACTGCTGGCCGAAAGGGCCGGCCTGGAGCTGTCCTCGGCGTCGGTGTCCGTGCTGTTCACCAAGGAACCGTCGCAGGTGAAGATGACCACGCTGGCGGCGTTGTGCACCGCGCTGGAGTGCACCCCCAACGACCTCATCGAGGTCGACACCACCCCCATCGAGCGGCCCGTGACCGTCGAGTCCGCCCAGCAGCGGTGGCGGGCCGTGAACGCACCCCATCTCGTCGCCCTCGTCCGCGCCGGGGCACGCTTCGAACGCGGTCACCTCATCGAGCGGCCCCAGGAGAGGGCGGCATGACGGCCATCGGCCTGCGGCTGGCCACCGCCGCGGACAGCGAGTACTGCTTCCGGCTACACAAAGCGGCCATGGGCGCCTACGTCACGGCCATCTGGGGCTGGGACGAGCAGGCCCAACGGGACTTCCACGCCCGTGTTCAGCCCCGGCCAGTGGCAGATCATCACCACCGAAGGCGCCGATGCGGGCATGCTCCACGTCGAGCACCGGCCGACGGAGATCTACCTGGCGCGGATCGAGCTCCACCCCGACCACCAGGGACGCGGAATCGGCAGCCAGCTCATCCGCAGCCTCCTGCTCCAGGCCCGCCAGCAGGGCCGGGACCTCGCCTTGGACGTCCTCGTCGTCAACCAGCGGGCCCAGGCCCTCTACCGGCGACTGGGCCTGCACGAAGTCACTCGCCACGGCGACAACGACATCAAGATCAGGATGTCCACCAAGCCGCCTCAGCCTGGCCCGATCCACAGATCTTGACAATGACTCGCCGCTGCCAGTGAGCAATAACCGCTACGGCTGGTGGCGGGATCACCGCCAGGTGATCAACGGAATCATTCACCGGCTCAGTACTGGGCTGCAGTGGCGTGAACTGCCCGAACCCTTCGGCCCGTGGAAGACGGTTCACAAGCGGCACTTGCTGTGGTCGGCCGACGGCACCTGGGAGCGGCTCCTCCAGCACATCCAGGCCGCCGCCGATGCCGAGGGCGACCTCGACTAGAACGTCAACATCGATTCCACTTCCGTGCGGGCTCACCAGCACGCCGCCGGCGCACCCAAGAACCCGCGCTCCACCAAGCTCCTCAAAAGGGGCTCTGCGAAGATCAATTCTGCTGCGCGCGCACATCACCCTGGGGTTCCTGCTGGAGGAGGCGGTGCGCCAGGTGAAGCCCTTGGCCGCTCCCGCGGCGGACTAACGACCAAAATCCACCTGGTTGCGGAGGGCCGCTGCCGCCCGCTGTCCCTGCTCGTCACCCCGGGACAACGGGCGGACTGCACCCAGTTCGAGCCGGTCATGGACAAGATCCGCGTTCCCCGCGCGGGGCTCGGGTGCCCCCACCGCACCCCGGACAGCGTGAGCGCCGACAAGGCGTACAGCAATGGCAAGATCCGCGTCTACCTCCGCAGGCGCGGTATCCGGCACGTGATCCCGGAGAAGAAAGACCACAAGGCCGCCCGCCTGCGCCGGGGGTCGTGTGGCGGACGACCCCCGGGCTTCAACAAGGACCGGTACAAAGATCGCAACACGGTGGAGCGGGCCATCGGAAAGCTCAAACAGTTCAGAGCCGTCGCCACCCGCTACGACAAGCGCGGTTACGTCTATCTCGGCACCGTCACCGCTACCGCCCTCCTCGTTTGGCTCCGATCGTGACTGGAGCCAAAACCCGGGCGGGGCGGTTGGTCCCTCGGCAGGGATGGTCCGTCGGCTCAGGAATCAAGCACGGCGGCGATGGCTTCGATCTCCACGAGCTGGCCGTCATAGCCGAGCACG
>NZ_JACVYG010000107.1:0-12617 GCF_014712245.1 Streptomyces sp. 5-10
GTTCGACTTCAACGACCCCAGCCACAACGGTCGGCCGTCCTCCCGGCCCTGCCCATAGGTGGCCAGCAGCGCCTGGGCCTCGATCGGATCACCGAGCGTCGTACCCGTCCCATGGCCCTCGACGGCATCCACATCCGCCGTCGTCAGCCGCGCGTTAACCAGCGCCTGCCGGATCACCCGCTCCTGCGACGGACCATTCGGCGCCGTCAACCCATTCGACGCCCCATCCTGATTCACCGCCGAACCACGCACCACCGCCAATACCCGATGNACGCGCCCGGGCATCCGACAATCGCTCCAGCAGCAGCACACCCACGCCCTCGCTGAATCCGGTCCCGTCCGCCGCGTCCGCGAACGCCTTGCACACCCCGTCCACCGCCATGCCGCGCTGCCGGGAGAACTCCAGGAAGAGACCCGGGGCCGACATCACCGCCACGCCCCCGGCCAGGGCCATCGAGCACTCACCACGGCGCAGCGCCGCACTGGCCTGGTGCAGGGCCACCAACGACGACGAACACGCGGTGTCCATCGAGACCGCCGGACCCTCAAGGCCGAGCACATACGCCACGCGGCCGGAGGCCACACTCTGCCGGCTGCCGTTGAGCAGGTACCCCTCGAGTTCGCCGGGGAAGGTGTTCAGGCGCGAGGCGTAGTCGTTGTAAATGACGCCGAAGTAGACCCCGGTCGGGGTACCGCGCAGTTCAAGGGGGTTGATCCCCGCAGCCTCGATCGCTTCCCATGACGTCTCCAGCAGCAACCGCTGCTGCGGATCCACCGCCAGCGCCTCGCGCGGCGACATTCCGAAGAACTCCGCGTCGAAGTCGGCGGCATCGTGGAGGAACCCGCCCTTCCGCACATACGAGGTGCCCGCATGCGCCGGGTCCGGGTCGAACATGTTCTCCAGGTCCCAACCGCGGTCGGTGGGGAAGTCCGAGATGGTGTTCCGGCCGTTCGCCACCACGTCCCACAGCTCATCGGGGGAGCTCACCCCGCCGGGGTAGCGGCAGGCCAGACCCACGATGGCGATCGGGTCGTCGGCATCGCGCCGGTCGTCGTCCCCCGGCACGCCGGCCGAGGCGGGGGAAGCGTCAGCGACGTCGCCCACGATCCGAGACCTCACATAGCGCGCCAGCGCGGCCGGGTTCGGATAGTCGAACAGAGCCGTCGACGGGAGGCGAACCCCTGAACGCTCGGTAAGGTTGCTGATCAGCTGCTGACGCTTCTCCCGGTAGACGCCGAGAGAGCGGAAGGAAGCCTGCTCGGCGATGTCTTCTGGGCTGCGTGAGCCGAGTATCTGAGCGATCTCTTCACGTACCAGGGCGAGCACGATCTCGAACTGCCGCTTTTCGGACGCATCAGAGAGTCGATCGCGCAGCTCAGCATCCGTGAGTACTCGCCTATCCCGCACAGCAAACCCTTCCAACGCCAATGGAATTACGCCATGTCAGATGTGGACAGCAGTCCGCCAGCCGTCCGGCCGGAAACCGGCCAACAGGTTCTCAAGGGGTCGCGCTAAAAGGGCCGGATCAACTGGCCTCTGGTCTCAATCAGGTGCCCGATGCACCGAATTCGTTCACTGAGTGATGCGCTCGGCGACGAAACGGGCGACATCGGGCAGTTGCTCAGTGAGGTAGAAGTGGCCGCCTGGGAAGACCATCAGCTCGAAATCGCCGGTGGTGTGCTTTCCCCAGTCCTCCGCCTCATCAGAGGTCACTCGCTCATCGGAGACACCGATAACGGTGGAGATAGGGCATGTGACCCTGGTGTCCGGAGAAACCGCATAGCCTTCGATCGCCTTGTAGTCGCTGCGGATGGCGGGCAGGATGACGCGAAGGGCATCCTCATCGGCGAAGATCCCGGAGTTCGGACCGTTCAGCGCCTTGAGGTCCGCTATGAGCTGGGCGTCGTCCGTCCGCAGCTTCTCGTCTCGGCGCCGTGAGGGAGCCGGGCGGGCCGATGCGAACAGCCGTCGCGGGCTGATCCCGTCCTTCTCTTCGAGGCGTCGCGTCACCTCGAATGCCAGCACCGCGCCCATACTGTGCCCGAAGAAGACCAGCGGACGATCGTCGAGAGTCCGCACATCCTCGAAGATGAGGTCGGCCATTTCCTCGACGCTGTCTATGCACGCGTCCCGGTGGCGGTCCTGCCTGCCCGGATACTGAACGGCCAGGACTTCCGCCGATACGTTCAGCCCTCTTGCGAAGGGAAAGAAGAAGGTGGCGGCGCCACCCGCATGCGGAAAACAGATCAGTCGGATGTCTTGCGGAGACTCGCCTCTCCGAAAGCGGCGAAGCCAACGCCCAGGGCGTACCTCGGCTGCACCCACGTGCCCCATCCCTTCAATGACCGGTTCCGGCGACCGCACGGTGGTACCCGATGCCAGTAGCCGAAAGGGCTCGGATGAACGGACCCTCCCCCGCTTCACAGCCTCCGCCCAAAAACTTTTTCGACGCTACAAGCCATCCGCCAACCAGAGAAAGGGTCATCTCTGCACAGGCCAACTGGTGGCCATGGCACGGATGCACAGGTGTGTGCGGCACGGACGGTCGTGACCAGCCGACACGGCCGTGCGGACACGGTGCCGTTGCCGGCGCGGCGAGGGGTCCGGGCCCCCTTCCCAGGCGCCCTCCCGGGGGTCCGGATAAGGGCCCGGACAGGGGCCCGGATGGGCCGGATTCAGCGATTTTCCCGGCTATGACACCCCACGGGCGATGGCAGGAGAGTGCCATTTGGCTTGTGCATGCGTTGCGACAGCCGGACACACGGCAGCATGGAGGGGCCCGTTGAGTGAACGGCGCGCCCGCGTACCACTACGGGGCTGTCATGGACCGACCTTCTCTCTTTGGTAAAGCGGCCATCCAGGGCATCAACGACCCGTCTGCTGCAAACGACCCTGCTGCAATGGAGAGCGCTGGAGCACTGGACGCACTGGGCGTGCCGGACGCACTGGACGTACTGGGAGATCGAGCGGCATTGAGCAGGAAAGAAGCGCCATGAAGGTGTGGATCGACCAGAGCAGATGCCTCAACAGCAGACAGTGCGAGGAAACCGCGCCGCGCGTGTTCTCGATCGCGGACGACAGTCTCGCCTATGTGCGCCAGAACGGCCGGCTGCTGGACCAGCCGGGCGGCGAGACATGTCAGGCGGATGTCCCCGATGAGGACCAGGACGCAGTCGATACGGCGGCCTACGAGTGCCCGGGGCAATGCATCCACGTCATCGAGCAACCGTAGACAGGCCCGCGTCAAGAGAGCCCGTGCCGAATAGGAGACCATCGCATGTCTGCCGCCGAGAGCACCGATGAGAGCATTCCGCGCCTGCCCTTCGACCAGTCCGGCCTGATGGAACTGCCGCCCCGGTTCGCCGAGCTGCGGGAGAACGATCCCATCGTCAAGGTCCTCACCCCTGTCGGCGATCCGGCGTGGCTGGTCACTCGGCATGAGGATGTGAAGAAGCTCATCTCCGACGCGCGTTTGGGACGCTCGCATTTCGATCCACCGAACGCACCCCGCTACAGCGCGGCGGTCATTCTCGGCGGTCCGCGGGGCGAGTACGAGACCGAGGTCGTCGACCACACCAAGGCCCGGCAGGTGCTGATTCCGTCGTTCAGTGCCCAGCGGATGCGTTCCCTGCGGCCACGGATCCAGCGGACCGTGGACGAGCTGCTGAGCCGATTCCAGGAGCTTCCGCGGCCGGCCGATTTCCACCAGGAGATAGCGAAGCGGCTTCCGGTGTTTGTCATCAGCGAACTGCTGGGCATCCCCTTCGCCGACCGTGAGCAGCTCGGCACCTGGTCGCAAGGCACCTTCCACACCAGCGACCAGCAGATCGCCGTCACCGCCATGCTGGAAATGCGTGAGTACATCGCTAAGTTCATCGAGCTCAAACGCACCGAACCGGCCGACGACGTCATCACCGACCTGGTCCTCAAGCAGCAGGAGACGGGGTTCCCGCCGGACGACGCCATTCAGACGTACGTATCGACGCTGATCATCGCCGGTTTCGAGACCAGTGTGTCGTTCACCGACTACGGCACCCTGCTGTTCCTGCGGAATCCGGATCAGCGGGCGCTATTGGAGGCGGATCCCGGCCTGGCTCCCCGTGCCGTGGAAGAGATCCTGCGGTTCGCACCGGCCTCGGACGCCTGCATCACCAGGTACGCCCGGACCGATTTCGAGTACAAGGGGACGCGGATCTCCGAGGGGGATCTGATCGCGCTCAGCCCGCAGACGGCCAACCGTGACCCCCGTGTCTTCCGGGAGCCGGAGCGTTTCGACATCACGCGAAACGAGAACCCGCATATGACGCTCGCTTACGGCCTGCACTACTGCATTGGCGCCCCGCTGGTCCGGGTCATGCTGGACGTGCTCTATCAGACGCTGTTCGCCCGCCTTCCCGGGCTGCGACTCGCGGTGCCGATCGACGAGCTGGTGTCCAGGAACAACGTGCTGACGGGAGGGCTCACCTCGCTGCCCGTGACCTGGTGACCGACCCACGAGGAGCCTGAACAGGCGCCCCGACGAGGGCCCGTCCGCGGGCGCGACCGGGGCGCCTTCTGCATGCCGCCAGGTCGCCGTGGCGCCGTGTCACCGTGCCGCCGCGGGAGCACCGATCCCTGATCATCCACGCATCCACGGGCATACCTGGCCGGTGGCAGGACAGTGCCACTCGGATCTTGAGACGGCGCCGAGGCGGCGCGGGACGGCAGAATGATTGTCGGGGCTGCGTTAACGGGGAGGTTGCTGCGGTGTGCAGTGCCAGTAATGAAGTCTCACCAGAGATGAAGGCGGCCCTTTTCCGCCACAGCCAGGGACCAGTGGCTGTCGGGCGGTCCTTACGGAAGTGCGCCAGTGCGGCTTTCGGCATCATGTCGGCCATGCCGCCGTCCATCTGTCCGTCAGGGTCGGCGTCCGGGCACTCTCCGACCTGAGCAGCGCCTTCAGCGCGACGTCCGCCGCGCGCCTCATCATGCGTGTGCGCTCTCGCCACCACTGCTGCGGCGCATCACTTCTCGCTGCGGCGCAGCACCTTTCATGGACCATTGAACATCTTCGTCACGGGGGCATCAGTGCCAAGTTTGGGTTCACTGTGCGAAAAACCGGCCTTAGGGCTGCATTTCCTTGATGCTGTCGACCGCAACTCCTTCCAGGCCCGTACGGTGCTGGGTGTCTGGCTGTCCGACCCGGAGTCGGAGAGGAACATTCGGCTCCTGGACACCGGGCTGCGCGATCTGCTGGTCATCGTGGCGCCTGATCAGCCGTGGCTGACGGATCCCGCCGCCGCCGAGCACCGGATCCGCATCCTGGCGCGCAGTGGTGCGGCGGGCCTTGCGATCATGCGCACCACTCCGCAGGACGTGCCCGAAGCCGTATTGGTGAATGCCAGGAAACACGGTGTGCCCCTGCTCGTCGGCAGCGAGGAGCTGTGCGGATCGGAGGTGGCGCAGGTCGTCAGCCGTGAGCGGCTGCGGGAGTACGAGGACCGCGCTCAGCAGCTGGAGGAGATGCTGGACCAGATACGGCGGCCGGGGAGGCAGCGGCACCACAGGCTGCAGACCCTGCTCGACCGGCTGGCCAAGGCGGTGGAGGGGGCGGTGCGCCTGGTCGATCCGCACAAGGCCGTGCTGACGTCCGAACTGAGCGCGGGGGGCCCGCTGGTGGAGCCGCCGGCCGCCATGGTGGCACGCATCGTGGGCGGGGAAGTGGGAGCCGCGTCCATCAACCATGGGAAGCACAGCGTGCGGCTCTACTCGATCGGCTATCACCCACCCCACATGGTTCTCATCGTGGTGCGCGACCAGGACTTCAACGAGTCCACCGAGAAGATCATCGCGCGCTCCACCGTGCTGCTGAGCCTGCTGATCCGCGCGGAGGAGATGGACAGCGACCAGTACCGGCTGCAGCAGACCATGAGCTCGATGCGGGCCGCGGTGCTCCATCTGGCGCTGAACGGCCTCACCCAACTCGCCCAGGAGATCGGCCAGTCGCTGTACCCCGGGCTGTTCTCCGCCGATCAGGTTCGGGTGCACCTCATCACCTGCGGCGAGGGGGAGCTGAACGCCACGGCCTCCAAGCTGGAGAACGCACTGCGGCAGCAGGCCCTGGTCGTCCGCTCGCCCTTCCGTTCCGATCAGCTCTTCGTCGTCACGCCCGAGTGGCCGCCCTCGTCCGGTGAGGATCGCGGGACGAGTGTCGCCCAGCGGCTGCACGACCTGGTGGCCGACGTTCCAGGGCTCCGGATGGGCGCCAGCCATCCCAAGCCGCTGGCGAGCCTCGAGGAGGCACACCGGGAGGCACACCGAGCCCTCACCATGGCGGGGAACAGCCAGGAGAAGCTGGTGATGGCGGCCCGGGAGGAACCCGGTCTGTCCTTCTTCCTCGACCCGGGCGCCGGCCAGGCGTGGGCAGAGGCCTTCCTCCGCCCGCTCGACGCGCTCGCCCCCGCCGTACGGGAGAGCATGCTGCGAACGATCGATCTGTCGTTGCGGTTCTCCCGTCTCGATGTGGCGAAGGCCACCGGCTCCCATCGCAACACGGTGGCGGCGCGCATCGCGAAGGTCAGCGAGCTCCTCGCCCTGGATCTCACCTGCCTGCCCGACCGGGCCGTGCTCAGCCTCGCGCTGGAGCTCCGGGCCTTACCTCCCCATACGGCCCATACGGCCCATACGGCGAACGCGGTGTCCGATGAGCGGAACCTCGGCGATCTACTGGCGGACGACGGCGCCCAGGAATGGGCCCGGATCTATCTCGGACGTCTCGACGCGGACCGCAGAGAGCTACGGCGGACGCTGGCGGCGTGGGTGGCCTGCGGCGGCAACGTGGAGCAGACCGCACAGAAGGTCGGCGTCCATCTGAAGACGGTCCGCAACCACCTCCGCGCGGCCGAGAGCCTGCTCAACTGCCGTCTTCTGGGGACCCCGGGGCACACGCATGACCTCGTGCTGGCCATGCATGCCCTGGGGGTCGCCCGGGTCCTGCCCGACCACCTGGTACGGTCTCCCTCCCGCCGACTGCGCGCGGCGTGACCTGCGCCTTCACTCCTGTGCTCCCCGTGCTCCAAGGGCTCTGACATCGCGAGCGACGACGGTGCCGATCTCGTTCGCCGCCGCGGTGTCGAGCATCTCGGAGTGGGTGCAGTCGATGTCGACGATCCTGATGTCCCCTTCCACGTACGGTCGCCAATCCAGGGGGTCGCCCGTCCTCGCGTCGCTCTCCGGTATCGCCGCGCGCACGAGGACGATGTCGCCTTTGAGGACGGGAGGGGTGTGGCGCGCCATCATGTCGAGGTTCGTCTGGTAGGCCCGGTAGATGCCATCCACGTGCTCTTCGCTGACCTCGGTCCCGAGGGGAGGTGGCCGCCACAGCCCGTCGTCCGCCACCGGGTCGTACTGGTTACGGGCGACCCTCAGCAGGTCCTCGACCACTTCCCTGCGGGACGGGCACCAGAGCGGTTCGGCGCTCTGCCGCTCGAGGGGATACGCGTCCAGGAGGAACAGCCGATCGACCCGTTCCCCCATGGCCTCGAGGCGCGCGGCCATGGCGTGCGCCACCATTCCGCCGAAGGACCAGCCCAGGAGGTTGTACGGCCCCGAGGGCTGGATCGACCTCATCGTGGCCACGTAGTCGTCCGCCATCTCCTCGATGCTCGCCGCCGCCTCCCGCGACACATCGAGGCCACGGGCCTGAAGGGCGTAGAGGGAGAAGCTGCCGACCGCGTGTCCGGCCAGCGCCTGGTAGGCCCAACCGATGCCACTCGCCGGATGCGCACAGAACAGCTTGGGTGTGTCCGGCTCGGACCTGATGGCCAGGATGGCGTCGAAGTCGTGTGAGCTTTCCCCGTCGTCCAGGAGGCGAGCGAGCCGAGCCGGGGAGGGGGCCTGGAACAGGGCCTGCATGCCCAGACGGGCACCGGTCTCGGCGCGCAACCGGCCCATGAGGCGCATGGCGAGCAGGGAATGGCCGCCCAACGCGAAGAAGTCGGCGTCGGCGGGGACGTGGGGCAGACCCAGCACCTGGGCGAACAACCCGCACAACGCCTCTTCCGTGGGGGTGGCCGGTGTACGCCCGGGGGCGGGGGTGTAGTCGGGGGCGGGCAGCGCCTTGCGGTCCAGCTTCCCATTCGCCGTCAGCGGCAACTGCTCCAACACGACAACGGCCGACGGCACCATGTGCTCCGGCAGCACACCCGCCAGGAACTCACGCAACTCCGCACCCACCAGACGGGACCCAGCCGCCGGTACGGCATAACCGGTCAGCCGCCGATCACCGGGCCGGTCCTCACGGACCACGACCGCCGCACGCACCACCTGCGGATGCGACGCCAGCGCCGCCTCCACCTCACCCAACTCGATACGGAAACCCCGCACCTTGACCTGATCATCCACCCGGCCCACGAACTCCAACCGCCCGTCCACCCGCCACCGCACCAGATCCCCAGTCCGGTACATCCGCCCCCCAGGCCCGGCCCACGGGCACGCCACAAACCGTTCCGCCGTCAGCCCGCCACGCCCCGCATACCCCCGCGCCAACCCGGCACCGGCTATGTACAACTCACCCACCACACCCGGAGGCACCCACCCCAAACCACCATCCAGCACATACACCGAGGTGTTGCACAACGGACGGCCCAACGGCGGGACACCCTGGACGGCGGAGTCGAGCGTAGCGGTGGTGGACCAGATGGTGCACTCGGTCGGACCGTACAGATTGACCACCTGCGAACCCAACTCACCCAACCGCCGAGCCAGCCCAGCCGGCAACGCCTCACCACCAGCCAGCACCCGCAGACCCCGCAGCATCTCCGGGACCTGCGAAACAACGGCCTGCCACAGCGTCGGCGTAGCCTGCATCACCGACACCTCCCACCGCTTGACCAACCCCGACAACACCACCGGATCACCCACCTCGGCATCCGACGCCACCACCACACCCGCCCCACACACCAACGGCAAAAACACCTCCAACGCCGCAATATCGAACGAGACCGTCGTCACCGCCAACAACCGATCCCCAACCCCCCANCCCGCCCCACACACCAACGGCAAAAACACCTCCAACGCCGCAATATCGAACGAGACCGTCGTCACCGCCAACAACCGATCCCCAACCCCCAACCCCACCCGCTCCCCCACCGCAGCCAAGAACCCCTCAACAGCAGCCCGGGACACCACCACACCCTTCGGAGCTCCTGTCGACCCCGAGGTATAGATGACATACGCCGGATGCCGCGCATCAACCGGACTCACGCGATCGGCATCCGTCAGGTCAGTGCCAGATGCCTGAGTCAGGAGCTGCCGGGTGTCCTCGGCGTCCAATACCAGCAACCGTAGACCGACCCCTGTCGGTACCCGGTCGGCTGTCTGGCTGATGGCAAGCACCACCTCCGGCTGAGCATCGTCCAGCATGAAGGCGATCCGATTCGCGGGATAACGCGGATCGATCGGCACATACGCCCCACCCGCCTTCACCACCGCCAGCAACGCCACCACCATCTCCACCGACCGCGACACCACCAACCCCACCCGCGACTCCGGCCCCACACCCAACCCCACCAACACCCGCGCCAGACGATTCGCCCGCTCATTCACCTCCCCATACGACACCTCACACCCCCCACACACCACCGCCACCGCACCCCGATCACGCCGCACCCACCCCTCAAACAACCCCGGCAGCACATCAGCAACGCCTTCACCCACCCCACCGGACACATCCCCACCCCAGCGCTCCAGTTGCCCCCGCTCGTCCCCGCTGAGCACATCGATCCGTCCCACCACACGCCCCGGATCAGCAGCAATCGCCTCCAGCACCCGCACGAAACGAGCCGCGATCACCTCCACCGCATCCCGGTCGAACACATCAGGCCGGTATCCCCACCGCACCTGAAGCCGCTCACCAGGAATCACCGTCAACGCCAACGTGTAATGCGTCGCATCCCGGCCCCCGCTGCCCCGCACGGTCACACCGCTGTCTCCCAGAGCCCCCGAAGCCGCGCCGGGCGCTACCGGATAGTTCTCGAAAATCACCACCGTGTCGAACCGGGCCCCCGCACCCGCCGCCGCCTGGATCTCCGGCAACCCCGCGAACTGATGCTCCGACAACCGCGCCTGCGTCTCCTGCAACCCCGACAACAACCCCGACACCGACACCCCAGCCACCGCCCTAACCCGCACCGGCACCGTATTGATACACAACCCCACCAACGACTCCGCACCCACCAACTCCACCGGCCGCACCGCCACCGTCGCCCCGAACACCACATCCTCACGCCCCAACAACCGACCCAACACCACACCCCACGCCCCCTGCACCAACGTGTTCAACGTCAGCCCCAACTCCCGGCCACGCTCCACCAACCGCCCCGTCAACCCCTCCGGAACCTCACACCACACCTCACCCGGCACCACCCCACCACCACCGGACACCACCGGCCCCAACACCGACGCCTCCTCCACCCCCGCCAACACCCCACACCACGCCGCAACCGCCGCACCCCGATCCCGCGATCCGTACCACGCGAGGTAGTCGCGGTACGGCGTCGGCCTGGGCAGTGCGCTCTCCCCGCCCGGATGCTCGTACAAGGCGAACAGATCCCGCACCAGCAGCGGAGTGGACCAGCCGTCCAGCAGGATGTGGTGATTCGTCATCACCAACCGGAAACGGTCCTCCCCCAGCCGGAACAGCGCGAACCGCAGCAACGGCGGCCGCGCCAGATCAAAACGCTCGACACGGTCCTCCGCCAGCCACCGCTCGAAAACTCCCCGCGCCTCCGCCTCCCCCAGACCCCGCAGATCCTCCTCCTGCCACGGCACCCGCACCCCACCAGGCACCACCTGAACCGGCACCGACACACCCTCATGCACAAACCCCGCACCCACATGCGGATACCGCCGCAACAACCCCTCCGCGGCCCCCCGCAACCGCACCACATCCACCGAACCCTCGAGATCGAAGACCAGCTGCACCATGTACACATCCGGCGCGCCATCGTCATAGACCGCGTGGAACAGCAACCCCTCCTGCAACGGGGTCAGCGGCAGGATGTCGGTGGCCTCCGGGACCAGTGCCTCGACGTGTTCGATCTCGGTTTGGTCGAGCGGGACCAGCGGCACGTCGGAGGGTGTGCGGCCACCGGATGTGGGATGCCTGAGGTGGGCGATCAGTCCGTCCACGGCCGTACGCCATGCCTCTGCGAACCGGCTGACCTCCGCTTCCGTCATCAGGTGGCGGGCCCAGGCCCAGGTCGCCGTGAGGCGCGGCCCGTCGGCGGTGTCCTCGGTGAGTGCGTTGATGTCGAGGCAGTGGGTGAGGGCGAGATCCGGGTCGGAGCCGCCGCCGAGGGCCGTGCTCTCCTTGGCGTAGGGCCAGGTGGCGGAGCCACTGCCGGTGTACCGGCCGAGGTAGTTGAAGCCGATGCGCGGCGTGTTCAGCGCCGCGAGCTGGGGCCCGGTGCGGGGGTTGAGGTAGCGCAGCAGGCCGTAGCCGATGCCGTGGTCCGGGACGCGGAGCTGTTCCTTCACGCGTTTGAGGGCACCGCTCAGGCTGGCGGCGCCGGTTGCCACCTCGGTCCAGTCGACGGCACCGGCGTCGAGGCGTACCGGATACATGCTGGTGAACCAGCCGATGGTGCGGGTCAGATCGAGGGCGTCGGCGATGTCCTCCCGGCCGTGTCCCTCGACGTTGACCAGCAGGGCGGTGGCTTCGTCGGTGCCGTAGCAGTGGGCCGCGGCCAGGACCAGGGCCGTGAGGAGGACGTCATCGACCCCCGCGTGGTACGCGGCGGGTACGGTCGTGAGGAGGGGTTCGGTGCGTGCCGGGTCGAGGACGACGGTGAGCGAACGCAGGCTGCGTACGTCGTCACGGGCGGGGTCGAGCGTGTCGGTGGCCACGGTGAGCCCAGGGTCCCTGGTCATACGGGTCCACATGTCCAGCTCGTCTTCCCGGGCGGGGTCGACGGCCTGGTCGGTGAGCAGTCGCGACCATCGGCGGAAGGAGGTGCCGACGGGCTGGAGTGCGGGCGGCCGGGCGGCCTCGACCGCCTCGTACGCGGCGATGAGGTCGGGCAGCAGCACCCGCCAGGACACTCCGTCCATCACCAGGTGGTGGGCCAGCAGGAGCAGCCGGCCGGGGCGTCGGTCCCCCGCGTCCAGCCAGACGACCTGCAGCACGGTGCCGGAGTGCGGGTCCAGTCGGGCCTGACCCGCCGCGCTTTCGGCGGCCACCGCCGCCCGCAGATTCTCGTCGCCACCTGCGATCGCCGCGGTTCGGCGTACCAGATCCGCTGCCGCGACGGAGCCGGGCGGTGTGATGTCCAGCTGCCAGGCGTCGGCGCCACCGCCGCCGGGGCGGCCGTCACCGTCCCCGCCGACGATCCGCAGTCGCAGTCGCAGTGCGTCATGGTGGTCGATCACGGCCTGTACTGATGCGATCAGCCGGTCGAGTGTCAGCGTCGGTGGCACTTCCAGCAGCACCGACTGGTGATAACCGGCGGTCGCCCCTTCGCGCTCGTGCAGCCAGTGCATGATCGGGGTCATGGGCAGTGTGCCCACTCCGTTGTCCTCCACGGCCGGGGCCTCGGCGGTCCGGGTGGCGGTGGCGGCGAGGGCGGCGGGTGTCTTG